>NZ_JBASZT010000227.1:0-9443 GCF_049661145.1 Microbacterium sp.
GCTGCTCCGTGCGGCGGCCCAGGCGCGGCATTCGCGGCACCGACGCCACGCGCCCGGCATCCGGCGGCACGATGACCTCCTGCGCCGCGGCGATGCGGGCATCGTCGACCGCGACGGTCAGCTGAGCGTCGATCGGCACGGCACGCTTGAGCAGCGCCAGCGCGATCGGCCCCTCCTCGTAGTGGCGCGCAACGGAAGTGACCGTGCCCACCACGTCGTCGCCGCTGAACACGTCAGCGCCAGGCGCGGGCGACTGCGCCTCACTGCCGTCCAGCTGCAGAAACGCCAGCCTGCGAGGAGGATGCCCCAGGTTGTGCACTTTGGCGACGGTCTCCTGGCCGCGGTAGCAGCCCTTGTCCAGGTGCACCGCGGTGCGCAACCAGTCCGCCTCGTGCGGCAGCAGGCGGCCGTCCGCGCCCTCGGCGACGGCACGGGGGCGCCACGCGGCGATCCGTAGTGCGTCGGCCGCGATCCGGCCCGCAAGGATCCGATCGCCGGATGCCGCAGCACCCACGATCCGCGCGAACTCCGCATCGTCGACGACGGCTTCGACCCAATCACGGCCCGCGCCGGGGTGCGGGTCGGCGGCAGCGTAGCCCCAGCCGCCGACAGCGACGCCCGGCCACGGGTCACGCCATACGGCGAGCGCCGACAGCGCCGCGACGGCGTCGGCGGTGCCGCCGACCACGTGCGTCCCACCGGAGAGATCCTGCACCTCCACCCGCAGCCGGAACCGCATCCGGTTCAACCACGCGAACAGGGTCGCCGCACGCTCCCCATCGACGATGAGCCACGCGCGCTCGCCGTCGTCGACGATCGCGGCGGCGTGCTCGACGTGGCCCTGCGGGTCAAGCACGAGCAACTCGGTACTCTCACCCGGCGGCAGCGTCGCCACGGCCTGCGACGTGATCGAGTCCAGCCACGACAGCCGGTCGGGACCGTCGACGGCGAGCACGGTGCGATCGCCGAGCGGCGCGAGGGCGCGCCCCGCGGCGAGGTCGCGCTGTTCGCGCAACGGCGCACCGAGGTGAGCGAGGCCCCGGTCGTCGACGACGGCACCCGGGATGGCACGCTGGAACTCGACCGTCATCGTGCGCTCACTCGGCACGTGCCAGCCGTGCGGACGCGTGCGAGGCGAGCTCACCACCGAGAGCGGCGATATCCCACGCCCACAGCAGGTGCCCGTCGACATAGCCGTACATGCGGGTGGCAGCCGTGTAGGCCTTCGCGCTGGCGGGACGGACGACGGCATCGGTTGCGAGATCGATGCGGGGGCCGCGCACCTGACCGAGATAGAGCTCACTGATGCCGTCGGAGTGGACGATCGCCACTTCAAGTTCGAACCCTCCCTCGGCACCTCGCAGCATCTCGACATCGTCGACCGTACGGGGCGAGGAGCGGACGACGGATGCCGGGAGCAACCCGGGCCCGGCATCCGCTGCTTCGGCGGGCCGGGCAAGACGCCAATAGCCGGTCTCGGCGACGAGGGATGTGCGGCCGCCGGCCTCGCCGAGCAGCCACGCACTCGCGGCGTAGTTGACGAAGTCGCCGCCGTCGTGGCTGAAGCTGACGCGATGGGCGAACTCGCCGCGGAACGAGGTGCCCTCGGCCTCGTAGGCGATGACGCCGGTGCCCTCCCACACGCCGAGCAACCACGACAGCGGAACGATGTCCGCCGGAAGGTCGGTAGGAAGATCGATCACGTGATCAGCCTATTCAGGGGCGCTGCCGCGCCATGGGGCAAGAAAACCTGCCCACGGTGGCGGGACCTTCGCATCAGCGCTGGCCGCGATAGAGGTTCTTGATCACGACACCTGAGACGAACACGATGGCGACCGAGGCGAGCGCGAGCAACCCGACGAAGAAGAGTTCGAGTGCGACGAGGTCCATGGGTCCACTCTACCCGTCCCGCGCTCACGGAGGGGAGCACACTTCGCATCGTTTTTCAGCGGCGCTGCCGCGCCGCGGGGGCGAGGAAATCTGCCCAGCGAGCCGAGACCTTCGGGTCAACCGAAGAGGCTGACGAGACCGAGGCCCAGACCGAAGAACCCCATGACGACCAGTGCTCCCAGGACGCTCGCGGAGACGCGACGCAGGAATCCCTCGGGATGACCGACGAAGAGCTGGATGACGAAAGCGAGGATGAGACAGCCCGCGAACCCGACCGACATCCACGCCGCCCACCAGTCGTCCGGGGCGACGATGCCGATGACGACCGAGATCACCGCGGCGGCGGCCCAGACGGCGATGATGCCGCCGAATCCGGCGCGCGGGGCGAGCCCAGGAACGGTCATGGCATGTATTCTCGCGCACTCGTGGGCCCCCGCGCGCATCCGGCGCGAATCGCCTCCGCGCGTCGATTGGGCGGCGAGCTTCTAGTCGAGGTTCTAGTATTGGGTCACACGGCGCGGTCGTCCGCGCCCGAAGGGACCGCATGGCTCAGCTTCTCGTCTTGAGTTCCGCCGCAGGCGGAGCGGCGGTCCTGCCCGCACTCGAGTTGCTCAGCCACCGAGTGCGGCAGATCCCCGCCGAACCCGCCCAACTCGTGAACGCCCCCAGTGCGGATGTCATCTTCGTGGACGCCCGCACCGATCTCGTGGGCGCGAAATCCTTGTGCAAGATCCTCAACACGACCGGGCTCGACGCCCCGCTCGTGCTCGTGGTCACCGAGGGTGGACTGACGGCGGTGTCGACGGACTGGGGCGTCGACGACGTCATTCTTGTCGGAGCAGGACCTGCGGAAGTCGACGCGCGCATTCGACTGGCAGTGGGTCGGCAGAGTGCGGAACAGGTCTCCAGCCGCATCCAGACCTCCGGCATCACGATCGACGAGTCCTCTTATTCGGCGAAGGTGCACGGTCGGGCGCTGGACCTCACCTACAAGGAGTTCCAGCTGCTCCATTTCTTCGCGACGCATCCGTCCCGCGTGTTCACGCGTGAGCAACTGCTGAGCGAGGTGTGGGGTTACGACTACTTCGGCGGCACTCGCACCGTGGACGTGCACGTGAGGCGACTGCGCGCCAAGCTCGGCGACCTCGAGCAGCTGATCGGAACCGTGCGCAACGTGGGCTACCGGTTCAACGTCTATGACGACGACCAGACCTCGACCTCCCACGAGCGCTCCCGCGCCTGAGCGCCGATACGTGCGTGGTTAACGCGCCGGTCACCTCGTCCTGACATGATGAAGAGATGATCGACAGCGACGTTCTGGACACGGGACTCGGCGACGCCGACGACGACGACTTCGACGAGTCCGTCGAAATCGAAGACTCGCAGTTGCCCGACCATCGATACATGGACCGCGAGCTCAGTTGGCTCGCGTTCAACCAACGCGTGCTGGAACTGGCGGAGGATCCTACGCTGCCAGTGCTGGAGCGGGCGAATTTCCTCGCGATCTTCGCAAGCAACCTCGATGAGTTCTTCATGGTGCGCGTCGCCGGCCTCAAGCGCCGGATCGTCACCGGCCTGGCCGTACCCACGAATGTGGGCCGCGCGCCGCAGGATGTCCTCTCCGACATCTCGCAGGAGGCCCATGCCCTGCAGGTGCGGCACACGCGGGCATGGCTGGATCTCGTCAAGCCCGCCCTCGCCGACGCCGGTGTCGAGGTGATGTCGTGGGACGATCTGTCCGACGAGGAGCGCGACGATCTCTACGACTACTTTCAGACCCAGGTGTTCCCGGTCCTCATGCCGCTCGCGGTGGACCCCGCGCATCCCTTCCCCTACATCTCAGGGCTTTCGCTGAATCTCGCGATCCGCATCCGCAATGCGAAGACGGGGCGCCAGGAGTTCGCGCGTCTGAAAGTGCCTCCGATGCTGCCGCGGTTCGTCTCCGTGCGTGGGGATGCCGGCAGGACGCGCTACCTGCCGCTGGAGCAGCTCATCGCCAACCACCTGGGCGACCTCTTCCCCGGGATGGAGATCCTCGAACACCACGCATTCCGCCTCACCCGCAACGAGGACATGGTGATCGAGGAGGACGAGACCGAGAATCTCATCCAGGCGCTGGAGGCCGAACTCCTGCGCCGCCGGTTCGGTCCCCCCATCCGCCTCGAAGTTACCGAGCAGATGGACGAGGTCACCCTGGATCTGCTCATCTCGGAGCTCGACATCACCGAGCAGGAGGTCTACCGCCTTCCCGGACCGCTCGACATGCGTGGCCTGTTCGACCTCGCCAAGATCGACCGCCCAGAGCTGCACTACCCCGCGCATGTGCCCATCACCGCAACGGCATTCCAGCCCGCCGAGCAGAACGGCCGCGCCGACCTGTTCGCCGCGATCCGTAAGGGCGACGTGCTCGTGCACCACCCCTACGAGTCGTTCACGACGAGCGTCGTCAGCTTCCTCGAGCAGGCGGCGCGCGATCGGCATGTGCTGGCCATCAAGCAGACGCTCTACCGCACGTCGGGTGACAGCCCCATCATCCAGGCCCTCATCGATGCCGCCGAGCGCGGCAAGCAGGTCCTTGTGCTCGTGGAGGTCAAGGCACGCTTCGACGAGGCCGCGAACATCGTCTGGGCGCGAAAGCTCGAGAAGGCGGGCGTCCACGTCGTGTACGGCCTGGTGGGACTGAAGACCCACTGCAAGCTGCTTCATGTCATCCGCGAGGAGGACGGGATGCTGCGCAGCTACAGCCATATCGGCACCGGCAACTACAACCCCAAGACCAGCCGCCTGTACGAGGACTTCGGGCTGTTCACCACCGACCCGCAGGTCGGCCGCGACCTCACACGACTGTTCAACGAGCTGAGCGGCTATGCGATCGAGAAGAAGTTCAAGCGCCTGCTCGTGGCGCCGCTGCACCTGCGCAAGGGGTTGCTGCGGCTCATCGAGAAGGAGCGGGAGAACGCACTGGCGGGACGGCCCGCGCAGATCCGCATCAAGGTGAACTCGATGGTCGATGAGCAGATCATCGACGCCCTGTACCGGGCGAGCCACGCCGGTGTGCGCGTGGACGTGTGGGTGCGCGGGATCTGCTCGCTGAGGCTGGGAATGGCGGGCGTCACCGACAACATCACGGTGCGCTCGATCCTCGGCCGGTATCTCGAGCACTCGCGCATCTTCGCGTTCCACAATGACGGCGATCCGCAGGTGTACATCGGCAGCGCCGACATGATGCACCGGAACCTCGACCGCCGCGTCGAGGCGCTCGTGCGCGTCGTCGCCCCCGCCCACGTGAAGGAGCTCGTGGACCTCTTCGACTTCGCGATGAGCGACACGACCAGTTCATGGCACCTCCAGGCTTCCGGCGAATGGGTCCGCCACAGCGTCGATGAGAGCGGCAAGCCTCTCATCGACCTCCAGGACCGCACCATGACGCAGATACAGCGGCGGCGACGTGCGCGGGCGGTGCGATGACCGACACCGCCGTCTACGCTGCCGGCGGCGTGCTGTGGCGCCTGGTGGAGGGCAAACTCAGGATCCTCCTCATCCACCGCACCGCCTACGCCGACGTCACGCTCCCGAAAGGCAAAGTCGACCCGGGTGAGATGCTCGCGGAAACCGCTGTCCGCGAGATCTTCGAGGAGACCGGCATTCGTGTCGCCCTCGGCATCCCGGTGGGAGTCTCTCGCTATCGCATGCCGAAGGGCCGGCAGAAGATCGTCCACTACTGGGCGGCCGAGGTGACGGATGCCCAGATCCGCGCGTCCGCGTTCGTGCCGAACAAGGAGATCGCGGCGCTGGAGTGGGTTTCGCCACGCAGGGCACTCGGGTATCTCTCGTATCCGGTCGACGTCGAGATCATCGAGCAGTTCGTGCGCTACGTCGACGACGGCGTGCTGTCGACGTTCCCGATCATCGCGCTGCGGCACGCCAAAGCGGTGCCCCGCGAGGAGTGGCATGGAGAGGATGCCGCCCGCCCGCTCACCAGCCGCGGGGCGAAGCAAGCCGCCGCGATCGCGGGGCCGCTGCGGGCGTTCGGCGTGCGCAAGCTCATCTCCAGCGACGCCGTACGGTGCGTCGCGACCCTTGCGCCGCTGGCTGCGGCGCTCGGCAAACAGGTAAACCGCACTCCCGCGATCAGCCAGGACGCCTGGGAGGCGGGTACGGGCGACGTGCGAGCCGTCGTCGGCAAGCGGGTGCGCTCCGGCAAGCCCGCGGTGCTGTGCAGTCACGGGCCGGTGCTTCCCGGCATCCTGCGGGAAATGGCGCTGGCGACCGGCACGATGCAGGGATCGTATCTCGGCAGCGCCTCGACGCTGGAGACCGCCGGGTTCTCCGTCGCGCACCTGTCGGCAACCAACCCGGGGTCCGGGATCGTGGCGATCGAGACGCACGAGCCGAAGATCTAGTGCGGGAGCTGCGTCTCGCGTGGGCGCCGTGTCCACCGGAACGGATCGCCCGCCGCGCCATCGCCTGGGACCTGGTGCGGGGCCTGCTCGCCGAGGCGGGCCACGCGGATGCCGAGCTGTCGAACCCCTGCGCGCGGTGCGGCAGTCCGCACGGGCCGGTGCGTATCGCGGGGGCGCCGTGGCTCGCGTCGGTGAGCTACGCGGGCGGCATCGCCGTCGCGGCGATTCTTCCGGCGACGGTGGCGGCGTTCGGGATGGATGCCGAGCCGCTCGTCGATCCCGTCCGCGACAGCGCGGGTCCCGTGCCCGGCGGGCTGCTGCACTGGGTGCGCATCGAAGCGGCGGTGAAAGCGGACGGCCGTGGCCTGCGGGTGAACCCGGAAGAGGTCGTCGTCGCCGAGACAGCCGGAGGCGGCTGGCAGGCGCGGCTGCCCGGAACGGCGACCGTGTACTCGGGCCGCGAGGTCACCGGGCCGCCAGGCGTACTCGTCGCCGTGGCGGTGGGTGGCTGATCCGCGCGAGGGTCAGCGCGCTGCCGGCGACGGGAGCGGCGGGAGCAGCGGCTGATCCAGCCAAGCCGTGAACAGCGCGTCCAGGTCGGCGTCCGCGACGCGCGATGCCAGCGCACGGAAGTCCTCGCCGGACGCGAGGGTGTGGCGGTATGTGGCCGTCCAGTCGACCAGGGTGCGGGCGAAGGAGGCGTCGCCGACGGCGCAGCGCAGGGCGAACAGCGTGAGCGCGCCCCGCTTGTAGACGCGGTCGTCGAACATGAGATCGGGGCCCGGGTCGCCCAGCAAGAGATCCTCGGGTAGCGCACGCAGCCGGGCGTGGTGCTTCGCCGCCTTCTCCGCGACGGTGGGACCGCCGGAGGCTTCCGACCACACCCACTCGGCGTAGCACGCGAAGCCCTCGTTGAGCCAGATGTCGCTCCAGCGCCCGATGCCGACGCTGTTGCCGAACCATTGGTGCGCGAGCTCGTGCGCGATCAGGCGCTGCTCGTGCGGCGCGAGGTGATTGACGCCGAAGACCGCCAGACCCTGCGCCTCGAGCGGGATCTCCAGTTCGTCGGGAGTGACGACGATGGTGCAGTCCTCCTGCGGATACGGGCCGAAGTCCCGCTCGAAGACCGCGAGCATGCGGGGCACGTCGGCGAAGGCCCCCTGGACCTGGCCGCGCAGCGCGGGAGGCGCGAACACCCGCACGCGGTCGTCGCCCGCGAGCGGTCGCTGTTCGTATCGGCCGACGTGCACCGCGGCCAGGTACGTCGCCACCGGCACGTCGGACTGCGCCGTCACCGTCACCCGGCCGCCCGCCGCGGTCCGCGAAACGGGTCGTCCCGTCGGGACGGAGACGTACCCGGCATCCGTCGTCACTTCGATGCGCATGCGGGCGCGGTCGTCGGGACGGTCGTTGCAGGGGAACCACGTCGGCGCGCCGGTCGGCTGCGAGGCGACCAGGGCGCCGTCCTCGAGCTCCTCCCACCCGATCGCGCCCCACCGTGAGCGCCTGGGCGACGGCGAACCGGCATAGACGATCTCGATCGAGAACCGCTCCCCCGGCGCCATGCGGTGGGGCAGGCTCACCCGGAGCTTGCGCGGACCCTGCGCGAATCGCGTGCGACGGTCGCCGTCCACACGTAGGCGCGTCGCGCGCAGTCCGATGAGGTCGAGGCTGACAGCCGAGACGGCCACGGCCGCGACGGCGTTGATGACCACACGACCCTCGAGGCGATTGTTGCGCACGCGGTACTGCAACCGCAGGTCGTAGGACTCGACGTCGAAGCTCAGGTCGCCGCTCTCAGGCGCATAGGGGTCGCGGACCGTCACGATGTCGACTGGTAGGCGCGCACCTTGACGGCACGCCACGGGCCGATGGGATTTCCGCTCCAGCGCGATCCGACCGGGACGGATTCACCGCGCATGACAAGGGATGCCGGTCCTACCGTCGCGTGCGCGCCGATCGAGGCGGCCGGGAGGATGACACTGTGGGGACCGAGGGTGGCCCCCGGTTCGAGTTCGACGGTGTCCATGCTCATGATTCGATCATGGAACAGGTGCGTCTGCACAACGCAGCCGCGGTTGACGGTGGAACCCTCGCCGAGCGTGACGAGGTCCGGCTCGGGGAGCCAGTAGCTGTCGCACCACACGCCGCGGCCGATCCTTGCCCCGAGCGACCGCAGCCAGACCGCGAGGGCCGGCGTCCCGGCGGCGGCACGGGCGAACCAGGGAGCTGCGACCATTTCGGTGAAGGTGTCGGAGACCTCGGTGCGCCACACGAAACTCGACCACAACGGGTGCTCGCCGGCGCGGATCGGCCCGACGATCAGCCATTTCGCAAGGGTCGACACCCCCGCAGCGATGGCACCGGCGACCAAGAGGACGACGCCGGACAACAGAATCGCCCAGACCAGTCCCAGCGTCCCGATCAGCCCCGCGAGCGTGAAGAGCACGAGAAGTCCCATCGCGCACGTGACCACGACCGGCACGAGGCGGCACAACTCCCACAGGGCGCGCGCGAGCTTGAGGTGAGCCGGGGGTCGATAGGTTCGCGACTCGTCGCCTTCCGCCGACAGCCGGCGCAGCCGCACAGCCGGCGATCCGAGCCACGAAGAGCCGGGCTTGGCTTTCGCCGGAGCCGACGACAGCACGGCGACCAGGCCGTCGCGGGGCACACGATGTCCGGGAGCGGCCATGCCCGAGTTGCCGAGGAAGGCACGCTTGCCGATGCGGACTTCGCCCAGACGCATCCATCCGCCGTGCAGCTCATAGGAGGCGACCATCGTGTCGTCGGCGAGGAAGGCGCCGTCTTCGATGCGCGTCAGCGACGGCAGCAGGAGGACGGTGGATGCCTCCACATCGCGGCCGACGCGCGCGCCCAGCATGCGCAGCCACACCGGAGTGAAAAGACTCGAGTACAGCGGAAAGAGGATCGTGCGTGCCGAGTCGAGCAGGCGCTCGACCGTCCACGCCTGCCAGCCGACGCGACTGCGCACCGGATGGATGCCCTCCGTGAGCCCGGTCGACAGCAGGCGCACCGCGATCACGACGGCGCCGGCGAAGACGACCCCGGTGACGAGTACGCCCGGCACGAGCCACGCGAACGCTCCCGCGAGCGCCTGCCCGAGCGTCGTCGCCCCGGCCATGCCACGGG
>NZ_JBASZT010000228.1:0-5955 GCF_049661145.1 Microbacterium sp.
CACCACGGGGCCTGCGGCCGGCGGCGGCATCGCCCGGGCCGTCGTCACGACGTACGCGGCACGGTTCGCGTCGATGATCGCGTACGTGGCACTCCTGCCGATCGTGCTCATGGCCTTCGGTGCGGACGCGTACGGCCTGTACGTCTTGACGGTCGCGCTCGGCTCGCTGTTCCAGCAGGACCTCGGGATCGGCGGCGCGACGACGCGATTCATCGGGGTGGCCTTTCCCGCGCGCGACGTCGCGCGCATGCGCGAGGTCGCGTCGGCGAGCACGGCGTTCTTCCTCGCCGCCGCTGTGCTGCTGTCGGCGGCGAGCGCGCTGGCGTTCGCCGCCGCGGTGCCGAGCGCGCGCTTCGGTGACGATCTCATTCCCACCGCGTGGATGCTGTGCGTGCTCGGCGTCGTCAACGTGTTCGTGCTCCTCGCGTTCTCTTCGAACCGCCAGATCCTGGCCGGCATCGGCCGACTCGACGACGTGAACTACCTGCTCATCGGCCTCGCCCTGTTCCGCATCGTCGCCACGATCGTCGTGTGCTGGGCCCACCTCGGGATCGTCGCGGTGGCCGTCGTCGACGTGATCGGGATGCTGGGATTCGGCATCGCGACCTTTGTGCTGCGCCGGCTGCGGGCGCCGCAGATCACGGCAAGCTTCCGGCAGTTCCGCTGGAGCGTTTTCCGCGAGCTGTTTCACGTGAGCGCGCAACTGATGGTGGTAGGCGTTGCCGGTGTCGTCATCATGCAGGCGGGCGGCGTCCTCACCGCTCTCCTGCTACCGATCGCCTTCACGGCGATGTACGCCGCGGGGCAGCGCATCTATCTCCTCGTGAAAGAAGTGACCGGGTCGATCGCGACGGCCGTGCTCCCCACGGCATCCATGCGACAGGGGGGCGCCGAGGGTCTGCCCAACGGCGAACTGTTCCTGCGCGGCACCAGCCTTGCGAACATGCTCATGATGCTGGTCCTCGTGCCCGTCGTGACCTTCATGCCGATGATCATGACCCTCTGGCTGGGACCGGGCAGCGCACCCGCCGCCATCGTCGCCCAGATCCTCGTGCTGTCGCTGCTCGCCAACAACAACCATCTGCTGGCGATTCCGATCCTCACCGCCCAGGGATCGCTGCGAGGATACGCGATCCTGCACACGGTGTGGGCGGTCACCGGAACCGTGCTGGCTGCGGTGCTCGGCTCCGCGCTGGACTCGACGCCGGCACTCGCCGGCATCGCGCTCGGCCTCACGATCCCCGTGGTCCTTCTCGAGCCCATCTACGTGTTGATCGCGCTCCGCCGGCTGGGGCTGTCGGGGCGCGAGTTCGTGGTGCGCTGTCTCGTCAGCCCGTTCCTCAGCACACTTCCGCTGGCCGCGGGCGTGTACACCGTCAGTCTTCTCGATCCCTCGCTCGTCGTGGCGGTCCTGACCACCGTCGGCTGGGTCGTCGCGGCGGTGGCCGTGTACTGGTGCTTCGGGAAAGACGGCGTACCGCGACCGCGATGGTCGCTGTCGTCTCTAACTCGAAAGCGTCGCCACCCTGGGCAGATCTCCGAGCCCCCGCGGCGCGGCAGCGCCCCTGAAACGCTGATCCGATCGGCGGGCGGACAGCGGACCGGATACTCGACCAGGCAGGAGGGCGCACGATGACCATGCCCATGGGAAACACCCGGGACCGACTGGGCTACATCGACGAGATGCAGCAGCGCTCGTTCGATGCCCTGACTCAGCTGCATCGCGGCGTCGACGCACTGGTGTTCACGGACTTCCCGGACCACGAGAACATCGGCGACTCCGCCATCGCGCTCGGCCAGGCCGAGTTCTGGCGACGCGCCGGCATCCGCATCGAGGCCACCTACTCTTGGCGCACGATCGACGAACGGCTGTACGAGACGACCACCCCCGTCGCGATCCACGGCGGTGGCAACTTCGGCGGTCTCTATCCGCGCCACAGCGAACACCGCTACACCCTCACCGATCGGCTGCGACGCGACACCCTGCTCATCCAGGAGCCGCAGTCGGTGCACTTCACATCGGATGCCGACAGAGCGGAGTTCGTGACGCGGATGGCCTCCCGACCCGGGATTCGGCTCGCCGTGCGCGACCGGGACTCGCTCGCGGCCGTCTCGGACGTGGTTCCCGACACTGTGCTCGCGCCCGACAGCGTGCACATGCTGGGCAGGATCGACGCTCCCGCCCCCGACCGCGAAGTCGTGGTGCTGCTGCGGCGAGACAGGGAGAGCACCCTGTCGGGGACGAGTGCACGTCCGACGATCGACTGGCCCGCGATGACGTTCGCCGACCGGGTGCGGCAACGGCTTCGCCGCACCCTGCTGGAAGGCGCCGTCACGCGGACCTCGAACCGGTCGACCGCGCGGTGGCTCGCCGACGCCACGGCTCGTGTCGCGACGGGCGTCGCACTCCTGGCTCCCGGCGAGACAGTCGTCACCGATCGCCTGCACGCGATGCTCATCGCCCTGCAGCTGGGGAGGCGCGTCATCGCGATGGACAACGCCACCGGAAAGCTCACGAGCTACGCGCGCGCGTGGCTCCAAGACCTCAATGCGCCCCTCGAGTTCGCGGACGACCTGCCGTCCGCCCTGGCGCGGGTGTGATGCCGATGGTTCTCGCGTCTCAGGAGCACCTCCCGACACAGCACGCCGTGGCTCGTGAGGCCGGGGAGGCCACGCCCGGGGCGGCACCGGCGCCACGTGCGACTTCCGGTCGCCTGCTCGGCAGCGACCGGCTGGCCACCGGTGTCCGCATCAGCGTCGAGCTCGCACCTCTGCACGTGCCACGACGGGAGGAGGTCGTGGCCTCGGTGCGTACGCTGCTCCGCCTGGGCCCGGACGCGCGCGCCGGGCGCGTGATCGACGGCACCAGGTGGCGGTACGACCCGGACGGGATCGAGGAACAGGCGGAACGCGCGGTGCGGACGCTTCCGGATGAGTACACCGGGGCAGCTGGCACCCCGAGACTGCGCGAGATCGCCGAGCCCTCGCTCCCGTTCACCGTCTTCCTCGGCGAGCATCGCGCCGCACTGTGCATCGATCACCGGCTGGGCGACGGCTTTCTCGCCGTCCTGCTCACCGCCGCGACGCTGCGCGGTGGCCCGGTGCCCGCCGTCCTCGCCTCCGCTCGCGACGGCTCCCCGTTGCGCACCGCTCTCGGCGCCACCTTCCTGCGCCACGGCGGCCGGACGCGCGACGTCGTGCGCGCCCGGCTCGCGGATCATCGACCGGAATACAGCGGCCCGACGGCCCCCGGCGCGCGCGGTTCGCTCGACCTCGTCACGTCGATCATGGATGCCGACACCTTCCGCGGCTTCGCCGCGTGGAGCAAAGGTCGGGTTCCCCCTTCCCTCGCGATGCTCTTCGCGCTACGCGCCGCGCTGCATCGCGTCGGCATCCCGGTTATGGACGAGGGCTCGATCCTCGTGGATCTTCGCCGATACCTGCCCTCCGGCCGCTCGACGCTGGCGAACTTCGTCGTCGGGCACCCCATACCCCTCACCGAGGACCTCGATGAGGCGGGCGCCCGATTCACGCACGACCTGCACGTCGCGCGACCGCTGGCCGCACTGACGCTCGGACTGATGTCGCACCCCTGGAACCCGGCGACCGAGGCGCGCGTGCCCGCCCACGCCCGGCCCATCGTCAGCGACATGGGATTCCTTCGCTCTTTGGAACCGTTGCCGTGGTCGTCGGACAGTCCCACGGTGACCGTCTCGGTCGATCCGGCCGGGCGCAACGGCATCACGGCGCTGACGGCCGTCCTGCGTCGTCGCATGAACGTGTCATTCAGCTTCGACGGTTCGCTGTACCCGCGCGATGCGGTCAGTGAAGCGGCGACACTGCTCTGCCGCGATCCGAAGGGGCTCCTCACATGACCACCGCCGCGTCATCGTCCCCGCCCCAGGCCCCCGTCGCTCCGCTCCACCCGCAGCCGCCGCGGCGGCGGCGTCGTCGTCGGGGGATCATCATCACGGCGGTGGTCGCCGTCATCGTCGTCGCCGTCTTCGGCGGACTGCTGTGGTTCGTCGGCATCCCGTTCGCCGGTCAGCGCTACGGCGACGACGCGTCCCTGTTCGACGACTTCGATGGTGCCGCTGGCGCGAAGCCGGACCGGAATGCGTGGGCGATCCAGACCGGTGGCGGCGGCTGGGGCAACGACGAGCTGCAGACCTACACGGAGGACGCTGTCACGCTCGATGGTCAGGGCAATCTGGTCATCACCGCCACCGTGCCGCCCGATGGCGCAGGCGGTACCCCGACGTCCGGTCGCATCACCACGGCCGGCAAGTGGTCGTTCACGTTCGGTCGCCTGTCGGCGCGGATCAAGCTGCCGGAGGGACAGGGACTGCTCCCGGCATTCTGGCTGCTGGGCGATTCGCTCGAGCGCGTCGGTTGGCCGGCCGCGGGCGAGATCGACATCGTCGAAACGCCACGCGGCACGAGCCGCAGCGCGCATCATCTCCATGGCCCGCGCGGTGAGCCGGGCAAGAACAACGACGCGTGGTCACTCGGCGGCGGGGTCGATGCACCCGCACCGCTCTCCGAGGACTTCCACGTCTACACGGTCGAGAAGCAGCCCGGCCGGGTGATCATCGCGGTGGACGACCGCGTCGTGCTCGACGTCAGCGAATGGGACGTGCCCGTGCCGGGCACATGGGTGTTCGACGCGCCGACGCATGCGCTGTTCAGCCTCGCTGTAGGCGGCAACTGGCCGGGGCCTCCGGACGCGACAACTCCGGTGGTCAACGAGATGCTCATCGACTGGATCCTGTATACCCCGGCCGATCAGATCGGCGACGCTCCACTCGGAACCCTGCCCGATGACGAGGGGACTTCTCGATGAGCACGATGACCGAAGCCCGCGGCATCCGCCCGCTGGTCCACAGCATCGTGCAGGACCTGTCCTGGGGGTGGCGCTCCTTCGTCACCAACAGCGTCGCAGGCTCCCCGCTGTGCCCGCGAGCGGTGCGCTACGCCATCCTGCGGCTGCGAGGGTTTGACGTGCGCACCCCCAAGGTGCAGGCCCACTGCACGTTCACGGGGAGCCGCGACATCACGATCGGCGCCCGCACATCGGTCAATACGTGGTGCTACTTCGAGGCCGTCGCCCCCATCCGCATCGGCGAGGACTGCCACATCGCCATGTTCAGCCTCATCATCACGAGCGGCCACGGCATCGGACCGCACGGCGTCGAGCACACGCGCACGAGCGCCCCGGTGACGATCGGAGACCGGTGCTGGCTGGGCGCACGGGCGACCGTGCTCCCCGGAGTCACGATCGGCGACGACGTCATCGTCGCAGCCGGGGCAGTCGTCGTGCGCGACCTGCCGAGCGGCGGAGTGTACGCGGGCGTGCCCGCCCGGCTCATCCGCCCCCTCGCGGGCGCGACATGACAGGGCGCGCACCAATGACGTCGGTGCGCATCGCGCGCCGCGAGACCACCGACCCCGTCTGCGACGGCTGCACGATCCTGTTTCGGCGCACCAGGTTTCGGGCGCCGCGACAGGAGACTGGCGCCGTCAGTGAGGGTGATGAGGCTCGGCGTCACCCTCCGCGGTGACGTCGACGAGGGTGTGCGCCGCGACGCGATACGGCCGCGTGCACACCACGTCGCCGAGCTCGCGACGGATGCGGTGGACTTCTGCCCGTGCGGCCGGCTCCGACTCCACCGTTCCGTATACGTCGACGGCGAGCTCCTGCGCGCTCATCCCCTCGGGATGCGCGACGAGTGACCGCATGATCGCGGCGCGCCTGCCCACCAGCACGTGGGTCCACCCGGCACCGCCGACCCCGACGGTGACCTCGCAACGGCTCGGGCCGAACCGCAACTGCACATCCGCGGACTCAGCACGGGAACTCCGCCCCGCGAACAGCAGCCAGCCCCCGCCGACGTCGCCGACGCGTGCCGAGCCGAGCCCATCGATGACGAGGCCGTCGTGGGGGCGCGCCGGCGC
>NZ_JBASZT010000229.1:0-3969 GCF_049661145.1 Microbacterium sp.
ACCGTCGCCGTACGCGGCGCGCACGCGCGCGGCGTGCGAGGGCGCGTCGGGGACGGATGCCGGGCGGATCGTCGCGAACTCTTTACGCAGCGCCGGGACCACCTCGCCGCCCAAGAAGTCCAGCTGCTCGAGCACCATCTGCAGCGGAAGCCCCGCGTGGTCGATGAGGAACAACTGGCGCTGGTAATCGCCGAACAGGTCCCGCATGCCGGCGTAGCGGTCGATGACCTGCTGCGGCGACCCCACGGTCAGGGGCGTCATCGCGCTGAAGTCCTCGAGGCTCGGCCCGTGCCCGTACACCGGAGCGTTGTCGAAGTAGGGACGGAACTGGGCCACGGCATCCTGCGATCTGCGGGCCATGAACGCCTGGCCGCCGAGACCGACGATCGCGGTCTCGGGACCGCCGTGGCCGTAGTGCTCCCAGCGCTGCCGATACAGACCGATGAGGCGCTGGTAGTGCTCGGCGGGCCAGAAGGTTGTTCGCGAAGAAGCCGTCGCCGTAGTAAGCGGCCTGCTCGGCGATCTCGGGGGTGCGGATCGAGCCGTGCCACACGAACGGCGGCACGCCGTCGAGCGGCCGCGGTGTCGCCGTGAAGCCCTGCAGCGAGCTGCGGAACTTGCCCTCCCAGTCGACGACGTCCTCGCGCCACAGCTTGTGCAGCAGGGCGTAGTTCTCGATCGCGAGCGGTAGGCCCTGGCGGATGTCCTTGCCGAACCACGGGTACACCGGTCCGGTGTTGCCGCGACCCATCATGAGGTCCATGCGGCCGCCGGACAGATGCTGCAGCATCGCGTAGTCCTCGGCGAGCTTCACCGGATCGTTCGTCGTGATGAGGGTCGTCGCGGTCGAGAGCACGAGCCGCTCGGTCTGCGCCGCGATGAAAGCGAGCGTCGTGGTGGGCGAACTCGACCAGAACGGCGGGTTGTGGTGCTCGCCGATGGCGAAGACGTCGAGGCCGACCTCTTCCGCGTGCTTCGCGATCGTCACCGTCGCCTGAATGCGCTCGGCCTCGCTCGGCGTATGACCGGTCGTCGGGTCCTGCGTGATGTCGCTGACGCTGAAGATGCCGAACTGCACCTGCGGTGCGGCGGGGGCCGTGGTCTCGTTCACGATGTGCTTCGCTTTCCGGATGCCGCGGCATCCACTTCATGCAGATGAATACATCTCGTGCAACGCGGGTGACTCCAGGTTATTCCCGGCCGAGCCCGCCGCCCCGGTAGGGTGGCCTGCGAGATGACGACGCCGCCCGCACCTCCCGCGCCCCGCACCGGCTCGGCTCGAACCGTCAAACGTCGCGTGCCGCTGTGGGACAACGCGCGCTTCGCGTGCATCGTGCTCGTCGTGCTGGGGCATGCCGTGCAGCGGCTGACCTACGACAGCGATATCGCGCTGGGGCTGTATCTGCTCGTCTACTCCTTCCACATGCCGGCGTTCGCGATCATCTCGGGGTACTTCTCGAAGTCCGACTCCCCCAGCAGGCGGCAGATGGCCAGGGTCATGACCGACATCGTGCTGCCCTACGTCATCTTCGAGGCGCTCTGGACCCTGACGAAGTGGCTCGTGGAGGGGCAGGCCAATCCGAACCTGACCCAGCCGTCGTGGACGCTGTGGTTCCTGCTCGCCCTCGCCATCTTCCGGCTCGTGCTCCCCTACCTCGCCCTGCTGCGATGGCCGCTGGTGTGGACCGTCGTGATCTCGCTCGCGGTTGGGTACTGGCCGAACATCGACTCGACGCTGTCGCTATCGCGCACGCTGGGCCTTCTGCCCTTCTTCACTCTCGGATGGTGGCTCGCCCATCACGACATCGTCGACCGACTGGATCTGCTGCGCCGCCGACGCTGGTGGGTGCGCGCCCTGGCCGTCGGTGCGTTCGCGGCCGCCGGTTTCACCGCCTGGTTCTTCGTGGACACCTGGCGGGCCGTCAACCTGCGGGAGTGGCTGTTCTACGAACAGGACTACGCAACCCTCGGCGGACCGTGGTGGTCCGGGGCGCTGCGGCTGGCTCTCATGGCGATCGCCCTCATGCTCAGCGTCGCGTTCTTCGCGCTGATACCCCGCGGCACCTACTGGTGGACGCACTTCGGTCAGTACACGATGTACGTCTATCTGCTGCACTCGTTCGTGCTGTATCCGTTCCGCGAGACCGGCATCCTCCGCGATGCCGAGCCGACGTGGCTGTGGCTGCCTGGCGTCGTCGTCTTCTCGGTGCTCATCGCCCTGGGTCTCGCGACGAAGCCGGTGCGGACGGTGTTCCGCCCGCTCGTCGAGCCCCGGCCCGCATGGCTGTTCGCCGACCCGACCCTCGCCGGCCGCGAGGGACACCGTTCCGACCCGACGGGCTCGCGGCGGCCCCGACGGCGACGGCCCTGACCGCGAGGGAACAACTCCGCGCCGAGGGAACGGGTGGCGCCCGTACTCTCGGCGCCCCGTCGTTCTCTCGCCGGCCAGCCTGCGCCTGCGTCGACGGTAACGAACGGCAATATCGGATGCCTCGGCATCCACCCGTGCCTATCCTCGTCGCATGACAGATCTGAGCCTTCCGATCCTCGACCTCTCGCTGCTCGACGCCGGGCCCGACACGGCGGCGCGGTTCCGCGACGAACTTCGCGCCGCGACCCACGACGTCGGGTTCTTCTACCTCACCGGCACCGGAATCCCACCCGAGCTCGAGGCGCGCCTACACCGCACGGCGCGCGCCTTCTTCGACCTGCCCGAGGCGGACAAACTCGCGATCGAGAACGTCCACAGCCCGCACTTCCGGGGTTACACCCGCATCGGCGGCGAGCGCACGCAGGGCGAGGTCGACTGGCGCGAGCAGATCGACATCGGTCCGGAGCGGGATGCCGTTGCCGACCCCGATGCGCCGGATTTCGACCGCCTGATCGGACCGAACCTGTGGCCGGAGGCTCAGCCCGAGTTGCGCGAGGTCGCCACCGAGTGGCAGGAGCACCTGACCGGAGTGGCGCGAAAGCTGTTGCGGGCGTGGGCGCTCGCACTCGGCGCCGAGGAGAGCTACTTCGACGACCACTTCGGGGAACCCTCGACGCTGCTGAAGATCGTCCGGTATCCGGGCTCCCGCGATCCCGAGTCCGCAGGCGGGTGGGCGCAGGGTGTCGGCGCGCACAAGGACTCCGGGGTGCTGACCCTGCTGTGGGTGGAGCCGGGCAAGGGCGGCCTGCAGGTGCAGCGCGACGGCGTGTGGGTCGACGCGCCGTCGGTGCCCGGCGCGTTCGTCGTCAACATCGGCGAGATGCTCGAATACGCCACCGGCGGCTACCTCATCGCCACCAACCACCGGGTCGTCTCTCCGCGCTGGCCCGACGATCGCATCTCGGTGCCGTTCTTCTTCAATCCCGCGCTCGACTCTCGGCTGCCACTGATCGACCTGCCCGCTGAGCTTGCCGCCCAGGCTCGGGGCGTGACGCAGGACCCGTCGAATCCGATCCACGCGCTCTATGGGGAGAACGCCCTGAAGTCCCGCCTGCGCGCCCACCCCGACGTCGCCGAGCGCTGGCACGCCGACCTGCTCGCCGCCCGCGCCTGACGCCCCAGCATCCGCCCTTCGTCAGCTCCGCGAGACCCGCTTCTCGGGTCGAGACCCCGCGTATGGACGGGGGTTTCGACCCGAAACGCCGGTCTCGCGGGAGAGGGCGGGTCCGCCGCCGAGAACGACGAGAGCCTCCCCACACCGTGGGGAGGCTCCGCAAGAGCGATTGTACGCTGGGCGCGACGCCCTACCGGGTCTCGATGTACACCGCGCTGATGCTATCGCCGCAGTCCGAGGCGCTCGATCAGCGAACGGTAGCGCTCGATGTCGATGTCCTGGAGGTAGCCGAGCAGACGACGGCGCTGACCGACGAGCAGGAACAGACCACGACGCGAGTGGTGGTCGTGCTTGTGCTCCTTGAGGTGCTCGGTGAGGTCCTTGATGCGCTGCGTCAGCATCGCGACCTGCACCTCGGGGGATC
>NZ_JBASZT010000230.1:0-1685 GCF_049661145.1 Microbacterium sp.
CTCCCGCGCGCCGCACCCCCGCGCGCCGCACCCCCGCGAGCCGCTATGTTCCGACCGAGCCGCCATCTTCCGACCGGGCGAAACGTAGCGGCTCGGGCGAAACGTAGCGGCTCGGCGGGCTGAGGGGCGGGAGCGCGACATCGTGCTCACTCGGACCCGGGCGACAACCCGTCGTCCACGACGGTGCCCGCACGCAGCCGAACCGTGCGCACGGCGAGGGCCTCGAGGTCTTCGACGTCGTGACTGACGACGATGGCGGTGCGGCCGGCGAGCTCCCGCGCCAGCAGTTCTCGCATCGCGGGGACCGCGTCGGCGTCGAGAGCCGCGAACGGCTCGTCCAGCAGCAGGATGCGCGGCTGCGCGGCAAGTGCCCGCGCCAGCGCGACCCGCTGCCCCTGACCGCCCGAAAGCTCGGTGGCACGCCGATCGGCGAACGGCGACATCCCGACCTCGGCGAGCCACCGGTCCGCGGCGACCCCGGCATCCCGCCGCGACGCGCCCTGACTGCGCGGCCCGAACGCGACGTTCGCCCGCACGGTCAGGTGCGGGAAGAGCAGCACGCGCTGGCTCATCAGCACGATCCCGCGGCGGCGCGGCGGGACCCACGTACGCGCATCCATCAGGACCTCGTCACCCACCGTCAACTCCCCCTCGTCGGGAGCCAGCAGGCCACTCAGCACCGCCAGCACGGTCGACTTTCCGGAACCGTTGGGGCCGGCGATCGCCGTCGTGACGCCCTCGTCGAGCGTCATCTCGACATCGAGGCTCCGCGCGGCCACGCGCGCCCGCAGCCGGATCACGGCAGCTCCCTTCGCAGCGCGCCGGGGCGATACGCGAGCGTGACGCCGACGAGCGCGAGCACGATGAGCACGAGGGCCAGCGCGACGGCGGAGTCGGCATCCGTCTCGCGCACGAGATAGATCTGCAGCGGCAGCGTGCGGGTCACGCCCTGCAGGCTGCCGGCGAACGCGAGCGTCGCGCCGAACTCGCCGAGGCTGCGCGCGAACGCCATGACGGCGCTCGCGACGAGCGCAGGGAGCATGAGCGGCAGCGTGATCCGCACCAGGATTCGGGTCGGTGACGCGCCGAGCGTCGCCGCGATGCCCTCGAACCGCTCGCCGGCGCCGCGCGCGGCCGCCTCGACGTTCAGCACGACGAACGGCAGCGACACGAACACCTGCGCCATCACGACCGCGATCGTCGTGAACGGGAGCTGGATGCCGACGACCTGCAGCGCCTGGCCGATGAGGCCGCGCCGCCCGAACGCGTACAGCAGCGCGATGCCGCCGACCACGGGCGGCAGCACGAGCGGGGTGAGCACGATCGCGCGCAGGACGCTCCGCCCGATGAATCGCACGCGGGCGAACACCAGCCCGAGGGGTACGCCGAGCAGCAGGCACACGACCATGCTCGCCGTCGAGGTGCGCAGGCTCAGCAGCAGCGCGTCGCGCGCGGCGGGCTGCGACAGCAGCTCCCACAGCCGGCTCGGGTCGGTCCGCAGCACGAGCGCGATCAGCGGCACGGCGGCCATCAGCAGCCCGAGCGCCGCCGCCGGATACACCCAGCCGGGCAGGCCGGGGGATGCGGATCGGCGGGTTCTGCGGCTCACGGGTCGGGGTCTCCGGGTCGGGCGGGGTCTGCGGTCACGGCGGGCGTCCGTCCGGACGGCGGGCGTCCGCCCGGAC
>NZ_JBASZT010000231.1:0-4188 GCF_049661145.1 Microbacterium sp.
GTCGCGAATGGTCGCCACACACCCGCGAATACGACCAGATGCGACCCCCCCGCAAAGCACCCCCGCCAGAGTCGCCCGCGGGGTCGCGAATGGTCGCCACACACCCGCGAATACGACCAGATGCGACCCGCCCGCAAGAGCTCCCCCAAACCCCCACATCCGCCCACCCCTGCGCAAGCGCTTGCGCTATGCTGGCTCGCATGACGTCGCAGCTCACCTCTCCCTTCCCCGCCATCCGCGAGACCCGTCCGGGTGCTGAATGGTGGCGCACCGCGGTGATCTACCAGATCTACCCTCGCTCGTTCGCGGATGCGTCGGGCGACGGCATCGGCGATCTGCCGGGCGTGACGGCGCATCTCGACGACCTCGTCGCCCTCGGAGTGGACGCCGTGTGGCTCAGCCCCTTCTACCGTTCGCCGCAGAACGACCACGGCTACGACGTCGCCGACTATCGCGATGTCGACCCGCTGTTCGGCACCCTCGCGGACTTCGACGACCTGCTCACCGAGGCGCACACCCGCGGCATCCGCGTCGTCGTAGACCTCGTCCCGAACCACACGTCGAGCGAACATCCCTGGTTCCAGGCGGCGCTCGCGGCGGCTCCGGGCAGCCCCGAGCGCGCCCGCTACCTCTTCCGCGACGGAAAGGGCGAGCACGGCGAACTGCCGCCCAACAACTGGGAGTCCGTGTTCGGCGGCGACGGCTGGACCCGCGTGACCGAGGCGGACGGCACGCCCGGCCAGTGGTACCTCCATCTCTTCGACGCCACGCAGCCCGACCTGGACTGGGCCAATCCCGAGGTGCAGGAGGAGTTCCGCAGCATCCTGCGCTTCTGGCTCGATCGTGGCGTGGACGGGTTCCGCGTCGATGTCGCCCACGGCCTCGTCAAGACCGACGGTCTGCCCGATCACCTCCCTCCGGTGGATGCCGAGGCCACCGAGGCGAGCCTCCACGAGTCGCCGTACTGGGGTCAGGAGGGCGTGCACGATGTATACCGCGACTGGCATGAGATTCTCGCGGAGTACGACGGCGACCGCGCGCTGTGCGGCGAAGCATGGGCGCCGACGGTCGACAAGACGGCGCTGTTCGTCCGTCCCGACGAGATGCAGCAGACGTTCAACTTCCCGTACCTGCTCACCGCGTGGGATGCCACCGCGCTCCGCGAAGTCATCTCCGAGTCGCTGCGCGCGTACCCCGCCGTCGGGGCACCCGCCACGTGGGTGCTGTCGAACCACGACGTCATCCGTCACGCGTCGCGGCTCGCGCTGCCGCAGTCGGAGCGGCACGACGACGGCCTCGGCCCGGACTCGCCCGTCCTCCCCGACACCGTCGTGGGGTTGCGTCGCGCCCGCGCCGCGACGACGCTCATGCTCGCCCTGCCCGGCTCGGCATACCTCTACCAGGGCGAGGAGCTCGGCCTTCCCGAGGTCGCCGACCTTCCCGACGAAGTGCGCCAGGATCCGAACTGGTTCCGCACCGGCGGCGAGCGCTATGGGCGCGACGGATGCCGGGTGCCGATCCCCTGGACCGCCGAAGCCCCCGCGTTCGGCTTCAACGACACGGGCGCCTCGTGGCTGCCGCAGCCGGCGGAGTGGGCGCAGTTCGCACGGGACACGCAGGAGAACGACCCCGACTCGACCCTGTGGCTCTACCGCACCCTGCTCGCCACCCGACGCGAGCACGGCCTCGGCCAGGGCGCGATCCAGTGGCTCGACGGCTACCCCACCGACGTCATCGCGGTGCGCAACGGCGACGTGACCGTCGTCGTGAACCTCGGCTCCGAGCCGGTCGCGCTGCCGCCGGGGACCCTCGTGGTCGCAAGCGAACCCATCCACGACGACACTCTCCCCGCCGACACAGCCGCCTGGCTCCTGGCCGACTGAGACCTGCTGCTCGGCGGCAGGGCTCGTGTCAACGGACACGGGCACACTTGACCGCGGCGCGGCGCGGCCGGGCGCGCGAAGCGCAGACGCGCTACTGTCTCCGCATGGACCTCGCCTCGTTCAACACCGCCCCTTCGACGGAGGCGGTCGCCATCGCGTCGGTGTGGGCCGCGATCCCCGCCTGGGCGGACGCTGTCGCTGCCGGCCGCCCGTACGCCTCCGTCGACGACGCCGCGGCGGCTGCCGACGGCGCTGCACGGGCGTGGACATCCGCCGATCTCGACGCCGCGCTCGCGCATCACCCGCGCATCGGACAGAAGCCCGCGGGATCCAGCGCGGAGGCCGACGCCTCGCGAAGCGAGCAGGCGGCGATGGCCTCGGCATCCGACGACCTCACCGCGGCCATCGCCGAGGCCAACGCGGCGTACGAGGAGCGTTTCGGCCGCGTTTTCCTCATCCGCGCGGCGGGACGCACCCCCGCCGAGATGCTCGCCGAGGCGCGGCGCAGAATCGGCAACACCGACGAAGAAGAGACCACCGAGGCACTGCTGCAGCTGCGCGAGATCGCGGTGCTGCGCCTGCGCACGAACCTTTCCGAAGAGAAGAAGGAATGACGATGGCCCACCTGACGACGCACATCCTCGACGCGACAGCGGGCACTCCGGCCGCGGGTGTCAGCGTGACGCTGACCGACGCAGCCGGCGCCGTCGTCGCCACCGGCGACACCGACGACGATGGGCGTCTCGCACTCGGCCCCGACGTCCTGCCCGCCGGCGACTATGCGCTGCGATTCGCGACGGGCACTTACTTCGCGGGACGCTCCGTGGCGACTTTCTACCCGCGCGTCGAGATCGCCTTCACCGTCGAAGCGGCCGCGCACTACCACGTGCCGCTACTGCTGAGTCCGTTCGCGTACTCGACCTATCGCGGCAGCTGATGCGAAAGTCTCGTGACATGACCCAGACTTTCCCGCCCCACGGCGCGGCAGCGCCGCTGAAAAGCTGACCCGAATCTCGCATCCCCGAGGCAGACTCTCTCGCCCCACGGCGCGGCAGCGCCACTGAAAAGCTGAAGCGAAAGTCCCGCCTCCCCGGGCAGATTTCTTCGCCCCCGCGGCGCGGCAGCGCCCCGGAAAAGCCGACCCGTGACTCGACGCTGGGGGCCGCTCTGGCCGTGTCAATTGCGACCGAAACATCCATTTAACCTGCACGCAATGCCCGATTAATGTCTTAAGCGATAGCTTCACGAGGACGGTATTTCCCCACAACAACGGAGTCCTCTCATGACCGATGTCAGCGTCAGCCTCGGAGCCAACAAGTACGGAAAGGCGGAGAACCGAGTCGTTCGCATCGTGCGCGACACGGCCCGCCACGAAATCATCGACCTCAATGTCACCTCACAGTTGCGTGGTGCCGCCCTCGTCGACTCCTACCTCGTGGGAGACAACGCCCTCGTCGTCGCCACCGACACCCAGAAGAACACCGCCTTCGCCTTCGCCAAGGAGTACGGGATCGCCTCGCCGGAGGAGTACCTGCTGAAGCTCGGTACGCACTTCACGAACGACTTCGACTGGATCGAGGGCGGCCTGTGGCAGGCCGAGAAGTACGAGTGGGAGCGCATCCTCGTCGACGGCGCCGAGCACGACCACTCGTTCGTCCGCAAGGGCCAGGGCACGCGACTCGCGACCGTGCAGATCATCGACGGCGAGACCCACGTCACCGGTGGTGTCAAGGACCTCGTCGTCCTGAAGTCCACGGGCAGCGAGTTCGCCGGCTTCCCCCGCGACAAGTACACGACGCTCGTCGAGACCAACGACCGGATCATGGCCACGTCCGTCACCGGCCGCTGGCGGTTCCTTCCCGAGGCCGTCGAGGCCGGCATCGACTACAACGGTCTCTACGACGAGGTGAGCGCGATCCTGCTCTCCACCTTCGCCACGGTGCACTCGCTGGCGCTGCAGCAGACGCTGTTCGAGATGGGCAAGGCGGCCATCGCGGCGCGTCCCGAGATCGCCGAGGTCAAGTTCGCGATGCCGAACAAGCACCACTTCGTCTACGATCTCTCGCCCTTCGGCCTGGAGAACCCCAACGAGGTCTTCTACGCCGCCGACCGCCCCTACGGCCTCATCGAAGGCACGGTCATCCGCGACGGCATCGCCGCGGCTCCGGCGGCCTGGACCGACATCCCCACCTTCATCTAGCTCGAAAGTCTCGCGACATGAGCCAGACATTCTCGCCCCACGGCGCGGCAGCGCCACTGAAAAAGCTGACGACGGTATCCGCCTCGCGGGCGCGCTCGTGCGGGC
>NZ_JBASZT010000232.1:0-4529 GCF_049661145.1 Microbacterium sp.
GGCGGATGCCGCAGGCACCGCACTCCAGCGCGGGAACACCGCCAGTCGATCCCGCAATTCGTCGACGATTCCGTCGTCGCCGTGGGTCCACGCGCCGACGAGTGCGCCGGCCAGCGCGGGTGCGGCGAAGACGAGCGTTGGCAGGAGCAGCGCCTGCCAGCCGTACACGGCCGCGGCCGGGTTCCCCGCCGTCGCCCACATCCCCGCGGCGAGTACGGCGAACACGACGGTCCCCGACCCGGCGCCGACGAGCCACGCGCCGGCACGAGCGGCCCGTGCTCCGGAGCGGGCCGCGAAGGTCGTCGTGAACGCGGCAAATGCGAGCGGCGCGAGCGACAGCACGAAGTGCGCGCCATCGACCGGGATGCCGGTGGCCACCAGGTAGTCGTCGGCGAGGGTGACATGCAGGGGCACGAGATGGCCGAACTGCCACACGCGCACCGCCGCGGGCCAGAGGGCGCCCCAGTCCGCCGTGCCGCCGAGCCCCAGCACCCAGAACACGGTGAGCGGGGCGAGCACCGCGGCAACGCCGACGGCCACCGCGATCAGGGCGTCGACGGCGGACAGGAGGGCGACCAGCAGGCGATTCATGCGCGTTCGACCCTACCGACAGCTGCCGGATGCGGCCCGCGGGCGCGCGGCGGCATCCGCGGTCCGACCGGCACGCTCAGGATTGACAGCTCCGGGCGATGGCTGCCCGAACTCCTCCACATCGGCCGGAGCCGCCGTCGTTCTCTCCGAAATCACGCGGGCCCGGACCGCACGCGCGGGCGTTCTGGAGGAGTTCGGGTCATGGCGTCCCGCCTCAAGACAGGTGACGTCCGGCGACGACCGGTGACGTCAGGCGACGACGGGCTCCAGCACGAACACGGCGATGAGCCGGTCGGTCTTCGCCTGATAGCTCTCGTAGTCGGGCCACGTCTCGACCGCGCGGGCCCACCACTCGTCGCGCTCGACACCTGCGACCTCACGCGCGACGAACTCGCCGCGGAATCCGACATCCGCCAGCTCCACCCCGGGGTGACGACGCATGTTCTCGGCCCATTTCGGCTCGTCGGGCGCGCCGCCTTTCGACGCCACCACGGCGTAGCGGCCGTCGTGCTCGACGCGCATCAGGGCCGTCTTGCGCAGCGCACCGGTCTTGGTGCCGACCGTGGTCAGCACGATGATGGGCCGACCCCGCAGCAGGTTCGCCTCGGCGCCCCCGGATGCTTCGAATCTCTCGGCCTGTGCGCGCGCCCACTCCGCGGTGGACGGCTTGTACTCCCCGATCAGAGGCATGCTCCCAGCCTATCGAGCGCGCGGCGCCCGGCGCCGCGCGCGACCGCCCACCACCCTCGTGCGCCGAGCGGGCCGGTTGTGATCGAGTCTGCCGGTTGCGCACCGCACGAAACCGGTACGGTCGGCGCGAACCGGCGCACTCGGCGAGGCTGGTTGCGAAAGGCGAGGGACGGATGCCCCAGCATCCGCCCCTCGCAGCCTGACGTTCTGCGGTTACAGTGCCTCGATGAGCTCTCGCATCAGGGCGGCGGTCTCCGAAGGGGTCTTGCCGACCTTGACGCCGGCGGCCTCGAGGGCCTCCTTCTTGGCCTGCGCGGTGCCCGCCGAGCCCGAGACGATGGCGCCGGCGTGGCCCATCGTCTTGCCCTCGGGGGCCGTGAACCCGGCGACGTAGCCGACGACGGGCTTCGTCACGTTGGCCTTGATGTAGTCGGCCGCGCGCTCCTCGGCATCCCCGCCGATCTCGCCGATCATGACGATCGCCTTGGTCTCGGGGTCGGCCTCGAACGCCTCGAGGGCGTCGATGTGGGTCGTGCCGATGACGGGGTCGCCGCCGATGCCGATGGCGGTCGAGAAGCCGAGGTCGCGCAGCTCGAACATCATCTGGTAGGTCAGCGTGCCCGACTTCGACACCAGGCCGATCGGGCCCTTGCCGGTGATGTTGGCGGGCGTGATCCCGACGAGCGCTTCGCCGGGGGTGATGATGCCGGGGCAGTTCGGGCCGATGATGCGGGTCTTGTTGCCCTTGCTCTTCGCGTACGCCCACGCCTCCGCGGTGTCGCCGACCGGCACGCCCTCGGTGATGACCACGAGGAGCGGGATCTCGGTGTCGATGGCCTCGACCATGGCATCCTTCGTGAAGGCGGGGGGCACGAACGCGATCGACACGTCGGCGCCGGTCGCGGCGATCGCCTCGGCGACGGTTGCGAAGACGGGGAGCTCGACGGGGTTGCCGTCGGCATCCGTGTGCGAGACGGTCGTGCCGGCCTTGCGCGCGTTGACGCCGCCGACGACGTTCGTACCTGCCTTCAGCATCAGTGCTGTGTGCTTGGTGCCCTCGCCGCCGGTGATGCCCTGGACGATGACCTTGGAGTCCTTGTTGAGATAGATCGACATTGTCCTAAGTTCCTTGAGTCCTGTGTTCCTTGCGATCGGGATGCCGGGGCTCAGGCGTTCGCCAGTTCGGCGGCCTTGTCGGCGCCCTCGTCCATGCCGGCGGCGAGGGTGACGAGCGGGTTGTTCGCGGCCGCGAGGATCGCGCGACCCTCTTCGACCTGGTTGCCGTCCAGGCGGACGACGAGGGGCTTGGTCGCGGTGTCGCCGAGGATCTCCAGCGCCTTGACGATGCCTTCCGCGACGGCGACGCAGCTCGTGATGCCGCCGAACACGTTGACGAAGACGCTCTTGACCTGCTCGTCGCCGAGGATGACGTCGAGGCCCGCGGCCATGACGGTCGCCGACGCGCCGCCGCCGATGTCGAGGAAGTTCGCGGGCTTGACGCCGCCATGGTTCTCGCCGGCGTAGGCGACGACGTCGAGCGTCGACATCACGAGGCCGGCGCCGTTGCCGATGATGCCGACCTGACCGTCGAGCTTGACGTAGTTGAGGCCGGCCGCCTTCGCCTTCGCCTCGAGCGGGTCGGCGGCATCCTTGTCCTCGAGCTCCTCGTGCTCGGGGTGGCGCACCTCGGTGGCGTTGTCGTCCAGGGTCACCTTGCCGTCGAGGGCGATGATGTTGCCGCCGGCATCCTGGATCAACGGGTTCACCTCGACGAGGGTCGCGCCCTCGCCTTTGTAGACGCCGTAGAGCTTCACGAACACGTCCGAGACCTTCTCGACGAGGTCTTCGGGGAAGTTCGCGGCCCGGGCGATCTCGACGGCCTTGGCCTTGTCGACGCCCTGCAGCGGGTCGACCTCGACGCGCGCAAGGGCTTCGGGCTTCTCGACGGCGAGCTGCTCGATCTCCATGCCGCCCTCGACACTGCAGAGTGACAGGTAGGAGCGGTTCGCCCGGTCCAGCAGCACCGAGAAGTAGAACTCCTTCTCGATCCGAGCGCCCCCGGCGACCATCACTCGCTTGACGACGTGGCCCTTGATGTCGAGGCCCAGGATCGCCTTCGCCGCCTCGTAGGCCTCGTCCGGCGTCTTCGCGACCTTGACGCCGCCGGCCTTGCCGCGGCCGCCGGTCTTGACCTGGGCCTTGACGACGACGACGCCGCCGAGCTTCTCGGCGGCCGCCCTGACCTCCTCCGGCGTGTCCGCGACGATGCCGGGGAGCACCGGCACCTCGTACTTCTCTAACAGGTCTCGTGCCTGGTACTCGTACAGATCCACGTGCAATCCTTCGCTGGGTGTCAGTGGTTTCGGGTGCGGTCCCGCGCCGGGGAAAATCTCGATGTCGAGACATCGACCAGCTGCATGTCGAGACATCGACCAAGTGCCGAGTGTAGTACGCGCGCGGGCATACGACCGACCGCATCCACTGCGTTTGCAGGGGGATGCGGTTCGCCGGGCCCTGTGGCGCCGGGTGAGCGCGTTAGGCTCACCAGCATGAGTGACGCCGCTCCCACCTCCGCCCGCAACGCCGTTGTGGCCGCAGCCCTCGACCTGTTCGCGAGGCACGGGTTCGAGGCGACGTCGGTCGAGCAGATCGCGCAGGCCGCCGGGGTGTCGCGATCGACGTTCTTCCGCCAGTTCGGCGGCAAGGACGACGTCGTCTTCAGCGACCACGACGTGCTGCTCGCACAGCTGCGGGAGTTCCTCGCCGCGGCGGGCCGGGAGCCGCACGGGAACCGCCAGCAGAACCCATGGGCTGCGGCCTGCGCGGCATCCGTCGAGGTGTTCCGTCATTTCGCCGCCGAGCCCGACCTGGCGCGGCGGCGCTACGCGGTCGTGCGGCAGGTGCCGGCGCTGCGCGAGCGCGAGATCGTCACGGTGTTCCAGTACGAGCGGCTCTTCGACGAGTATCTGCGCTCCGCGCTGCCAGGTCTCGACCCGGTGGATGCCGTGGCTTTCGCCGCGGCCGTGACCGCCGTGCACAACCACGTGCTGCGACGGCTGCTGCGCGGCACCGAGGACATCCCCGAGACGATGCTGACCGAGGCCTACGACCGGCTGATGCACCGCTTCGGCGTGCACCCCGACGGCGAGACGCCCGCCGACGACGACGTCGTGGTCGCCGTCTTCCCGCGCCGGATGCCCGGCGCCGAGGTCGCCCGCCGCCTCCGCGAGTCCCTGTAGCCCCCCGCC
>NZ_JBASZT010000233.1:0-6892 GCF_049661145.1 Microbacterium sp.
CGGCGCATGCCGCGGCATCCCCGCGGCTCGTGCTCGTGCAGGCGCTCGCGAAGGGCGACCGCGACGAGTTGGCGATCCAGGCGGCGACCGAGCTGGGCGTCGACGAGGTCGTGCCGTGGCAGGCATCCCGCAGCGTCTCGCGGTGGAGCGGTCCGAAGATCGACAAGGGCATCGCGCGCTGGACGTCGATCGTGCGCGAAGCGGCGAAGCAGGCGCACCGCGCTTGGCTGCCACAGGTGACGCCGCCGGCGACCACGGCGCAGGTCGCGGCCCGCGCGACGAAAGCTCTCGTGCTGGTGCTGGAACCCACGGCATCCGTCGCCCTGACCGCCGTCCCGCTGGACGATGCGCCGGAGATCGTGCTGATCGTCGGCCCCGAGGGCGGCGTCGCCGCCGAGGAGCTGTCGACGCTGGCGGATGCCGGGGCGACCGCCGTCCGCCTCGGCGAGACGGTGCTGCGCACCTCGACCGCGGGTCCCGCCGCGCTCGCCGTTCTGAACGCGCGCTTGCGGCGTTGGTGAAGTGTGCTCCGCGCCCTCAACGACGGGTTCGGCTTGCGTCGTCTCGGCACACCGGCGCTTCGCGCCGGCACTCGACAACCGGGTTGGGCGGCGGGAGTCGCAAGTGGTCGCTGTCAGACCTGGATTGCGACCGCATGCGACCCGCTGAGCGAGGGCGTGGGTGGGGTCGCGGCATCCGGCCTGTCAACGCAGGCGCTGGCTACACTCGGAGTATGAGCGAACCGAGTGTCTTCACGCGCATCCTGCAGGGGGAGATCCCCGCTGAGATCATTGCCGAGACCGAGAACGTGTTCGCGATCCGCGACATCGCCCCGCAGGCTCCCGTGCACCTGCTCGTCATCCCGAAGACGGCGCAGTACCGCAACGTCGTCGAACTCGCCGCCAGCGATCCCGTGCTGCTGACCGAGCTCGTCGGGCTCGCCAACACCCTCGCCGCCGAATACAGCGACGGCGACTTCCGGCTCGTGTTCAACACCGGTCCGGGCGCGGGGCAGACGGTGTTCCACGTGCACGCGCACGTCCTGTCCGGCGGACTGGAAGAGGGTCGACTTGGTGGTTGACGACGAGTCCGGGCGCGCCGCCGACACCGCGACGGCACCCGTGACCGACCGCATCCTCGCCGACGGCGTTGCGATGGTGCAGTTGCTCGGTCCGCAGGATCGGCTGCTGCGGGTCGTCGAGCGAGAGCACCCCGAGGTCGAGGTGCACGTGCGCGGCAACGAGATCACGCTCACCGGAGCGGCGGATGCCGTGGCGCGCGCCCGTGCCCTGGTCGACGAGCTGATCGCCATGACCCGCTCGGGTCACGGCCTCGACCCGGTCGATGTCACCGCGTCGAACCGCATCCTGCGCGCCGACAGCGGCGAGCGCCCGTCCGAAGTGCTCGGCGAGGCGATCCTGTCGTCGCGGGGCCGGGTCATCCGCCCCAAGACGCTCGGCCAGAAGCGCTACGTCGACGCGATCGACGAGAACACGATCACCTTCGGCATCGGGCCGGCCGGCACCGGCAAGACCTACCTCGCGATGGCGAAGGCCGTGCAGGCGTTGCAGCGCAAAGAGGTCGACCGCATCATCCTGAGCCGGCCCGCCATAGAGGCGGGGGAGCGGCTGGGGTTCCTTCCGGGCACGCTGACCGACAAGATCGACCCGTACCTGCGGCCGTTGTACGACGCGCTCAACGAGATGATGGACCCCGACATCGTCCCGAAGCTCATGGCGTCGGGCACGATCGAGGTCGCCCCGCTCGCGTACATGCGGGGGCGGACGTTGAACAACTCGTTCGTCGTGCTCGATGAGGCGCAGAACACGACGCCAGAGCAGATGAAGATGTTCCTCACGCGTCTCGGCTTCGGAACCCGAATGGTGGTCACGGGCGACATCACGCAGATCGATCTGCCCCAGGGCGCGTCGGGGTTGCGCCTCGTGACCCGCGTGCTGAAGGACATCGACGACATCCACTTCTCGATGCTCACGAGCGAGGACGTCGTCCGGCACAGCCTGGTAGGGCGCATCGTCGACGCGTACAGCGTGTACGACGAGCAGCGGCTCGCGTCCCGGCGCGAGCGCGACGAGGCGGCTGAGTTCGCGAACCGCGCCGAGCGGCGTGGTCAGGCGCGCCGGGGCGGCCCCCGAGACCACCTGCCGCCGCGAGGAACACAGCGAGGACGCGCATGACCATCGAGATCACCAATGAGTCCGGGTTCAAGATCGACGAGGCGGTGCTGTTGCGCCTGACGGCGAACAACCTCGCCGAGCTGCACGTCAGCCCCGACGCCGATGTCGCGATCCTGCTGGTCGACGAGGGCGCGATGGAGGCGCTGCACGTGCAGTGGATGGACGAGCCCGGGCCGACCGATGTCCTGAGCTTTCCGATGGACGAACTCCGCCCCGGCACCCAGGAACAGCCGACGGCGCCGGGCCTGCTCGGAGACATCGTCTTGTGTCCACAGGTCGCCGAGGCGCAGGCACAGGCTGCGCGCCACACCACTCTGGACGAGCTGATCCTGCTCACCACCCATGGGCTGCTGCACCTGCTGGGGTTCGATCATGCAGAGCCCAAGGAGGAACGGGAGATGTTCGAGCTGCAACGCGAACTCATTGCGGCGTTTCACTCGTCGGAACGTCGACGACGCGCATGACCGAGATCCTGCTGCTCGTGGCCGCCGCCCTGCTCGTCGCGCTCGGCGGACTCATGGCAGCCCTCGACGCGGCGCTGGGGGTCACATCACGTGCCGACCTCGTCGAGTTGTCGGTCGGCGCGCGGCGCGGTGACGCGCTCGCCCGGATCGCAGCCGATCCCGAAGCGCACGGCAACGCGGTGGTGTTCATCAGGATCCTGGCGGAGACCACGGCCGCCGTCCTCGTCACCGTCGCCTTCACGGTCGAGTTCGACAGCATCTGGTGGGCGATGCTCGCCGCCGCCGTCCTCATGACGGTCGTCTCGTTCGTCCTGGTCGGAGCAAGTCCGCGCGCCGTCGGCCGCCAGCACGCTCGAGGACTCTTGACGGCGTGTGCGCCCATCATCAGGGGGGCCCGCATCGTGCTGGGACCTCTCGCCCATCTGCTCGTGATCATCGGCAACCGGGTGACCCCCGGCATCCGTCGCGGCGCCTCCTTCGCCAATGAGGAACAGCTGCTCAGCATGGTCGACGAGGCAGCGTCGCAGGATCTCATCGAGGAAGACGACCGCGACCTCATCCACTCGGTCTTCGACTTCACCGACACGTTCGTCCGCGCCGTCATGGTGCCCCGCACCGACATGGTGACGATGGATGCCGCCGCCACCACGCAGGAGGCGATGGAGCTCTTCCTCGACAAGGGCGTGTCCCGCGTGCCGGTCGCCGACGGTGAGGCGGACGACATCACGGGCGTCGTCTATCTCAAGGACCTCGTGCAGTTCGCCTACCGCGACGAAACGGCGTGGCGCGACGCGCCGGTGGCACAGATCGCCCGTCCCGCCGTGTTCGTGCCGGAATCGATGAAGGCCGAGACACTGCTGCAGCAGATGAAGCGGGATGCCGTTCACGTCTGCCTCGTCGTCGACGAGTACGGCGGGGTGTCGGGGCTCGTGACCCTGGAGGACCTCATCGAGGAACTCGTCGGCGACATCGCCGACGAGTACGACACTCCCTCGAGCGAGATCGTCGCGCTCGGTGACGGGCGCTATCGCGTGAGTGCGCGGCTCGGGCTCGACGAGGTCGGCGAGTTGTTCGGGCTCGAGCTGGAGGACGACGACGTGGACTCGATCGGAGGCCTGCTCGGCAAGCTCTTGGGACGGGTACCGCTGCCCGGTGCGACGGCGGAGCACTCCGGCCTGCGGCTGACCGGTGGAACCTCACGCGGCCGCGGCCGGGGCCTTGCGACCGTGTTCGTGGAGCCCACAGACGAACTCAAGGCGGTGCAGGAGACTCTGGAGGCTCACACACCGCGCACGGGCGAGCTGAGGATTCCGAGCCCCGGTGAGACAGCGCCCGTGGCTAGACTCGGTCGGGTCGATACACCGGAAGGGATCAGATGGCGCAGTCGCGGTCCGGGTTCGTGACGTTTGTGGGCAGGCCCAATGTCGGCAAGTCGACGCTGACCAACGCGCTCGTCGGTGAGAAGGTCGCCATCACCTCCGACAAGCCGCAGACGACTCGTCGCGCGATCCGCGGCATCCTGAACCGACCCGGCGGGCAGCTCGTCATCGTGGACACGCCCGGCATCCACAAGCCGCGCACGCTCCTCGGGCAGCGCCTCAACGACCTCGTCGAGCAGGTGCTGGGCGACGTCGACGCGATCGGCTTCCTCGTGCCGGCGACCGAGAAGATCGGCCCGGGCGACCGTCGCATCGCGACGTCGCTCGACGGCTACCCGCGCGCGAAGAAGGTCGCGATCGTCACGAAGACCGACCTCGCCTCGCGCGACGAGGTCACCGAACGGCTCGTGGAGGTCGACGCTCTGCGGGCGGACTGGGACGCCGTCATCCCGCTGTCCGCCGTGACGGCCGACCAACTCGACGTGCTCGCCGACGAACTGCTGACGCTCATGCCGGAAGGGCCCGCGCTGTACGAGGAAGGCGTCGTCACCGACGAGTCGCTGGAGGACCGGATCGCGGAGATCATCCGCGAGGCCGCCCTCGACGGCGTCCGCGACGAACTGCCGCACTCCATCGCGGTCACCGTCGAAGACATCGCGCGGCGCGAGGATGCCGACCTCACCGACATCCACGCGAACCTGGTCGTCGAGCGGGACAGCCAGAAGGGCATCATCATCGGGCACCGTGGGGCGCGGCTGAAGGATGTCGGTGCCCGGGCACGCGCCGGCATCGAGCCGCTCGTCGGCACGAAGGTGTTCCTGAAGCTGCACGTGCGCGTCGCGAAGGAGTGGCAGCGCGACCCGAAGCAACTCGGGCGGCTCGGGTTCTGAGATCCGCGCGGTTCGCGAGCATCCTCACTGCGGGTGTACGCTGGCACGGTGCGCGCGTTCGGCCTCCTTCTTAGCCGCCGCGACGAGACCTCGTTCTAGGGCCTTCCTCGTCGCGGAGCTTGTCATCGTCTGACACTCGGCCCGCACCCTCCGACGAAGAGAAGCGAACCCCCATGAAGAACACGCAGCAGCCCTCCGGCATGCCGACCCACAAGTACCGTCCGTACCACCAGCAGATCCGTGTCGATCTGCCAGACCGCACGTGGCCGGGCAACCGCATCACGACCGCACCGCGCTGGTGCGCCGTCGACCTCCGCGACGGCAACCAGGCGCTCATCGACCCGATGAGTCCCGAGCGCAAGCGCATCATGTTCGACCTGCTGGTCAGCATGGGTTACAAGGAGATCGAGGTCGGGTTCCCCTCGGCATCCCAGACCGACTTCGACTTCGTGCGTCAACTCATCGAAGAGAACGTGATCCCCGACGACGTCACGATCCAGGTGCTGACGCAGGCGCGTGAGCACCTCATCGCGCGCACGTATGAGGCCATCGCGGGCGCCAAGCAGGCGATCGTCCACCTGTACAACTCGACGAGCGTGCTGCAGCGCGAGGTCGTGTTCCGCACCGACAAGCAGGGGATCATCGACATCGCTCTCGAGGGCGCGCGACTGTGCCGCGAGTACGAGCAGCGCATCCCTGAGACGACCGTGTACTACGAGTACTCGCCCGAGAGCTACACCGGCACCGAGCTCGAGTTCGCCGTCGACGTCTGCAACCGGGTGATCGAGATCTTCGAGCCCACGCCCGACCGCAAGGTCATCATCAACCTGCCGGCCACGGTCGAGATGGCGACCCCGAACGTCTACGCCGACTCGATCGAGTGGATGAGCCGTCGCCTCGCCCACCGCGAGAACGTCATCCTGTCGCTGCACCCGCACAACGACCGCGGCACGGCGGTCGCCGCCGCGGAGCTCGGCTACCTGGCCGGCGCCGACCGCATCGAGGGGTGTCTGTTCGGCAACGGCGAGCGCACCGGCAACGTCGACCTGGTGGCCCTCGGCATCAACATGCTGACTCAGGGCATCGACCCGCAGATCGACTTCAGCGACATCGACCAGGTCAAGCGCACCGCCGAGTACTGCAACCAGCTGCCCGTCCACGAGCGCAGCCCGTGGGCCGGCGACCTCGTCTTCACGGCGTTCAGCGGATCGCATCAGGATGCCATCAAGAAGGGCTTCGAGGCCATGGAGGCGCGGGCCGCGGCATCCGGGGTCACGGTCGACGAGATCGAGTGGGCCGTTCCGTACCTGCCGATCGACCCGAAGGACCTGGGCCGCTCGTACGAGGCCGTCATCCGCGTCAACTCGCAGTCCGGCAAGGGCGGCGTCGCGTACCTGCTGAAGACCGACCACGCGCTGGATCTGCCGCGGAAGCTCCAGATCGAGTTCTCGGGGGTCGTGCAGGCGAAGACGGATGCCGAGGGCGGCGAGGTCTCCAGCGACCAGATCTGGGCGATCTTCACCGACGAGTACCTGCCGGCATCCGCCGCGGACGACAAGTGGGGCCGCTTCGAACTGCTGTCCACGCGCACGCACAGCGACATGTCGGGTGAAGTGTCGCTGGACGTGACCCTGCGCGACGGCGAGGCGCAGTTCGCGACCCGCGGCCTGGGCAACGGCCCGGTGTCGGCGTTCCTCCAGGTCATGCGGGAGCAGGGCTTCGACGTGACGCTGTACGACTACGTCGAGCACACGCTCTCCGCCGGCGGCGACGCGCAGGCCGCGTCGTACGTCGAGTTGCAGGTCGACGGCGAGCGCCTGTGGGGTGTCGGAATCGACGGCGACATCTCCACGGCATCGCTCAAGGCGATCGTCTCGTGCGTCAACCGCGCGATCCGCACGCGCGAGCGCTCCGGCGAGCTCGCCGCCGTCTGACCCGGCCCCGTGCGTCGCGCGCTCGGCGCC
>NZ_JBASZT010000234.1:0-7720 GCF_049661145.1 Microbacterium sp.
CGGCGGGCTTCCCAGCCGGTGCGGACCATCTCGTCGACCGTGTGGCGGTTGCGCCAGTCGAGGTCGCGCGCGGCCAGCTCGCCGGTCGCGACGATCCGGTCGGGGTCGCCCGCGCGGCGCGGCCCGATCCGAGGCGTGAAGTCGATGCCCGTCACCCGCGCCATCGCGTCCATGATCTCGCGCACGCTGAGCCCGTTCTGCGAGCCGAGGTTGTAGGCCGGCTCGATCTGCTCGCCGGCCGCGAGCCGCTGCGCGGCGACGACGTGCGCCGCGGCGATGTCGGCGACGTGCACGTAGTCCCGGACGTTCGTCCCGTCGGGCGTGTCGTAGTCGTCGCCGTTGATCTGCGGCGTCTCGCCCGCCAGCAGCTTCTCGAACACGATCGGGAACAGGTTGTGCGGGCTCGTGTCGTACACGGCCTCGTCGCCCGAGCCGACGACGTTGAAGTAGCGCAGCGAGGTGTGCCGCAGCGGCGCGTCGGATGCCGAGGTCGCCACCCCCTCGTCGCGGATGAGCCACTCCCCGATGAGCTTCGACTCGCCATAGGGGGATGCCGGGCGCTTGGGCAGATCCTCGGTGACGAGCGGCACGTCGGGGGTGCCGTAGACCGCCGCCGAGGACGAGAAGACGAGGCGGGAGACCCCGGCATCCGCCATCGCCTGCAGCACCACCCTCGTGCCTTCGACGTTCTGCTCGTACGTGTGGAGCGGGCGCTGGACCGAGACCCCCGCATACTTGAAGCCGGCGACGTGGATGACGCCTGTGACGTCGTGCTCGCGCAGCGTCGTCGTCACGAGGTCGCGGTCGAGGATCGTGCCCTGTACGAACGGCACGCCGTCGGGCACGAACGAGGCGTGGCCGCTGGAGAGGTCGTCGATGACGACCGGGTCGATCCCCGCAGCGGCGAGGGCGCGGACGATGTGGGCACCGATGTATCCGGCACCGCCGGTGACAAGCCAACTCATGACTCCATCCTGCCGCAGGGGCGGCGCCCGCGCGGACGTCGCAGCCGCTCCCGCAGGCGGGCGATTGCCCCGTCACTCCTCGGTCGGGCCGAGGTCCGCTCGCTCGACGAAACGGGCGGACGCCACCGCAGGGCCCTCGAGGGATACGACCGTCAGCGTGTTCGTGCCGGCGCGCGTGATCGGTCCCGGCACGTAGAGCGTGCGCTGGGGTCCGTTGGACCAGAATCGGCCGAGGAGGAAATCTCCTACGAATGCGTAGCCCTTGCCCCACCCGGTCGTGTCGAGGTGGAGGTCGGCGGGGGCGTCCAGCGTGAAAGTCCCGGTGCGCACGTCGAGCTCCGGCTCGGCGGATGCCGGGGACACCTCGACCGGAGTGCTCGCCCACTCGGTGAGTGCACGGCCGTCCAGCCGCGGCGCGGCGGTGAGCCCCTTGGACTCGCCGATGAGGGGTCCGTAGTTGACGCGGCCCTGCTCCTCGACGAGCACCGTGAGGCGCTCCCCCGCGGGGATCGGCAGCGTGCTCTCGCCGCGGGTGCGCGAGAGGCTGCCGACGCGAATCCCGTCGACCGACACCCATGCCGCGTCGCGCAGGCCGCCGAGCTCAAGCAGGCCGCCGCGGCCGGCGAGTGACGCCTCGTAGCGGACGAGGGCGCCGAGATGCCCCAGCTCCTCGAAGGTCCGTGGCCGCGTCGTCGTCTCGCGCGGTTCCGCCGGCGCCGTCGCCGCGTTCCCGGCGGATGCCGAGGTGAGCTCAATCTTGAAGACGGGCGCGGCGGGCGCGGCATCCGGCACCTCGTCGGGCACGGGCGCGTACCGTGCGATCACCTCACGGAACGCCCAGAACTTGGGTGTCGGGTGGCCGGCCTCGTCCAACGGCGCGTCGTAGTCGTACGACGTCGTGATGGGAAGATAGCGACCCTTTTCGTTGGCCCCGTTGGTGAGGCCGAAGTTCGTACCGCCGTGCAGCATGTACAGGTTCACCGATGCACCCGCCGCGAGCATGGTGTCGAGTTCTCGGGCGGCCTCGGCGGGGGACGTGGTGTGGTGGACGCCGCCCCACCAGTCGAACCAGCCGTCCCAGAACTCCGAGCACATGAGCGGGCCGGTCGGCTGCGCGTCGCGCAGAGCTGCGAGCCGCTCGGTCGCGCGCGAACCGAAGGACCCGGTGCGCAGGACGCCGTCGATGCCGCCGCGCTCGAGCATCCAGGGGATCGGCTGGTCGACGGTGGTGAGCGGCACCGTGATGCCCGCTTCGCGAGTGAGGCGTACGAGTTCCGCGAGGTAGGCGGCATCCGACCCGTACGCGCCGTACTCGTTCTCGATCTGCACGAGGATCACGCTGCCTCCGGTGTCGACCTGACGGGGGCGGACGATGTCGTACACCCGCTTCAGGTAGGCGGAGACGGCGGACAGATACTGTGCCTCGCTGCGGCGCAGGCCGATGCCGCCCGTCGCCGTGAGCCACACCGGCAGTCCGCCGCCGTGCCATTCGGCGCAGATGTAGGGTCCTGGGCGCACGATCGCGTGCAGGCCCTCGGCGGCGACGAGATCGAGGAAGCGGCCCAGGTCGTTCGGGCCCGTCTCGTCCCATTCGCCGAGCCGCGGCTCGTGCGCGTTCCACGCGACGTACGTCTCGATCGTGTTGAGTCCCAGCAGGCGTGCCTTGTGGATGCGGTCCGCCCAGTGGTCCGGGTGGATGCGGAAGTAGTGCAGCGCTCCGGACAGGACGCGGAACGGGGCGCCGTCGCGAAGGAAGTCGGTCTCGCCGATCGAGAAGGTAGTCACGCTCTTGCGCTTTCCGACGACGCGGGGGCGGCCCGCTCGGGCCGCCCCCGCGCGGTCTCATTCGTTGACGGTGAATCCTTGCCCGTTGCCGTACTCCACGAGGGCATCCTGCCATGCGGTCAGGCCCTCGTTGAGGTCCGACCCGTCGGCGTAGGACTGTCCGACCGTGTCGCCGAAGATGCTGTTGCCGTACACCTGGAACGGCAGGTACTGCCACCCCGTCACGACGCTGTCGGCCGCGGCCGCCAGCACCTCGTTGATCTTCTGCCCGCCGAAGTACTCCGGCGCGGCGTTCAGGAACTCGTCGGAGCTCAGCTCAGCGGTGGTCGACGGGAACCCGCCGCCGTCGAGGAACGTCGTGATGGACTCCTCGCTGTTGTTCAGCCACCACAGGAACCCGGCCGCGAGCTCCGGGTTCTTGCTCTGCTTGGTGACCGCTTGTCCGCCGCCACCGTTCTCCGCCGACGCGGGGCTGCCGTCGTAGGTCGGCATCGGGGCGATGCGCCAGTTCCCGGCACCGTCGGGCGCACCGGACTCGAGGTTCGCCGGCATCCACGCGCCGATCACGAGCGTCGCGATGCTGCCGTTGCCGAGGCCCTGGAACCACTCGTCGCTCCAGCTGCCGTACGGGGCGAGCAGGTCGTTCTCGACGAGCTGGTTCCAGGTGCCGGCCCACTTCTTGGAACCGGCATCCTGCAGGTCGATCGTGACGTTGGTCCCGTCGCTCTGGAAGGGTGTGCCGCCGGCCTGCCAGATCATGCTGGTGGCAAAGCCCGCGTCGCCGATGTCGTTGGTGATGTACTTCGTCGGGTCGGCGGCGTGCAGCTTCTCGGCCGCCGCGATGTACTCGTCCCACGTGGTCGGCACGTCGATGCCGTACTCGTCGAATACCGCCTGGTTGTAGAACAGGGCCATCGGACCGGAATCCTGCGGTAGGCCGTAGATGGCGTCGCCGACGGTCACCGAGCCCCAGGTGGATGCCGTGTAGTCGTCCTCCAGGTCAGCGAACCCGTACGCGGACAGGTCGAGGAGCGCATCGGTGAGAGCGAACTGCGGGAACGCGTAGTACTCGATCTGCACGACGTCCGGTGCGCCGGAGCCCGCCTTGATGGCGTTCTGCAGCTTCGTGTACTCGTCGTTGTTGGTGCCGGCGTTGACGAGGTCGACCGTCACGTTCGGGTAGGCCTTCTCGAAGGCGGCGACCTGGGCTTCGGCCTGCGGCGTCCACGACCAGTACGTCAGCTCGCCGCCCTTTTCCAGTGCGGCCTGGATCGACTCGAGTGAGCCCTCGCCGCCACCGGCTCCTCGGGAGCCGTTGCCTCCGGAGCACCCGGCCAGGGCGAGCGCGGCGACGGCGCCGACCGCCAGAACTGCTGAGGCGCGGCGTGCGCCCGACATCTGCTTCATTGCTGTGTCCTTCTTGTTCGGGGTGTGGTTTCTTGTTCGGGATTCACGGTGGCCGCTGGTGCGGTCCGGCCGGGTGGGGAGTTCCTCGTCGAGCAGTCCCCGGTCACTGCTTGACACTTCCGGCGTTCAGCCCCGACTGCCAGAACCGCTGCAGCAGGAGGAACGCGACGACGATGGGGATGATCGTGAGGAGCGAGCCCGTGATCACCAGGTTGTAGATGGGCTGCGAACCGGCGCCGATGGCCTGAGCGGCCCACTGGTTGAGGCCCACCGTCAGGGGATACCAGTCGGGGTCGCTGAGCATGATGAGAGGGAGGAAGTAGTTGTTCCACGTCGCGACGACCGTGAACAGCAGCACCGTGACGACGCCGGGGGCGAGCAGCCTGATCGAGATCGTGAAGAACGTACGGAACTCACTGGCCCCGTCCACGCGGGCCGCCTCCAGCAGTTCGGTGGGCACGGCGTCACTCGCATACACCCAGATGAGATAGAGACCGAAGGGGCTGATGAGGGAGGGGATGATGACCGACCACGGGGTGTTCGTCAGCCCGAGCTCGCTGAACAGCAGGAACGTCGGCACCGCGAGGGCCGTGCCCGGCACCGCGACGGCGCCGAGGACGATCGCGAACACCGCCCGGCGCCCCGGGAACCGGTACTTCGCGAGTCCATAGCCCGCGAGGGTCGCCAGCAGGGTCGCGCCGCCGGCGCCGACGACGACGTACAGCAGGGTGTTGCCGAGCCAGCGCAAGAAGATGCCGTCGCGGTAGGTCAGCGTCTGCGACAGGTTGTCCCACAGGGCGAAATCGTCGGCGAACCAGAGGCCGAAGCTGGAGAACAGTCCCGCCTGCGTCTTCGTCGCGTTGATCACGAGCCACACGAGCGGGACCAGGGTGTAGAGGGCGTACAGGACCATGACGGCCAGCAGCACCTTCGAGTTGCGCGGGTTGAGCAGGTCTGCGACGCGACCGGGACGCGGGGTGGTCATCAGCGCACCTCCGCCCGGGAGCCGCGCAGCTGCACGACGTAGGCGATGACCGCGGTGATGACGCCCATGATGATCGCGACCGTCGCGGCGTAGTTGAACTGCTGGCCAGCGAACGACAGGTTGTAGGCGTACATGTTCGGCGTGTAGTAGGTCGTGATGACGTTGGGCGCGAGCGGGCGCAGGATGTTCGGCTCGTTGAACAGCTGGAAGCTGCCGATGATCGAGAAGATCGTTGCGATCACGATCGCGCCGCGCACGGCGGGGATCTTGATGGAGAAGATGGTTCGCCACGCCCCCGCGCCGTCGAGCGCCGCCGCCTCGTACAGCTCTCCCGGGATCGTCTTCAGCGACGAGTAGAAGATGAGCATGTTGTAGCCCACGAACTCCCACGTCACGATGTTGCCGATCGACACCAGCATCCATTCGCGTGCGAACGGGGTCAGCAGCGGAAACCCGAACAGGTCGTTGAGGTTCGCGGTCAGACCGAACTGATCCCCGTAGATGTATCCCCACATGAGCACCGCGACGACGGCGGGCACGGCGTACGGCAGGAAGATCACGATGCGGAAGAACGACGCACCGCGCAGGCGGGCGCTGTCGATCGCGAGCGCGGCGCCCAGCGCGAGCAGCAGCATGATCGGCACCTGCACGAGCAGGAAGACGAACACGCGGCCGAACGCCTCCCAGAACTTCGGGTCGACGAGGGCCGTGGCGTAGTTCTCGAGTCCGACGAAGACCGAGCCGCCGATGAGCTGGTCACGGAACAGGCTGAGGTACAGCGCGTATGCCAGCGGGGCGAGGAAGACGAGCGCGAACACGATCATGAACGGCCCGACGAAGGCCCAGCCACGCCAGTCGGGCCGGTTCCTACGAGGCTCGAACACTCGCTGCGTAGCGTGCAGCGACGTGGTGGAGGCGGAGGTCGTCATTGACAGATTCCCGATTCGTGAGCGCTTGTTTACGCAAACATACGCCGACTACCCATACGATGTCAACGCAAACATCGTGCGAAGGAGTCCGCATGTCGTCACTGCCCGGCAGCGCCCGGCGCGAACCGTCCATCAACGACGTCGCGCGCGTCGCCGGTGTGTCGGCGCAGACGGTGTCGCGTGTGGCGACGGGCAAAGACGTCGTCCGGCCCGCGACACGCGACCGGGTCGTGCGCGCGATGCAGCAGCTGGGATACCGCCCGAACTCGGCCGCCCGTGCGCTCAAGGCGGGGCGCTATCGCACGATCGGGGTCATCATGTTCTCCCTGTCGTCGTACGGGAACATGCGCACGCTCGACGCGATCGCGGCGGAGGCGACCGCCGCGGGATACGCGATCACGCTGATCCCGCTCGCGGCAGCGACCCAGTCGGTGGTGTCGGGCGCGTTCGCGCGGCTGGGCGAGCAGGCGGTCGACGGCATCATCATCGTCATCGAGGCCCATGTGCTGAGCGAGGCGGAGATCGACGTCCCCACCGGCATGCCGGTCGTCGTCGTCGACTCCAGTGCACGCTACGAGGTGCCCGTCGTCGACACCGACCAGGCGCAGGGCGCGCGACTGGCCACCGCCCACCTCCTCGAACTCGGTCACGAGACGGTCTGGCACGTTTCGGGGCCGGAGGACTCGTACTCCGCGCAGCGCCGACGGGACTCCTGGCGCCGGACGCTCGAGGAGGCCGGGGCCCCGGTGCCCGAGCCCATCGTCGGCGACTGGTCGCCGGCGGCCGGGCGCCGTGCGGGAGAACTGCTGCTGCGCAGGTCGGACGCGACGGCCGTCTTCGCGTCCAACGACCAGATGGCCCTCGGCCTGCTGCACGCCTTCCACGAAGCCGGGAGGCGTGTGCCGCAGGACATCAGCGTCGTCGGATTCGACGACATGCCGGAGGCGGCGGACTTCTGGCCGGCGCTGACCACCGTGCGGCAGCATTTCGACCGGGTGGGACAGGCGGCGCTGCACGCGCTGCTCGAGGCTGTCGAGGGGGGCAGCCCGCGCGGTCGCGAGCTGGTTGCGACCGAACTCGTCGTGCGCAGCAGTTCGGCACCCCCGCCGGCGCACGCTTGATCCCGCGGCCTACACTCGGTGCATGACCCGCGTCGTCGTCGCGCTCGACAGTCTCAAGGGCTCGATCGGTGCGGCTGACGCCGCTGCGGCGGTCGCCGAGGGGTGGCGTGACGCTCTCGAACACGTGGACGTGCGCCTGCTGCCGATGGCCGACGGCGGCGAGGGGACGCTGGATGCGTTCGAGACCGCGGTGCCCGGATCGCGGCGGATGCCGGTGAGGGTGCGCGGTCCGCGCGGGCGCGACCTGTCGGCATCCTGGCTCCTGCTGCCGGACGGGACGGGTGTTGTCGAGCTGGCATCCACGAGCGGGATCGAGCTGCTGACCGCCGACAGCGGCGCGCTCGCGCCGTGGGATGCCGACACGTTCGGCTTCGGCCAGGCGATCGCCGCGGCCCTCGACCACGGGGTGAGCCGGCTCGTGCTGGGCATCGGATCGAGCGCATCGACGGACGGCGGCGTCGGGATGCTGACCGCGCTCGGTGTGCCCGGTGCGCCAGCTCCCGGGGTCAGGTTGCGTGGGGGCCAGGC
>NZ_JBASZT010000235.1:0-2333 GCF_049661145.1 Microbacterium sp.
CGCCGAGAGAACGGGTATCAACCGTTCTCTCGGCGACCGGTTGTTCTCTCGGCGACCGGTTGTTCTCTCGGCGTTCGGGGGGCGCGCGGCGAAGCCGAGCGCGGGCGGATGCCGGTTGTCGGGCAGCCACGGAGGATTCCGGCATCCGTTGTCCATCTCATGCAGAACGGTGCATGCGCCGCCCGTTAGCGTGGGAGGATGACCCCGCCCGACGACCCGGCACTCGTGCGCGTTCTGGCCTCTGACGGGACGTTCGCTCCCACGCCCGAAGCCGAGCGCTACCTGCCGCTCATCGATGCCCTCGGCGACAGCGACCTCGAGACCTTCTACCGCGACATGGTCACGGTCCGCGCGTTCGACCAGCAGGCTACACACCTGCAGCGCCAGGGCCAGCTCGCGCTCTGGCCGCCGAGCCTCGGTCAGGAGGCCGCGCAGGTCGGCTCGGTGCGCGCCGCCCGAAAGCAAGACCACCTCTTCCCGTCGTACCGCGAGCACGTCGTCGCGACGACCCGCGGGGTCGATCCGATCGACATCATCCGGGTCATGCGCGGGCTCACCCACGGCGGCTGGGACCCGACGGATCCCCGTAACGGGAACGTCCACATCTACACGCTCGTGCTGGGATCCCAGACCCTGCACGCGACCGGCTTCGGCATGGGCCTCGTCTTCGACGGCCGTTGCGGCACGGGCGACGAGCACCGCGACGAGGCCGTCATCGTCTACTACGGCGACGGCGCGTCGAGCCAGGGCGACGTGCACGAGGCGATGGTGTTCGCCAACACCTACCGCACGCCGCAGGTGTTCTTCCTGCAGAACAACCAGTGGGCCATCTCGGTGCCGGTCGCCACGCAGTCCCGCGCGCCGCTCTACCGCCGCGGCGCCGGCTACGGCATGCCCTCGACCCTCGTCGACGGCAACGACGTGCTCGCCAGCTACGCCGTCTCGCGCCTCGCGCTCGATGAGGCCCGCGCGGGCGGCGGACCGCAGGCGATCGAGGCGATGACCTACCGCATGGGCGCGCACACCACGAGCGACGACCCCACGAAGTACCGCACGAGCGACGAGGAGCAGTCCTGGGCCCGGCGCGATCCGATCGCCCGGCTGCGCGCGCATCTCGAAGGGCGCGGCGCGTCGGCATCCTTCTTCGACGAGGTGGATGCCGAGGCTGCCGCCTACGCCGACGACGTGCGCGTGCGCACCAACGCACTGGGAGGACTCGAGGCCGACACGATGTTCGCCCATGTCTACGGCGAAGACCACCCGCTCATCGCGGAACAGCGGGCGTGGCTCGCCGCCTACGAAGCGTCGTTCGAGGGCTCGGTCGAGGGAGGTGCCGCGTGACCGCCATGCCGTTCGCCAAGGCCCTGACCGCGGGCCTGCGCGCCGCGATGACCGCCGACGACCACGTCCTGCTCATGGGCGAGGACATCGGCCGGCTCGGCGGCGTCTTCCGCGTGACCGAGGGACTGCAGGCCGAGTTCGGTGACCGCCGCGTTCTCGACACGCCGCTGGCGGAATCGGGCATCGTCGGCACCGCGATCGGCCTCGCGATGGCGGGATTCCGCCCCGTCTGCGAGATCCAGTTCGACGGGTTCGTGTTCCCCGCGTTCGACCAGATCACGACCCAGCTCGCCAAGCTCACCAACCGGCACGAGGGCGCCGCGTCGTTCCCGGTGGTCATCCGCATCCCGTACGGCGGACACATCGGTGCCGTCGAGCACCACCAGGAGAGCCCCGAGACCTACTTCGCGCACACGCCGGGACTGCGGGTCGTGTCGCCGTCCACGCCGAACGATGCGTACTGGATGATCCAGGATGCCGTGGCCTCGCCCGACCCGGTCGTCTTCCTCGAGCCGAAGGCCAAGTACTGGCTCAAGGGCGAGGTCGACACCGCCGAGCGCGCGCTGCCGCTGCACGCCTCCCGCGTCGTGCGGCGGGGCACCGACGTGACCCTCGTCGGCCACGGCGCGATGGTCACGACGCTGCTGCAGGCCGCCGCCCTCGCGGAGGGCGAGGGAACGTCGTGCGAGGTCGTCGACGTGCGGTCGCTGTCGCCGATCGACTACGGGCCGATCCTCGACTCGGTGCGTCGCACCGGACGGATGGTCTATGCGCAGGAGGCCCCCGGGTTCGTCTCGGTCGGCTCGGAGGTCGCGGCGACCGTCATGGAGCGCGCGTTCTTCGCGCTGGAGGCCCCCGTGCTGCGCGTGTCGGGCTTCGACGTGCCGTTCCCGCCCGCCAAGCTCGAGGGTGTGTACCTGCCCGACGCCGACCGCATCCTCGAGGCCGTCGACCGCGCCCTCGCCTACTGACCCCCGCCCCCGCCGATGACC
>NZ_JBASZT010000236.1:0-49150 GCF_049661145.1 Microbacterium sp.
CGACCACAGCACGCGCAGCGCGACCACGGCGTACGCCGCGACGAGAGGGACGAACGCGAGCATCCCCGGTGCCGGGTGACGCACCCACGCCGGGGTGTGTCCGGCGGTCAGCCACCAACCCGCGAACGCGGCGACGCCGACGGCAGCGATCAGCAGGGTCGCGCGCTGCTCGCTCACCGGTGCGAGATCGGCTCGACGGAGGAGATCATCGAGGCCGGGGGGCGAGTGCCGGATGACGACGAGAGCGACCACGATCGCGGCGATCGCGGCGACCGCGATCACGCCGGCGACGGGCGCCGGCAGGCGCCACGCGCCGAGCAGGACCGCGAGCTTGTCGCCCGGCGAGGTGCGGACGCCCAGTTGTCCTCCCGTGAGCACGAAGGTCTTGGTCATGTGCAGGTGCTCGACGTACCCGCCCGCTCCGAGGGCGAGAAGTGCCGACAACTCGACGAGCACCGTCGGGGCGATCACGAGCGCTGCGGGCACGATCAGTGCACGTAGCCGTGCCCCCCAGCGTTGGCCGGACCGAAGCACCAGCAGGCCGACGACGAAAGCGGGCACCGCGAGCAGACTGATCACCTTCGCCTGGACGGCGAGCCCGACCAGCAGACCCGCGAGCCACCGCCGGCGCCGGACCGCGATGACCGCCCACGCGAGAAGAGCCGCGGCGGGAATCTCACCCAGCACATCCGTCGGGCCCTGGATGGGTGACGGCGGCGCCGACGCGTCGAAGGCGAGCGCGACGGCGACCGCGGCAGCACCTGCCCACCGGCCGCCGACACGACGACTGGCGACGAAGAGTGCGGCAAGCAGCGCCGCGAAGAAGACGAGCGATACCAGTCGGGCCCCGATGACGAGGTCGGCGCCGAGCGCCATGACGGCCGCGACCGGCAGCAGCACGACCGGCCCGGTGGAGATCCGCGGGTCGAACGGTGTGAGGACGCTGCCCGACAGCGTGCCGTCGCTCGTGTAACCGAGGCCGCCCAGGAGATTCACCGGCACGGTGAGGTTGAACGCTTCGTCCTCCCAGAGGGAGGCGCGAGTGAGGCTGGATGCCGCGGCGAGCGCGGCGACGGAGACGAGCGCCGCGGCCGTCACCCAGAAGGCCACGTCGATCGTGCGTCGGAGTGCGGCTGAGGATGCCCCGGCATCCACCGCCATCATTCCGCTCCCCCGGAGCGGTCCGTCCACCCGACCTCGACCTCGCGCAACGGAGCACCGGGGCGCAGCGAGAGCCGCCACACCTCCCCCAATGCCTCGCGCGCGAACGAGCGGAGCCGCTTCGGGGGCAGCTTCGGCTGTCCCTCGGCATCCCACATCGTGCCACCGGCCTCATCACCCCGGCGCGGCAGGCTTCTGACGCTGACATAGCGCACGCGCATTCCGGATCGCGCCTCGGCGAGCGAGAAGTGCACGTGCGGCACGATCGCGCCGACGCCGACAGCGTCGACGAGCGGGCGAAGCGCCGAGGCGCGGTAAGCCCGCAGGGGCGTGTTGATATCGGGGATGGCGCGGCCGGCGAACGGACGCACGAGTACGCGGAGGCCGGAGCTCAGGGCGCGACGGTACCACGGGTCCTCCCTGTCACGGCGCACGCCGTGCACGACGTCGGCGTGTGTGGAGACCAGTGCGGCGACGACCCGCGGAAAGTCCTCGGCGCGGAACTGCCCGTCACCGTCGACGTGCACGATGACGTCGGCCCCGGTCTCGAGTCCTGCGCGATACGCGGCGAGTGCCGTGGGACCGTGACCGCGGTTGGCGGGCTGGGTGCGCACCTGGACCCCGTCGAGACCCAGCGCGGTGACGACGGATGCCGTCGAGTCCGTCGACCTGTCGTCGGCGACGATGATGTCGATCTGCGGCGCAAGAGAAGCGACGGACTCGTGGATCTCGCGGATGAACCCGGCGATGCCGCCGGCCTCATTGTACGCGGGCATGACGACGGCCAGATGTCGGATCGTCACGTCACGCCTTTCCTGTGTCCCGCGCCACCGATGTGTGCACGCGGCCCGGGTCTGCCGACCTCAGGTCGCTGTGCCCGGGAAGCCGACGAAACCAGGGAGATCAGAGCGACCAGGGCAACCTCTGTAGCGTACTCGATCGGCCCGTGGTGCACTCGATCGGACGGGACCACCCTGTACCGTGGAGGATCATGTCGTTGTCCGTGCGCGCCCGTCGCCTGGCCGGTATCGGTGCACGGTTCCTGACGGTGGGAGCCGTCAGCACCTTCATCGAGATCGCCGCCTTCAACCTCCTGTATCTGACCTTCGGGTGGGACGTCGTCGCGGCGAAGATCGCCGCGTCGCTGGTGGCGCTCGTCAACGCCTATGTCGGCAACCGGCAGTGGACGTTCCGGCACCGCGACCGTCGCCGGTTGTGGGTCGAGATCGTCCTGTTCGTCGTCGTCAACGTCGGGTGCACCGTCCTGGGGGTGCTGCTCGTCTGGGGTGGCGTCGAGCTGGTCGCCGTCGCTCTCGGGCGTCCTGCCGGACCCGTCGCCGTCAACGTGGTGAACCTGATCAGCATCGTGGTCGTGGTCGTGGCGCGCTTCTTCTTCTATCACGCGCTCGTCTTCCGCACCCGGGCGCCATCCCCTTCGGTTGCGGACGACGCCCGCGCCTGACATCTGCGGCGACGGGTGGGTGTTTCTGGCGCGGTCAGCGCTCGTGGTGGTCGGCGTTGTAGGCGTCGAGGACCTCGCCGATCCCGGCATCCAGCTTCAGGACTCCCTTGTCGAGGTAGAGACCGCGGGTGCAGAAGCGGCGCAGATCCTTCTCGTTGTGACTGACGAAGAAGAGGGTGCGCCCTTCGGCGAGCAGTTCGTCGATACGCCGATAGCACTTCTCGCGGAACGCCTTGTCGCCGACGGCGAGCACCTCGTCGACGAGCAGAATCGGTTCATCGAGTTGGGACACGACGGAGAACGCAAGACGCACCTTCATGCCGTTGGACAGGTGCTTGTACGGCATGTCGACGAAGTCGGCGAGCTCGGCGAAGTCGATGATGTCGTCGAACCGGCGCGACACCTCCGCTTTGGACATGCCATGCAGCCCCGCCGTGAGGCGCACGTTCTCGCGCACGGTGAGATCGCCGACGAAGCCGCCGGTGATCTCGATGAGAGGCGCCACTCCCCCGTCTACATCGACGGCCCCTTCGTCGGGAAGCAGGACGCCGGCGACGAGCTTGAGAAGCGTGGACTTGCCCTGCCCGTTGCGCCCCACCACACCGATCGCGTCGCCCCGCGTGACCTCGAAGGTGACGCCGCGCAGCGCCCAGAACTCATCAGGTCGATTGCGGCGAGCGGCGCCCGCGAAGAGGTCCTTCAGGCTGCGCCGACCGCGGCGATTGCGGCGGAACCGCACACCGAGGTCCATGACGCGGATCGCAAGCTCTCCCGCCATCACAGCTCCTTCAGGACGGCGGACTCGAGGCGACGGAAAACGAGGATGCCGACGAGGAGGATGCCGACGCTCATGGCGGCGCCGACGGTCACCGCGGGCGCGTCCCACTCCTGCGGAAACAGGCCGATGCGGTAGAGCGTGAAGATCCCGGCGAGGGGGTTCAGCACCGCCAGGTCTCGGAAGACGCCCGGCAGGTCGGCCACGCCGTAGACGATGGGTGTCGCGTAGAACAGCGCGCGCAGGATGAGGCGCGTCGTGCGCTCGAGGTCGCCCCACAGCACGCACAGCGGTGCGACGAGCAGGCCGAGACCCACGAGCAGCACGACCTGGAGCAGCACGGCCACCGGCAGCAGCAGCAGGCCCCAGCCGGCGGTCGCGCCCGCGAACACGGCGAACGCGGCGAGGACAGGCAGCGAGAAGAGGAACTCGACGCCCTTGCTGAGGACGATGCGGTTCACCCAGATCGACCGGGGGATCGCGGTGGAACGAACGAGGCGGGCGTCCTTGCTGAATGCACGCGTGAAGTCCGTGACGGCGGAGTTGAACCATACCCACGGCAGCAGGCCGCAGATGAGGAAGACGATGTAGGGCTGCGCGCCGATATCGCCGCGCTGGAACACCTGTGTGAAGACGAACCAGTAGATGACGCTCATCACCAGCGGATCGAGCACCGACCACAGGTATCCGAGCGCGCTCGTCGCGTACCGCACCCTCAGGTCGCGCGACGACAGCAACCACAGCGAGTGGAGGTAGCGCCGGGCGGAGCCAGGAGCGCCGACGGCGGCGGTGGTCACGTGGTCGAGTCTAGTTGCGGGGTCCACCGAGGTAGGCTTGCTCCCTGGTCCGTCGACCGCACTTTCGCCGATACGTCCGGAGCTTTCCCGTGTCCCACGTCCTGCAGAACGTCGTGCTTCCTCTCGACCGCGATCCCGACCTCCTTCCGCTCTACGTCGACCCGGAGACCTGGACCTCGATCGATGAGGAACCGGTGCGCGTGTCCAACCGTGCCCGGCTCGGTAACGTCCTGGGACGCACGCAGGCACGCATTCTGGAGGGTCGGCGCGTCTCTTTCGGCACCTACTTCAACGCGTTCCCCGCCTCGTACTGGCAGCACTGGACGACGGTCCGCTCCGTCACGCTGACCGTCCGCACGACGGGGCCGGCGACGATCCTGGTGTATCGCTCGACCGGCGCCGGTGTCTCGCAACGCATCGACACGAAAGAGGTCGCGGGAGCTGCCTCGACGTCGTTCGCACTCACTCTCGACCAGTACAGCGACGGCGGATGGATCTGGTTCGATGTCGCCGCCGATGAGGAACCGGCCGTGTTCGACGGGGCCGAGTGGACCACCGAACAGGAGCCGGCGCGTACCGGCAAGGCGAGTATCGGAATCACGACCTACAACAAGCCCGGCTACTGCGTCGGCACGCTACGCGCCCTGGCCGATTCGCCCGAGGCCCTCGATGTGATCGATCGGATCTTCATCATCGATCAGGGCGATCGGCGGGTGGATGCCGAAGCGGACTTCCCCGAGGTGGCCGAGCAGCTCGGCGACGCCCTCGAGATCATCACGCAGCCGAATCTCGGCGGCTCGGGCGGATTCGCGCGCGCCATGGCGAAGACTCTCGACCGACCTGACAGCGACTTCGTCCAGCTGCTCGACGACGACGTGAAGATCGAGCCCGAATCGATCCGCCGGTCGGTCGTCTTCGGTCGGTTTGCGGCGACCCCCACCATCGTCGGTGCGCACATGTTCGACCTGCTCGACCGCCCGAAGCTGCACGCCTGGGCGGAAGTCGTCGACGATCGCCCCTTCATGTGGCGCACGCTCTACCAGGAGCGCATGCCGCATGACTTCTCGGTCGCGAACCTGCGTCAGTCTCCGACGCTCCACATGCGACTGGATGCCGACTACAACGGGTGGTGGATGTGCCTGATCCCCACGGAGATCATCCGGGAGATCGGCCTCGCCCTCCCGGCGTTCATCAAATGGGACGACGCCGAGTACTGCCTGCGCGCGCGAGATGCGGGCTACCCGACGGTGTCGGTTCCCGGCATCGCCCTGTGGCACGTGTCGTGGGTCGGCAAGGACGACTCCATCGATTGGCAGGCGTACTTCCACGCCCGCAACCGCATCGTCGCCGGCCTCCTGCACTCCCGATCACCGGACGGCGGCACGCTGCTGCGCCACAGCCGCCGCATGGACCTGAAGCACCTCATGATGATGCAGTACTACCCGGTGGCTCTGCGTCATCGGGCGTTGCGGGACATCCTCTCCGGCCCGGCACACATGCACGCGGGGATCGCGAGTGCCATGCCCGCCGCCCGTGCGCTCGCGAAGGACTTTCCCGAGACGGTCGTCCACAAGGAGACAGGGGTGCCGTTGCGTTCCCGGCACGGGCGCCAGGTGTTCAAGCGCAGCAGGCGGCACGAGTTCGACAGCCCCACGGGTCTGCGGCTGCGCTGGTTCACGGTATCCACCCTGGTGTCGCACTGGCTGCATGCGCCGCGACCCGAGAATCTCGCCCAACCCGAGGTCGAGTTCGGCAAGGAGGACGCGCACTGGTGGCGCGTGCCCTACTACGACAGCGCTCTGGTGAGCGCCGCCGACGGCTCGGGCAAGAACATCTACACGCGCGATCGCGCCAAGTACCGCGCCCTGCTGTGGGACTCGGTCCGGCTGCACCGGAGGCTGCGCCGCAACTGGAGCACGCTGTCGCAGCAGTACCGATCCGCGGCCGCCGGACTCACCTCGGCCGAGGCGTGGCACGTCACCTTCGGGGATCGCTCACCGCGGGAGGCGTGACGATCAGGACAGCTGGTTGTTCCACATGGCGAGCGCCGACCCGATCGCCATGTGCATGTCGAGGTATTGATAGGTGCCCAGTCGTCCACCGAAGTGCACGTCCTTCTCACCGCGTGCCAGTTCTCGATAGGAGAGCAACCGCGCCCGGTCTTCTGGCGTATTGACGGGATAGTAGGGCTCGTCGGCATCCGACGCGAATCGCGAGTATTCGCGGACGATCACCGTCTTGTCCGACGGGTAGCGGTCCGCGCGCTCGGGGTGGAAGTGCTTGAACTCGTGGATGCGCGTGTAGGGCACGTCGGCATCCGCGTAGTTCATCACGCTCGTGCCCTGGAAGTCCGCGACGTCGAGCACCTCCTGATCGAAGTCGAGCGTCCGCCAGCTCAAGCGGCCCGCGGCGTCGTCGAAGTAGCGGTCGACCGGCCCGGTGTAGACGACGGGGAGCCGGCCCACCGTGGCCGCCTTGTTCAGCGGCTGGGATTCGTCGAAGTAGTCGACACCGAGCTTCACCTCGATGTTCGGGTGGTCCGCCATCCGCTCCAGCCAGGCGGTGTACCCGTCGACGGGGAGGCCTTCCCACGTGTCGTTGAAGTACCGGTTGTCGTAGGTGTAGCGCACGGGCAGGCGGCTGATGATCTCGGCGGACAGTTCGGTCGGGTCCGTCTGCCACTGCTTGGCCGTGTAGTCGCGGATGAACGCCTCGTACAGCGGCCGGCCGATGAGGCCGATGCCGCGCTCCTCGAGGTTCTTCGCGTTTCGCGGGTCGAACTCGCCGGCAAGCTCGTGGATGAGGGCTCGGGCCTGACCCGGTGTATAGGCCGCCTGGAAGAACTGATTGATCGTGCCGAGGTTGATCGGCAGCGGGAACACGACCCCCTTGTGGGTGGTGTACACGCGGTGCACATAGTTCGTGAACGCCGTGAACCGGTTGACGTACTCCCACACCGATGCGTTGGAGGTGTGGAACAGATGCGCTCCATACCTGTGGACCTCGATGCCGGTCGTCGGCTCGTCCTCGCTGTACGCATTCCCGCCGATGTGCGAGCGCCGCTCTACGACGACCACCTTGCGGCCGGACGCCGCGGCACGTTCTGCGATCGTGAGCCCGAAGAACCCGGAACCGACAATGAGGAGATCCATGGTGGTGCTTTCTGTCGTGGGCGCGCGGGCAGGCGGGCGAACGCATCGCGGTCTGCCTTCGGTTCACGACATCCGCCCGGACAACGATCATCTAGACTAACTCACTGTTGTCATCGAGCCCGGAGGTCGAGATTGTCTGAGGCTTGGGCGACGGCGATTCCCTCTGTGTTGATCGGCGTCGCCCTGCTGGCCGCACCGGGTGCAGCGGTCGTCGCCGCAGGCTGGGGCGTGCGCTCCGTGAAGGTCTGGCTCCTCGCACCGGCGCTGTCCGTCGCCATCATCGCCGTCGCGGCCACTGCGGCCCACATCGTCGGCCTCGACTGGTCTCTCGTCCCGGTCATCATCCTCACCGCGCTCACCGCAGCGGTGGCATTCGGCGTTCGCCGGTGGACCGGCCGATCGGCCGACACCCCCTCGTCCGGCGCCTCGTCCCGCGCCTCGGCGGCGGTGACGGTGGCCGGCATCGCCGCCGCCGGGACCGTGATCGCGCTGCAGCTGATGAGCGTCTTCGGCGGTCCCGAGAACATCTCGCAGACCTTCGACAATGTCGTGCACTTGAACGCCATCGCGCTGGCTCTGGAGTCCGGCGATTCGTCCGGGTTCGGGATCGGCGCCACCTCCCAGATCGACTGGTACCCGAACGGCTGGCACAGCCTCGTCACCCTCGTCGCGCAACTGGGCGGCGGCAGCGTCGCGCTCGCGGTAGGCGCCGCGAACATCGCGATCTGCGCCGTCGCGTGGCCGGCATCGATCATGGCCCTGACCGCGGTCGCCTTCCGCGAGCGCCCCGCAGCCCTCGGCGCCGCCGCAGCGCTCTCGACCGGTTTCGGGGCCTTTCCGCTGCTGCTCCTCTATTTTGGAGTCCTCTACCCGAACGCGACGGCGTACGCGATCCTCCCCGCCGGCATCGCGGCGGTGTGGCTGTTGCTGCGGGCGCGCGGGAGAAACGCGCTGCGCCAGGCGCTCCTGCTGTTGGTGATCTGCGCCGGAATCGGGCTGGCACACCCCAACGCCATCCTCGCCCTGTACGCGACGACCGTCGCGTGCGTGCTCTGGTTCCTCGCGGTTCGTGGTTGGCGCGGCGGCACTCGCCGTCACGCCGTGCTGGTGGGCGCGTCGATGCTGGCCTTCGTACTCCTGGGCGCGGTGATGTGGCGCTATGCCCGAACGAACGCCGAGATGTCCGGCTGGAGCGCATGGCAGAGCACGGCGCAGGCCTTCGGCGAGGCGGCCCTGGTCTCCCCCCGCGGATATCCCATCACCGTCACGACGGCGGTACTGCTCCTCATCGGGATCGCGATGGTGATCCGGCGCCCCGCACGCTGGTGGCAGGTGGGACTGCCTTTCGCAAGCGGAGCGCTCTTGTTCATCGTCGCCAGCGGGCTGCCGGTGGGCACGGTCATCCGCGATCTGCTCACCAACCCCTGGTACAACGACTCCTTCCGTCTCGCGGCGCTGCTCCCCGCGGTCGGCGTGCCGGTCGCTGTCCTGGGTGCCGTCGCGCTCGTCGACCTTCTCAGCGGCGGGCTTCGGCGCGTGCGCACATCCGACCTGCTGCGACGCTCGCTGCTCGTCCTCGCCGTGGCCGCGCTGTTCACCGTCGCCACCGGCGCCAACGTCACCGCGGTGATGAAGGATGCTCGAGCCTCCTATCGGCTCGATGCGACCTCGGCGCTGCTCACCGCCGACGAGGCTGCCGTGCTCGGTCGGCTCGACGAGACGACACCTGCCGATGCGCTCATCGTGACCAACCCCTGGACCGGCGGATCGCTGGCATTCGCCCTCGCCGATCGACAGGTCACGTCTCTGCACATCTTCGGCACGCGCAGCCCCGACCAGGAGTACCTCGACGCACACCTGAATCAGATCGACAACGATCCGAAGGTGTGTCAGGCCATCGCCCGGGTGGGCGCCGACTTCGTCCTGGACTTCGGTGACCGTAACGTGTTCGACAGTCCGGACTCCGGGCTGGAGCGCGCGGGCCTCAACGACCTCACACCGTCCTCGCACCTGGTGCTCGTCGACTCCCAGGGCGACGACGCCCGGCTGTTCCGCATCGAGGGCTGCTGATCGAGACATGAGCCAGATTTCCTTACCCCACGGCGCGCCAGCGCCCCTGAAAAGCTGACTCCGCCATGCGATCGAGATCCATCGCCGTCGCTTACGACTGCCTGTTCCCGTACACGACAGGTGGCGGAGAACGGCAGTATCGGTCCTTCGCCCGCTGGCTCAGCGCCCGCGGCGACGACGTCGACTACCTGACATCCCGGCAATGGGATGCCGGCGACCAGCCTCACGACGAGCCGTTCGCTGTCGTGCCCGTCTCGGGTTCGCTGTCGTTGTACGACGCCGAAGGTGTGCGTCGCCCGGCCGCAGCGGTGGCCTTCGCGTTCGGCCTCTTCCGTTCCCTGCTCCGGCGCCGCCGCGCCTACCGTGCGGTGATCGTGAGCGGGCTTCCCGTGCTCAACGTGTTCGCCGCACGAGCGGCTCTGCTCGGCTCCGGCACCATCGTCGTCGTCGACTACCTGGAGGTCTGGGGACGCCGGCAGTGGCTCGCCTACACCGGCACGATCACCGGGTCCGTCGCCTGGGTCATGCAGCGGCTCGCCATCGCGCTGACGCCGATCGCGTCGGCGCACTCGCAGCTGACGGCACGCCGACTGCGTGCCGAGGGGTTCCGCCGACGACTTCTCGTCAGCCCCGGCCTCATCGATCCCGCCGGAACCGCCACCCCGGCGGCGCCGGAGGCCGCCGCCGAGCCGCCGTACGTTCTCTATGCGGGACGCCACATCCCCGACAAGCGCGTGGAGTCGATCCCGGCTGCGGTGGCGCTCGCGCGGGCAACGCTCCCCGAGCTGCGCCTCGTGCTGCTCGGTAAAGGGCCGAGCACACCGGCCGTGGACGCGGCGATCGCAGCCGCCGATGGTGGCGAGTGGACCGACCGTCCCGGCTTCGTGACGCAGGAGAAGCTCGACGCCCTCATGCGAGGCGCGGCCGTTCTGGTCAACCCGTCGCGACGCGAGGGCTACGGCCTGGTCGTCGTCGAAGCAGCCGCGCACGGCACTCCCACGGTCCTCGTGTCGGATGAGGGCAACGCGTCGACCGAGTTGATCACCCCCGGAGTCAACGGTTTCATCGCGCCCTCCGCGCGGCCCGAAGACCTGGCAGCCGCGATCATCGACGCTGCCACCCGGGGCCGCGACCTGCGCCGTTCGACGCGCGCCTGGTACGACGAGGCCGTTGAGACGCGTACCGTCGAACGTACCGTCGATGCCATCCGCAGCGCGCTCGAAGAGCGCACCTCCGCCTGAACGACCCAGCGCGTCTACGCCCGAATACCGAAGGATCATCGTGAACCAGCCGTCTAGCCCCGAGCTGACGATCCTCATGCCGTGCCTCAACGAAGCGGAGACCCTCGGCATCTGCATCCGCAAGGCTCAGGGGTTCTTGCGGCGGACGGGCATCGCCGGCGAAGTGCTGATCTCGGACAATGGCAGCACCGATGGGTCCCAGCAGATCGCCACCGAGCTGGGGGCGCGTGTGTCGCACGCCCCCCGACGCGGGTACGGAGCGGCACTCATCAACGGCATCGAGTCCGCCCGCGGGCGCTTCGTCATCATGGCCGATGCCGACGACAGCTACGACTTCGAGCATCTGGAGCCGTTCGTCGAACGCCTGCGAGCCGGGGCCGACCTCGTGATGGGCAATCGGTTCGCCGGTGGCATCGCCCCCGGCGCCATGCCACCACTGCACAGGTATCTGGGCAACCCCGTCCTGTCCGCGATCGGCCAGGTGTTCTTCCGCCCGGGCGTCCGCGACTTCCACTGCGGTCTGCGCGGCTTCAATCGCCAGCGCATCCTGGATCTGGACCTTCAGACGACCGGTATGGAGTTCGCATCCGAGATGGTCGTGAAGTCGTCCCTCGCGAAGTATCGCATCGAAGAGGTGCCCACGCCGTTGCAGAAGGACGGGCGCTCGCGGCCCCCGCATCTGCGCAGTTGGCACGACGGATGGCGCCATCTGCGGTTCCTGCTGATCTTCGCGCCGCGGTGGCTCTTCGTCTACCCGGGCGTGGCCGCGTTCCTGGTGGGCGCCATCGCCGTGGGGGTGCTCTCGTTCGGCGGCGTGCAGATCGGTGCCGTGGGGTTCGATGTGACCACGATGGTCTACGCCAGCGCGCTGTGTGTGATCGGCTACCAGTCCTTGCTGTTCTTCTGGCTGACCAAGCTCTACGCCACCCAGGAGGGGTTCCTTCCGGCCAGCAAGCGGTACCGGTCGATCGTCGCCGGCTGGAGCGCGGAGCGCGGGCTGCTCGCGGGCCTCGCGATCTTCCTCGTGGGCGTGGCCATCGGTGTGATTCAAGTTCTGCGCTGGGGCAGCCTCGATTTCGGCCCGCAGGACGCCGCCGCGGTCGTGCGCATCGCCATTCCGAGTGCTCTGGGCATCATGCTGGGGTTCCAGACCGTCATGATGAGCTTCTTCTCCGGTGTCCTGGCTATTCCACGGCGTGAGGTGCGCGATGAGGCGCTCATCGAGACCTGAGCGCGCGAGCGCGACGGTCGTCGTGGACCTCCTCTCGTATACGGGAGGGCGCGGCGGTACCGAGACGTACGTGCGTGAGATCGTCACGAGGCTGCCGAATCTGATGCCGGACTGCGAGTTCGTCGCCCTCACCGGCCGTGCCGGCACGGCGCCGATCACAGCGTTCTTTCCCGGCGCCGTACACACCGTGGACTGGGTGGGCTCCGATCGTGTGAGCTGGGCGCTCGGCGCCGTGCTTCGTGTCGACGGCGTCGCGAGATCACTCGGCGCATCAGTGCTGTGGTGCCCAGCGAACTTCGGCCCGATCCACCGCGGCGCCCCCCGCGTCGTCACCGTTCACGATGCGATCTATCATGAAGCCGCGGGTCCACTGCTGCCACGCATCGTGAGCGCGCTGACGTCGTGGTTGGCCGCTCGCGCCGCCACGAGCGCAGATGCCATCATCACCGTCTCACATGCAGCGGCGGAAGCGATCTCTCGGCATATGCGCGTGTCCCCCGACGCCGTCACAGTCATTCCGAACGGCGCCAGTGACCCTGTGCCGCCGCACGAACCGTGGAAGGTTCTGGCTCCCCTGCAGATCACACCGGGTCGCCAGATCCTTCTCAGCACCGGAAACCGCCTGCCGCACAAGAACTTCGCCGGCCTGCTGCGGGCTCTTGCCGAGATCCCCGAGGAGACGCGGCCGCTCACCGTCATCACCGGCAGTCGAGCGGGGGACCCGTTGCTGTCACTGCGCGACTCCCTCGGACTGGCCGGGGATGTCGAGTTGCTCGGCTGGGTCGACGACCCGCAACTCGAGTCGCTGTATGCCGTGGCCGCCCTCTACGTGTGCCCCTCCCTGCTCGAGGGATTCGGCCTGCCCGTCGTTGACGCTCTCCGACGTGGCGTTCCCGTCGTCGCCAATGACATCCCCGTTCTCCGCGAGGTCGGCGGTTCGGCCGCGCGTTACGCGGATGCGTCGAATCCGGGCGCGCTGGCGAACGCGATCTCACATGCGCTCGCCCATCCTCCACAGCCCGCCGAACGCGCCGCGGGACGCACCTGGTCGGAACGCTTCAGCTGGGATGCCGCCGCGGCTGCGACCGCCGGCGTCCTGTACCGCACGGCCCGCGCTCCCCGCCGATTGCGCGCTGCCCAGTGAGCGAGATGACGTTGCGCCGACGCCTCATCGGCTTCATGGTCCCGCCGGTGCTGGCCGCCGTCTCACCGCTGATCGCCCTTCCCCTCGTCGCGCGCTCCGCAGGGCCGGACGGTTGGGCCAGCGCGATCGCCGGCGAGTCGGTGGGAACGTTCGTCGCCATCGTCATCGGCTACGGCTGGGCCGCGATCGGACCGGCGCTGATATCGGTCGCCTCGACGGATGCTGAGCGCGCGCGCATCTACCGCGAATCCCTCGTCGTTCGTCTCGTCATCGCCGTGATCGGGTTACCCGCTCTCGCCGTCATCTGCTGGGCCGTCGCGGCTCCCGGCTCGGAATGGCTGACAGTGCTCATGGGCACCCAGGGAGCGCTGATCGCCCTGTCGTTCACGTGGTACTGCGCGGGGGTGGGTGATCCGCGGACGATCATCCTCTACGACGCGATCCCGCGGGTGGCGATGACGATCGCTGCCACTGCGGTGATCGCGGCGACGGGGCTCGTGGTGCTCTACCCCCTCGCCGGCATACTCGTCACGATCGGTGGCACGGCCTTCTTCACGGCTCGCCTGCTGCGACGCAACGTCGGCCCGTGGCCTTCGGTTCGCGAACTGCCACGGCTGCTGAGAGCAGGTTTCCCGGTCGCGCTCAACGACGCCGCGCTGAGCGCCTACTCGAGCGTCCCCGCACCGTTGGTCAACGTCACCGCGCCGGCGACCGCCGCGGCGGGATTCGCCTCCGCCGACAAGATGTTCAAGCTCGGCAGCGTCCTGCCCTTCACGCTGGCCGGCGCGCTGCAGCGGTGGGTCGGCGAGGTCACCGGGCCTGAGCGCGCGCGGCGCCTGCGCCTCTCGCTGTCGGCTCATGCCGCTCTGGGCCTGGCGGGATGCCTCGGTCTGACCGGCCTGGGTCATTGGGTGAGCCTGCTGCTGTTCGGCGAGGCTGCTGCGGCGACCACCGCCGTCCTGGCCGTCATGGGCGTCGTGTTCCTGTTCCTGTCGCTGCGCACGTGCATGACGCGCCATATCCTGTTTCCCGCGAGCGGTGCGCGGGTCGTGGTACGAGTGACGCTGATCGCATCCGTGGTGGGCGTGCCGGTGATGATCGGCGCGGCGATCGCTCTCGGCCCCATCGGCGCGGCCTCCGGCTACGCCCTGACCGAGGGCCTCGCGACACTGCTGCTCTGGGGACCGTGCGCAGCAACCATGCGCGACCTGCGTCGGAGTGAGCGGGCCGTCGCCGATACCGACCTGCCGAGAGCGAACCCGAGAGATGAAGAGAACCCCGATGGCTGAGGATGAAGCCTCCCGAACTCCCCGCGTTGGTGCTGTCGTGCTGACGTGGCGCGACCGGTCGCAGACCGCGCAGTGCGTCTCGGAGCTCTTGACGAGCCCCGCGATCGTTCGCGTCGTCGCCGTCGACAACGAGGCCGATGGGACCATCACCGCGGCGCTTCCGGCTGACGCCCGCGTGTCCGTGGTGGAGCTGGCGCACAACACGGGGTTCGCGGTCGGAGTCAACACGGGCATGAGGGCGCTACTGCAGGATCCCGCCATCGAGCTGCTCCTCGTCATCAACAATGACGCGACGATCACGCCGGCGGGAATCGCCCTCCTCACCGAGGCGCTGTCCACCACGCCGTCCCTCGGACTCGTGGGCCCGCGGATCGTGACCCCGGAGGGCCGGGAGTTCTCGGCGGGTGGCGTCGTGAATCGGATCACGTGGGGGATCCGCCAGCCGCGTCCCGGTGAAGTGCCGGACTTCTTGACATGGGCATGCGTACTCGTCCGCCGAGAAACGCTCGACACCGTCGGGATGCTGGACGAGCGCTTCTTCATGTACTGGGAGGATGTGGAATTCGGCATGCGCGCCAGCGACCACGGCGTCGCGTTCGCCGAGGTCGCCGGGGCGCGACTCGTCCACGCGGTGTCTTCGTCGCACGCCCGGGCCGGGTCGCGGATCCTGGCCTACTCGAGCCAGGCATTCCGTCACTTCCTTCGTCTGCGCGGGGGCGCCACCCGTATCACGGGATACCTCCGTCTCCTCGCCAAGGTCATGTCGCGGGTGCTGGTCGGCGATGGCCGCGGTGCGCGCTATGTCATCGCCGGGTGGCGGATCGGCCGCCGAACCCCCGACCCTGCCTACCCTGCTCTCGACGCGCTCCCGTAGGGGCCTTCGATGCGACCTCCGGCACAATGACCTCCGGCACAATGGTGACGTGCAACTCGGATTCGTCGTCACCACGCTCGGCCGCATCGAGCCGCTCCGGATTCTCCTGACATCGCTGGAAGGACAGCTCTCCGAGGGAGATGCCGTCGTCCTCGTCGCTCAGCAACGCCAGTCCGAGGTCGCCGAGCTGGCCGCGGACTTCGCCGCTCGCGGCGTCCCGGTGAGCGCGACGGCGTCATCGCGTGGTGCCTCTCGAGGACGCAACACGGGCGTCGCCGCACTGCCGCCGGGACCGTTCGCGGTCGCGTTCCCCAACGACAACACCGTCTTTCCTGCCGGCACAGTGCCCGCCCTCCGGGCCGCCGCCAGCGATGCGGGCTTCATCGCCGGCGGGTTCGGTTCGTGGGACGAAAGGGGTCCGAAGACGACTCTCCCGCTCCCCGGAGCGACCTTCGACCGGTGGAACGCCTGGACGGTGATCGAGATGGGCATGCTCCTTCGTCGCGATCTGTTCGATCAGGTCGGCGGATTCGACGAGAGCATCGGACCCGGAGCCGATACCCCGTGGCAGGTCGCCGAGGGCACCGATCTGCTGCTGCGGGCGCTGGCCGCCCGACCCGAGCTCGCGCAGCGGTTCGTCTGGCTTCCCCCAGAGGTGCACGTGGACGGCATTTCGACCGGATTCGGACTGTCGACCGCGGAGCGACGTCGCAAACTTCGTGCCTATGGACGGGGCACGGGCTACGCGATGACACGGCACCGATATCCGCTGTGGTGGCGGGCAGCGTTCATCGGGGCCGGCCTGCTGTACGGGGTGCGCAATCCGCGGCCGATCACCGTCGGAGACGGATGGCCGATGTTCGTAGGACGGCTCGAGGGCGTGCTGGGGAGGACGTTCGGGCAGCGCCGCTTGGTGTCCGCCACACGGTGACTCGGTGAGAGCCGGTAGGCTACCGGAGTGTCTTCCAGAGTTCTGATCACCGGGGGCGCAGGCTTCATCGGATCCCACCTTTCCGAGCGGTTGCTCGACGAGGGCAACGAGGTCATCTGCGTCGACAACTTCTTCACCGGAAGCCGACGGAACATCGAGCACCTGTTCGGAAACCCTCGTTTCGAAGTGATTCGTCACGACATCACCTTTCCGCTGTACCTCGAAGTCGACGAGATCTACAACCTGGCGTGCCCCGCCTCTCCCGTGCACTACCAGCACGATCCGGTGCAGACGACCAAGACGAGCGTGGTGGGGGCGATCAACATGCTCGGCCTGGCCAAGCGCCTGCGCGTCCCGATCCTGCAGGCCTCGACCTCCGAGGTGTACGGCGATCCGGCGGTTCACCCGCAGACCGAGGACTACTGGGGCAACGTCAATCCGATCGGACCGCGCTCGTGCTACGACGAGGGAAAGCGCGCTGCCGAAACCCTCTTCTTCGACTACCGCCGACAGCACGATCTCAGCATCAAGGTGATCCGGATCTTCAACACGTACGGTCCGCGAATGCACCCCAATGACGGTCGCGTCGTGTCGAACTTCATCGTCCAGGCGCTGCGTGGTGAACCGATCACCATCTACGGTGACGGATCACAGACCCGGTCCTTCTGCTACGTCGACGACCTCGTCGATGGAATGGTGCGCCTGATGAACACCGACCATGACGTGACCGGCCCGATCAACGTGGGGAACCCGAGCGAGTTCACAATGCTCGAGCTCGCGAACACGGTGAAGCAGATCACCGGCAGCGCCTCGCCCATCGAGTACCGCGGACTGCCGCAGGACGATCCCAAGCAGCGGCAGCCGAACATCGCGCTGGCGCGCGACAGTCTCGGCTGGCAACCGACCGTGCAGCTCCAGGCTGGTCTCGAAAGGACCATCGACTACTTCCGCAACGAGCTCGCCGTCTGACGTCGCGACACCGGCAATGGCGACCGGTCAGGTCATGAAAGGATAGGCGGATGGCCTCTCGCGTTCTCATCACCGGCGGAGCCGGGTTCATCGGTTCCCGCCTCGCCAACAGATTCGCCGACGCAGGGTTCGACGTCACCGTCCTCGACGCCCTGATCGCCCAGGTGCATGGCGACGACCCGGAGTCCTCGCCGCTGGTCGCCTCGTTGCACGACGCTGTGACGCTGATCCGGGGGTCGGTGTGCTCCTTCGACGACCTGCGCCGAGCGGCGAAGGACGCGGAGATCGTCGTTCATATGGCGGCGGAGACCGGCACCGGTCAGTCCATGTACGAGATCGACCGGTACACCCAGGCGAACGTGGGCGGTACCGCCAAGCTGCTCCAGGTGCTCGCAGAGGACGGCGGGACGGCGCGGCGGATCGTGGTCGCGTCCTCGCGCTCGATCTACGGCGAAGGCGCGTACCGAACCGCTGACGGACGCCTCGTCTATCCTCCGCACCGCGCGGATGCCGACATGGCCCGCGGCGACTTCGAGGTCTATCTACCGGACGGGCAGGCCGTCGCCTCCGTCCCGACGACCGAGGACGCCACGCTCCATCCCTCGTCGGTGTACGGCATCACCAAGCACGCCCAGGAGGCGCTGGTGATGACTGTCGCACCCACCCTCGGCATCGAACCCGTGACGCTCAGATATCAGAACGTCTACGGGCCGGGTCAGTCGCTGACCAATCCCTACACCGGCATCCTGTCGATCTTCTCCACCCTCATCCGACAGGGAAAGGAGATCAACATCTTCGAGGACGGGGAGGAGAGCCGCGACTTCGTGTACATCGACGACGTCGTCGATGCGACGTTCCTCGCGGCCACGAAGGACGGCGTCGGAGGCGCAGTGCTCAATGTCGGCTCCGGCGTGGGTACGACCGTCCACGAGGTCGTCGCGGCGCTCTTCGAGGCGTTCGGCCGGTCGGTTCCGACACGCGTCTCCGGCAACTACCGGCTCGGCGACATCCGACACAACGTCGCGGACACGACCCGGCTGCGAGAGCGCCTCGGTTTCGTGCCTTCGGTCTCGTTCACCGAGGGCGTGCGTCGCTTCGTCGAGTGGGTCGACGGGGAACCCATCGGCGGTGACGCGTACTCGTCGTCGCTACGCGAGATGGCTTCGCGAAACCTCCTCAAATGATGCTCACGGCCCAGCGGGAGACGGTGGCATCCTCCCGCAGATGGCAGGATGGAGGACTGTGAAAGGCATCATCCTGGCCGGCGGCTCCGGCACGCGGTTGCACCCGATCACGCTCGGCGTGTCGAAGCAACTGGTCCCGGTATACGACAAGCCGATGGTCTACTACCCGCTGTCGACCCTCATGCTCGCCGGCATCGACGACATCCTCGTGATCACCACCCCGCACGATGCGGCATTCTTCGAGCGTCTTCTCGGAGACGGATCACAGTTCGGCATCCGCCTGCAGTTCGCGCAGCAGCCCTCTCCCGACGGGCTCGCCCAGGCCTTCACGATCGGTGCCGACTTCATCGGCGACGACAAGGTCGCACTGATCCTGGGCGACAACCTCCTCTACGGACCCGGCCTCGGCACGCAGTTGAAGCGCTATTCGGATGTTGACGGCGGAGCTGTGTTCGCCTATTGGGTCGCTGAGCCATCCGCGTATGGCGTCGTCGAGTTCGACGACGCGGGACACGCCGTCTCCCTCGAGGAGAAGCCCGCTCGACCCAAGAGCAACTTCGCGGTTCCCGGACTCTACTTCTACGACAACGACGTCGTGGAGATCGCACGTGGTCTCGCGCCCAGCTCGCGCGGCGAGTACGAGATCACCGATGTCAACCGTGCGTACCTCGAGCGCGGCGCGCTGCACGTCGAGGTCCTTCCGCGGGGCACGGCATGGCTCGACACCGGTACCTTCGATCAGATGACCGATGCCGCCGAGTACGTCCGCACGATCCAGCGACGCACCGGCCTGTCGATCGGCGTGCCGGAGGAGATCGCCTGGCGTCAGGGATTCCTGACGGATGACGAACTGCGCTCGCGAGCCGAGAGACTCGTCAAGTCCGGCTACGGAACCTATCTGCTCGAATCCCTGGAAAGAGGCCTCTGATGCGCAGGCTCCTCGTGACCGGCGGCGCCGGCTTCATCGGCTCGAACTTCGTCCACCATGTGATCGAGCACACCGACGACCACGTCACGGTGCTCGACAAGCTCACCTACGCCGGAAACCTTGCCTCGCTCGACGGTCTTCCCGCCGACCGCTTCACGTTCGTGCAGGGCGACATCGCGGATGCGGAGTTGGTCGGCGGGCTTTTCGCCGACGCGGATGCCGTGGTCCACTACGCCGCGGAATCGCACAATGACAATTCGCTGAACGACCCGCGGCCGTTCCTCGACACGAACATCATCGGCACCTACACCCTGCTCGAGGCGGCCCGCAAGCACGGCACCCGGCTGCACCACATCTCCACGGACGAGGTCTACGGCGACCTCGAACTCGACGACCCGGAGCGGTTCACCGAGAACACCCCGTACAACCCGTCGTCGCCGTACAGCAGCACCAAGGCAGGCTCCGACCTGCTGGTGCGCGCCTGGGTGCGCTCGTTCGGTGTGCGGGCGACGATCAGCAACTGCTCGAACAACTACGGCCCCTACCAGCACGTCGAGAAGTTCATCCCGCGGCAGATCACGAACGTGATCCGCGGCATCCGACCCAAGCTCTATGGCAAGGGCGAGAACGTGCGCGACTGGATCCACGCCGACGATCACTCCTCCGCCGTGCTCACGATCCTCGACCGAGGCGTCATCGGTGAGACGTACCTCATCGGCGCCGACGGTGAGAATGACAACAAGACCGTCGTCGAACTCATCCTCACTCTGATGGGGCAGGATGCCGACGCGTACGATCACGTCACCGATCGCGCCGGCCACGACCTGCGCTACGCCATCGACTCCACGAAGCTGCGCACCCAGCTCGGGTGGACACCCGCGTACGACGACTTCGAGTCGGGCCTTGCCGCGACGATCGACTGGTACCGCTCCAACGAGGAATGGTGGGCACCGTCGAAGGACGGCGTCGAAGCCTTCTACGCCCGCCACGGGCAGTGAGAATCCCCCCGGGCGCTCGTCACACCGCTAGAGTTCGCCCGGTTGCATGCTCTGCTCGTCGACCCTTTCCAGCGCCCCACGGAGGGGTGCCGCGCCGTTCTGCTTCGGCGCGTACACGACCAGGGAATGAAAGACGAAGCGTACGAAGAAAGCGAGCACAAGAGTGACGGCGGTCGCAACGACGACCGAGATATGTCCGGTCGCCACCATGAGTGCGACGATCGGGATGCGAATGGCCGCTTCGACGTTGTTGAACGTGAACGATTTCGCAAACCGCCACCACACTCCGGACGCCGCACCGCGCATATCCTGGAAGACGAATCGCTCCAGCAGCAGGAAGTTGCCGATGATGGTCGCCTCGGCGGCGACGATGGCGGCGGCGATGTAGTCGATGCCGAAATGCGTGAGCACCCAGACGAGGGCGATGTTCACGACGGCACCCAGCCCACCGATGACAGCGAACAGGGACATCTTGCCGAACCGCAGCGCCGCGAGCTGGGCCAGGAAGTGGAGCCCCTGACGGAGAGAGGCCTTCGACTGCCCCGCGTGACGATCCGCGAAGTCGAAGGGGACCTCCGCGATGCGGAAGCTCCGACGCACCAGGATCTCCAGCAGGATCTTGAAACCGCGAGGGCGCAGTCCCGACAGGTCGACGGCTGAGCGCGACACGAGGAAGAAGCCGGTCATCGGGTCTGACACGTCTCGCAGACGCAGCGGGAACATCGCTTTGGTCAATGCCGTCGAGGCTCGTGACACCAGCACCCTCGTGCGATCCGCCAGCCCGTGCGCCGTGCCCTCGCCGGTGTAGCGGGACGCCACGACCACGTCGACCCCCCCAGCGTGATATCGCGCGAGCAGTTCCGGAATCTTCTCCGGCGGGTGCTGCAGGTCGCCGTCCATCACGAGGCAGACGTCGGATGCCGCAACGTGATATCCCGCCACGACGGCCCCGCCCAGACCACCCACCGGATCCTCGCGGTGGACCAGCCTCACGGGAAGCGGTGCAGAAGCAGCGACGACGCGGATGACTTCGGGAGTGTCGTCGGAACTGTCGTCCACGAAAATGATCTCGGCCTCGGTGTCCGCGACGACGATGGCGACTCGGCGTACCAGTTCGGCGATGTTCGGCGCTTCGTTGAACGTCGGGACGATGATGGACAGGTCGATGATGCGCTCCCTGATGTCGGCACGGTCGAGATCAATCGTCGCATACGAATCCTGCGCGTTGGCTTGCCGTCGTACCCGCGCGTCGGCAGCGGGGTCGGGATCATCGACGCGTGAACTCCAGAATCTGGGCGCAGGTGAGGTCGACCGATCTGTCCGGTGCGACGGGAAGCGTGTGGACACTCGCTGCACTCTGCTCGGCGCATTCCGCGGCGGCTGTCCGGACCGCCGGCGACCACCTGCCGACCTGATCCCGAATCGAGATCGTCATCGTCGCGCCGTGCCCTAACGAGGCACGCTCGACTCCTGCGGTAGCGGCGCCAGCACCACAGACGCCCAGGCTGACCCCTATAGAATCGCTCTAATGGAGAGCGTAAACGAAGAGGCCGCAGCACGGTTCGAGCGGCTGGCGACGACGCCCCTTCACCCGGCGGGTGCCGCGCGCACCGGGTCAGCAGGCTGGTCGGCGATCCGAGACATCTTCTCCCATCGTGAAATGCTCGGGCTTCTCGTCCGGCGAGACCTCAAAGCACGGTACAAGGACTCGGCGCTCGGGTTCTTCTGGTCGCTTATCCGTCCCCTGATCCAGCTCGGCGTGTACTTCGTCGTCATGGGCCAATTCCTCAGAGCGGCCGAGAGCATTCCCGACTTCGCCGTGTACGTTTTCGCAGGCCTCTCCGCCATCGGGCTGTTCACCGAGATCGTCGTCGGCGGAACCGGCTCGGTGCTGACCAACGGCGGCCTGGTGAAGAAGGTCTATCTGCCCCGAGAAGTGTTCCCGCTCTCCAGCGTGGGCTCGGCACTGTTCAACTTCGGCATCCAGGTCATCGTCCTCCTTATGGCCACTCTTCTGGTGCTCAAGCCGCCGCTGCACTGGCAGTTCGTCTACGCCGTCCCGGCGCTGCTCGTGCTCGTCGTGTACGGCACGGCGCTGGCCCTGCTGTTCAGCGCCGTCAACGTCTACCTCCGCGATACGCAGTACCTCGTCGAGGTCGTGACGATGCTGCTGTTCTGGGCGAGCCCGATCGTCTACTCGTGGGCGATGGTGAAGAGCCTCATCGAGTCGCCCGTTCTGCTCGAGGTCTACACGAACAGTCCTCTGACCCTCGCCGTGCTCGGGTTCCAACGCGCGTTCTGGGTCGCCGGCGAAGGCATCGACTGGCCCGCCCGGCTGTGGCTCCGCCTGGCCATCGCGCTCGTAGTGGGTCTCGTGCTGCTCGTCCTCTGCCACCGGGTGTTCGCCCGGCTGCAAGGCAACTTCGCTCAGGAGCTCTGATCCATGCCTCACCCCGCAACGCTCCCCAGCGATAGCGCGTCGACGCGCCCGACCGTCGCGCGCGTGGAGAACGTCTCCAAGCGGTTCACGATCCGCAAAGACTCCTCGATCAAGGAACGGATCGTCACGCTCGGGCGCGCCGGTCGTCGGCACAAGAAGGATTTCTGGGCGCTGCGGGACGTCTCCCTGGATATCTACGCGGGTGAGACGATCGGCCTCATCGGGCACAACGGCTCCGGCAAGAGCACGCTACTCAAGATGATCGGTGGCATCATCGAACCCACCTCGGGCACGGTGGTGGAACGCGGCCGCCTCGCGGCTCTGCTCGAACTCGGCGCCGGATTCCACCCCGACCTCACCGGGCGTGAGAACATCTTCCTCAACGCCTCGGTGCTAGGTCTGAGTCGTGAGGAAACCGAGGCGCAGTTCGACGACATCGTCGCTTTCGCTTCCATCGGCGACTTCATCGACACTCAGGTGAAGTTCTACTCGTCGGGCATGTATGTGCGTTTGGCGTTCGCCGTCGCCGTCCACACGGACCCCGACGTCCTCCTCGTGGACGAGGTGCTCGCCGTCGGCGACGAGGCGTTTCAGCGTAAGTGCATGGACCGCATCCGCGACTTCCAGCATCAGGGACGCACGATCATCCTCGTGAGCCACTCCCTCGACCAGGTCGTCGACCTGTGCGGTCGCTGCGTGCTCCTGGATAAGGGGAAGGTGCTCTTCGACGGAAAACCGTCGCTCGCGGTGGCACAATTCCGCGATCTCCTGGAGGAACGGCGCCTTCAGGAGATCAACGCGTCGGTCGGGCCCGAGCAGCGACGGCGCGGCGCCGTGACGAAGGTCGTGGCGTCGGCGGTGGGGCGCGGCGTTGGCGACCTCGTCCAGCCCGGTGACGATGTCGACATCCGCATCGGCATCGTGGCCGAGCAGCTGTCGACCTGGAAGTGTCGTGTGCAGATCGACGACACCATGGGGCAGAAGGTCTATGTGACCGGCACCGACTGGCTCGACATGGAACTGCCCGTGATCGACGGCGAAGGCGCGGTCGCCTTCCGGCTGCGCGCCCCGGCGCTCGGCGGCGGGAAGTACTTCATCAACACCGCCCTCCTCGACGGGGAAGGCCAGACCTTGCACAACGTCATGCAGGCGACGTCTTTCAACGTCGAGCCGGATGCCCGCGCGATCGGCTTCCTCCGCATCGCGATCGACGGTGAAGCAACGGCCTCGGAGTGAGGGCATCTCGAATTCGCGGAGAAGGAAATCCTGAGTAGGCTGACCTCTGATGCTAGACGAATCGGAACCCCCAGTGCCTCGCCCAAATGGAACGATCACTAGGCGAGCATTGTTGCTTATCGCGGGGATCGCTCCGCTTCTCGCTGAAGCGTTGAGCGCCGATGTCGCCATGGCGAACGAGCCTTGGTGTTTCCCCCTTGCCGCACGACGTGGGGTCAGCCAGCGCTGGGGCACCGGAACTCCCTACTCACATCTCTACGACGGCGGCATTCATCGTGGTGTCGACTTCAATCCGCCATCCGGAACACCGGTGTACGCCGCTGCTGGCGGGACTTGCGTTACCTACAACGGTACGTGGCAAGGGACATACGTCGCGATCGCTCACTCGTCGGGATGGCGCACCCTCTATGCTCACCTGTCATCAGCATCCTTCCGTCCTGGGGACTCAGTAGCCGCAGGTCAGATGATCGGCCGCGTCGGCAACACCGGCAACCCGACTACCGGCCCTCACCTTCATTTTGAGATGTGGGCGGGTAGCACACGTGACAGCCACATCGATCCCTGGCCCCATATTCAGAACGCCCCCCTACCCGGAGAAGTAGCCACCATGACACCTGAGCAGTTCAACGCCATCACAACAAAGCTCGACCACATCGTCAATCTGCTCCAAGTTCCTAACCAGGGATATGGGTGGCCACAAGTCGCCGGGCAGAGCTCACAGAGCGCTGACGCCAAGCTCGACCGTGTCATCAGCAAGCTGGGCGCGTAGGCACGAGAAACGCAAGACGAGGGTGTCAGCCCTCCGGATAGCGATACCCGTGATCGACGGTGAACCCACCTTCCGAGGCTCCGAAACTCCGGCTAGAGGTTTCGGATGAACCGGGCTGATGCGAGTGAATGCATCGGAATGCTCCATTTCGTCAATCGCGTGGATGCGTCCAATGCCGGTGATCGGGTAGCGAGTCCGCTGACTCACTTCGCCGACTTCTTCACGCGCTACCGGGTCAGGCGTCACGATATCCGGTTCATCGATTTCGACGAGATCCACGCCGGTGACGTTGTGATCGTCGGTGGCGGCGGCCTGTTCGACTACGCGGAATTCACTAACCGCGCGGTGAACGCGCTCTTCGAGACCGGTGCCACGGTCATCAGCTGGTCCCCGGGATTCAACACCCACGACGCGTTCCACGAGTCGTTCACGACGCCCATCGCTTTCGAGCGCTTCACCCTGGCGACGGTCCGCGATTTCGGCAACGACCGCGGTGTGCCCTATCTGCCGGATGTCTCGTGTGCACTTCCGCAGCTGCGCGAGCGACGCGAGACCCGACGCGAGTTCGGCATCGCTCGCCACAAGGACCACCCGATCGGTCTGAGCGGTATCGACACGATCACCAATGCGAGTTCCCTCGATGACATCCTGACCTTCCTCAGCGAGACCGAGGTCGTCGTGGCCAACAGCTATCACCTCATCTACTGGGCGACACTGCTGGGTCGCAAGTGCATCAGCCCGACCGGGTTCTCGTCGCGGTTCGCGCACTTCGCGTATCCGCCCACCTTCTTCGATCCGCACACCGACGACCTCTCCGCCGTCGCCGCCGAAGCACGCGTCTACGACGTGCTGGACGAGTGCGTCACACAGACGGGGGCCTTCTTCTCGCAGGTCCAGGAGATCGTCGAGAGGCGACTCTCCCCTGCCTCGCCGACGCGCCAGATCTACGGGCTCGCCACCGAGTTGTCGATCGAGCAACAGCGTGCGCGGGAGTCACGGCTTTCGCTGGGCAATATCGTCGTCTCGCAACTGCTCGTGGACACCGGCGACGGATTCGACCCCCACCAGGCGCTCAGCGCCGTCAACAACGTGTACGGCGACGAGTCGATGAGTGCGCGTTTCGACCTCTCCGGATTCGCCGGCGTGGAACGCATCCGTTTTCGCCCCCTCGACGGATGGCCGTGCAAGGTCACGATCGTCTCGGCGACAACGGACCTAGACCCAATACCGTTGAATTAGTGGTTTGGGTCGTACGCTGGGGGTATGCCTCGTTCTGGGTGGCGGAAGCCTGAGTCGGATTCTCGGTTGTCGGATGCGGTGTCGGTGGGTGTGTTGACGCGGGTGTTCCCGCCGGAGGTCGTTGATGAGGTGATCGCCGGGTGTGGGCGTACCGAGCAGCGTCACCGGTCGCTGCCGGCGCGGACGGTGGCGTATTTCGCGATCGGGATGGCGCTGCACGCGGACGGGTCGTACGAGGACGTGCTCGCGCTGATCAGCGATGGGCTGGCGTGGGCTGCGCGTGGCGAGGAGCCGGTGCGGTTGGCGGGCAAGGGGGCGATCACTCATGCTCGCAAGCGGCTGGGCGCGGAGCCGTTGGAGCAGCTTTTCCGGCGTGTCGCGGTCCCGCTGGGAGAGCCGGGCTCACCGGGCTCACCGGGGTGCTTCTTCGCGGGCCGGCGGTTGGTCGCCATCGACGGGACATGTCTGGACGTGGCCGACACGCCTTCAAACGACGCTCATTTCGGGCGTCCGGGAGTGATGAAAGGCGAGCGTTCTGCGTTCCCGCAGGCGCGGGTCGTAGCCGTGGCCGAGTGCGGGTCGCACGCGGTTATCGACGCGGCCTGCGGCCCGTACGCGGTCTCGGAGACCGCCGCCGCCGGGGAACTGCTGGACCGGCTGGGACCGGGGATGCTGTGCCTGGCCGATCGCGGGTTCTACTCCTACGCCGCCTGGGATCGGGCGCAGGCTTCCGGCGCGGACCTGTGCTGGAGAGTGCAGGCCAGCCTCCGCCTCCCCGTGCTGGAACCACTTGAGGACGGCTCCTGGATCAGCGAGGTCTTCGACTCCAAGAACGACCGCAAACGTGAGAACGGTGCCCGGGTGCGGGTGATCGAGTACGCGATCGAAGACGGCCGCGAACCGGCAGGCCCGTACCGGCTGGTCACCACCATCACAGACCCCGGCGACGCCCCGGCCGCTGAACTTGCCGCGGCGTACGCGCAGCGGTGGGAGATCGAGACCGCGTTCGACGAACTGAAGACCCACCAGCGCGGACCCCGGAAAGTACTGCGATCAGGAACCCCGGAACTCGTGCTGCAGGAGATCTGGGGGCACCTGTGCTGCCACTACGCGATCCGCGCCCTGATGTTCGACGCCGCCACCCACGCCGGCCGCGACCCCGACCGCGTGTCGTTCGTCGCCGCCCTCCGGGTCAGCCGCCGCTCCATCGCCCAGCAGGGCGCCTTTTCCCCCTCAGCACCCTGACCACGGCCGCATCCTGACCCGACTCTGGCAGCACGCCATCAGCGAGCTGACCCGCAGGCTGCTACCCAAACGCCACCCGCGAGCAAACCCACGCGTCGTGAAACGCAAGTACACCCGCTGGCACGTCAAACGCAACCGCCACCGCGACTGGCCACAACCCGAACGCCAGGGCATCGACTGCGTCCGAATCACCTAACTCAACGGTATTGGACCTAGACCCGCTGAAGCTCGTCGCGCAGGGCGCCGTGTCAGCAGGCGGCGTCGACCAGTTCCCTTCCACCGATCCACAGTACGTATCCGCCTCTCGAGTCGGATCGGCGATCGACATCGAGTTCCGACTGGAGCTGATGTCGAAGACCGAAGCCGAGGAACTGGTCGTCGCGCTAGCAGCCGACCGCGATCGGTACGCGACGGAGTTCCAAGTCACCTACCAGCATCTGATGGGCACCGCGAACGAACTGCGAGAAGCAGAGCAGCGGCTGGCCGAGTCCGAGACGCGTCTGCGGGAGATCGAAAATAGCCTCTCCTGGCGAATGACAGGACCGCTCCGCACGTTCGCAGCCCGGACCCGACGAAGGCGATTCGGTCCGTGGGGACGTCGCTAGTCAGCTCAGCGGCTTGACGTCCGCGAGGCGCGGATGCGCGCGGTCCTTGTCCGAGAGCTCGGCGCGGTCGAGCGCGATCGGCCACGGGATCGCCGCCGCCTCGTCCGCTAGATTGAGGAACGAGTACTCGCCGACTTTGTCCGCGCTCCAGTGGTCGTTCACGAGATACGTGTAGGTCGTGTTCGGCTCCAGTGTCTGATAGGAGTTGCCCACACCGCGGGGAATGTAGATCGCCGTCGACGGATCCAGCTCGGCGGTGAACACCGTACCGAAGGACTCTCCCGCGCGGAGGTCGACCCAGGCGCCGAAGACGGAGCCGACAGCGATGGAGATGAACTTGTCCCAGGGCTCGGCGTGGATGCCCCGCGTGGTGCCGACGGCATCGTTGAACGAGATGTTGTTCTGCACCGGTCCGAAGTCGGGGAGCCCGAGGGCCATCATCTTGTCCCGCTGCCAGTTCTCCTTGAACCAGCCCCGGTTGTCACCGTGCACCGGAAGGTCGAACAGCAGCACGCCGGGGATCGTCGTCTCGTGCGCCGCCAGCGGCTTGCCGTACGTCAGTGCCATCACTTTTCCTTCGTGAACATCGAGTCGGACATCAACGCCCGGATGGCCGTGGCGTCGCCCCAGACCCCGCTGGAATCGTAGGGACGGTCCGGGAAGGCGCCGTAGCGCAGACGCACGTCGAGCCCGTTGTCGCCAATGAACCGCTCCACCCTGCTGGCGAGCGACTCCGGCTCACCCGTGCTCGTGTTGAGCACGCCCGTGACGCCCGGCGTCGTGGCCGCCACCGCGATCTGCTGTCCCAGTTCGGCGACATCGATGAAGTCGTACAGCGTCTTGCCGGTCGTGAAGGGGAACTCCGTCTCACCGCGATCGGCAGCGTCCAGCAGCTTGGCGAAGATGGATCGGTTCCGGCGGTCGTCGCCCAGAATGTAGTACGCGCGGAGCCACACATACTCTGCCCGATCTCCGATGGTGAGCGTGGTGGACCGGCGCAGCGCGTCCTTTGCGATCCCATAGAGCGATGCCGGATTGGTCGGCGTGTCGGCGGTGATGGGGCCCTCCCAGAAGCCGACCTCGTGCATCGTGCCCAGCGCGGCGATCCGCGGCACACCGGCGTCGGCGAGATCGGTGAGGAACCGGTAGTGGGCCGAGAGGTGCTGCATGTGCGACGGCGCGTTGTGGACGAAGCCGTCCTGCCAAGCGAGGTGTATGGCGACTGCGATCGAATCGAGCGGTGCGACCGCCGAGAGCTCGAACCGGGGATCAAGCACGTCCACCTCTACGACCTGCGCCCGCGGATCCAGCTCCGCACGGTGCGCGTCCCGCACGAGCGCCACGGGTTGCCACCCGAGGTCAGCGACCGCGGTGACGACATGCCTCCCCACGTATCCACCGGCTCCGGTGATGATGACAGACTTGCTCACTTCCGTTCTCCCATCCACGCTATCGAACGGCGCCGACGGCGACGAGCGCCGCGCTCGCGACGACCAGTAGTACCAACGGTACAAACCGCACCCGCGCCCATACCCCGACGCCACCGTCCTTGGGTGCGACCGGCTTCCATCCTCCGACTCGCCCCAGCCAAGCCGGCATCCAGTTCTTGAGGTCCATCGCGGGTTTCTCCACCAGGGTCCAACTCACGTACGCGTAGACGTGCACCGCGACCACCACGACGAGCAGATAAACGAACCACCCCGCGGACTGGATGTTCAGCACAGCTGCCAGGAACATGACCGGCCATCCCACGATGTAAATGCCGTAGGAGAGATCGGCGCGCCGATCCCACCCTGACAACGCCGTCACTCTGGTCCCGAACCAGATCAATCCGTAGGCGAACGCGTACTGCCCGACCAGGAACCACCCGCCGCGCCACCAGCAGAGCCCGGCGATGACGAGCATCCCGATGCCGAGCTGATCGCTGAACGGCACCTTCTCGATGTAGAGCTGGATGAGAGCGCCGAATGCGAAGGGCGCAGCCAGGTGAAGCACCTGCGTGTTCGCGAGCACTTCGAACGCGGATGAGAGTTCACCCACGCGTACCGCCTGCAAGGTGCTCAAGAGCAGAACACCGGCGGCGAAGAGACCGCCCACGATGCGCGCCCGCAACGCGCCGACGAATCCCAGCACCAGGACGCCCAGATAGCAGGCGAACTCATACATCAACGTCCAAGCGGAGCCGTTCCAGGTGTTGTACCCGTGCAGCGTGGCCGGGGTTTCGGCACCGGTCCCCGCAATCGACCACTGGCCCAGAATCAGCGTGAAGTTGTTGAAGACGTAGGTCCAGGGGGAGTCGCTTTCGACGGACCCGTAGCCTCCGAGGCTCCCGTGTTCCGCCACCCATGCGATGGGCGCAAGAACGAACGCCGTGACGATGAGCACCAGGAACCATGCCGGATAGATCCTCGCCACCCGATGCCAGAGATAGCGCACCGGAGAACGCGTGCTCATCATGCTGCGCGTGATGAGCATGCCGGAAAGGAAGAAGAAACCCGTGACCGCGACGCCACCCAGTGATGTCTCCGCCCCCCACTGGGCGCCGACGTCGACGCCGCCGAACAGTCCGGCTACGGGTCCCGCGTGGGAGAAGATGACCGCGAACGCCATCAACCATCGGAGGAATCCGATGGAGTTGTGGCGAGGGTCGAACGCGTCCTGAAGGCTCCTCATCGCCGGCTCACAGGCCCACGGGGTAGCCGAACCGTTCAGCTCCCTCCCACGTCGCCGCTTGAAGGTTCGTGTAGATGGGTTCCGCATTCCCGAAGAACGAACGAATGGCACCGAGAACATCGATCGTGTCCGTGTCGATCTCCGTGGTGAATCCGCACCAGTGGGCGGTACAGACCGCGTGAGCTTCAGACCGAATGGCCACCGTGACGGCATCCGCTTCGATGTCCTGCCAATCGCGGTAGGCGTCGATCACCGCGTAACCCTTATCTTCGGCGGCAGCGACGATCAAGGCACGCACCGCTTCGTCCTTGGCTTCGTCGAGAAGGCCGGATCGCAGAAAGCCGTCGACGCCCCAGCGGAATATCGGCGACCGGTGATGGACGATCTGCTGATTCTGCCAGTCCGCGATATCGGCACCGGAGACGACGCCTGCCGCCAGGGTAGATCCCCTTCCCGCGTGATAGACGAAGGCGCCCTGCGCGAGGAGGTGCTCATAGCCCGCGTTCGTTGCACGGGCCGACCAGTCCGACTCCTCACCGTAACCGCGGCCGAACACCGGATCCATGAGACCGACAGTCTCGAGAACACCCACCGGCACGATCATTGCGAACGAGATGCCTGCCGGGATGGCCAACACGCTGGTCCCGAACCGCGCTGAGAGAGCCTTCCCGATCCGATCTGCGACATCTTGTGTCTCGATGTACAACTCAACACCGTTGGGCAACGAGTAGGGATCCACGTTGGTCGACCATGCCGTGACAGACGCCGCGCTCGGCGATGAGGAAACGACCCGGAGCAGCACCTCGAGCGCGCCCTGCGCATAGATGACGTCGGAGTTCGAGACAACGACGTAGTCGTATCCCAAGCGCTGCGCCGTCGCGAGCCCGAGGTTCACATTGCGCGGGATGCCGAGATTGCGCGGAGTGCGGTAGTACGTTGCGCCCACGCGCGCCGAAAGATCGGCGAGATAGTCGCTGAATCCTGGCTCGGGGCTCGCGTCGTCGAGTACGAGAACGTCGAGATCGAAATCCGAGTGATCGAGGCGCGCGATGGTATCCATCGTGCGCTGCGCGAAGTCGCGGCCGTTGTAGAAGGTGACGGCAAGAAGGACCCGCGGCTGACCCGACGCGGTCACCGCCCCGTTATCCGCTTCGCCTGGCGCGCAAGCACATAGAGAGTGTGATTCTTGCGGAACACGTGCTCCATCTTGCGACGCGGATCCAGGAGCCGCTTGAGCTCGACGATCTCCTTCTCGAGCTGCGAGATGCGCTTCTCACGATCGAGCATGCCCTGCGTCAACTGGATGACCCGCAGATTCGCGACCTCTACGTCCTGCAGAGCCCGTTCCAGCGAGACGGAGTCAACCACCGCCGGCGACAACTTAGGGGCATCCCCCATGACTTGAAACCCTTCGTCCTCGATCCGCACCATCCGACAGGCTACCATTCTTGAATATCGGGACCCTCGGTGTCGCGCTCGTCACCGGGTTGCGGAAATCGGTCCGCCCTGGAATGGCTGAGACACGCCGGTACTGTGTTCCGAGGGTGGGCCCGTGGGCAGGCCGTACGTCCCGGCCGCCCCACCTGCCGCATTCCATGAACTGAGAATCGGTTCGACAACCGACCGTGCACCGGTGGACGGCGACCAGATCACGACGCCGCGTTCAAACGGCATCGAGCACCACTGTCCGTTGCACGAGTCCCCTTCCAGCGGCAGCCCCAACGAACCCGTCGGCCCACCCGAAGCCATCCACACGTCCCGATACTCTCCGTTCACCGCGACCACACCGTTGTACGGCGAACCAGTCAGGATACCGCCCTCGAACTCCTGCATGCACGTCACCGGCGAACACGTCGCCTCGGACAGCGGCAGCCCCAGCGGCCCCTGCTCGTATCCCCGCGCGCCCCATGCGTCGAAGAACCACGTCGTGGTCGCAATAGCGCCCCGTGTGGGCGAAGTATCGATTCTCGCCGAGGTAAAGCGCTGGGCGCAGGCACCGGCCGCATCGCAACTCGCCGGTGTCACGGGTGCCCCCAATGCGGAAAGCCCTCCCAGCGACAGGTATTTGTCGGCGATCACGGTCGGCACGGCCTCGGTGTTCTCCCCGGATGAGACGATGATGCCGCCGCCGAACTGCTGCGTGCATCCCGCCGACGTGCAGACCGCGTTGTCCACCGGGTAACCCATCGAGCCGGATGCCTTGCCCGACGCGCTCCAGACTCCGAAGATCGCCCCGGTCACCGAGATCGTGAGGGGCCCCGTGAAGAACGCTCCTCGCGCGAACTCCTGAGCGCAGTTCTCCCCGTCCGAGCACACTTCAGGCCCGCGAGCACCGCCGAGGGCGATCCCTCCGGCATCGAGCCAGGCCGACTCGACATGACGACCCACCAGCGAACCACCGCCCGAGTCCGCGGCGATCGCACCTCCGTCGAACGACTGGACGCACGTGCTGTCCGGATTGCACACGACGACGTCGGTCGGCATCCCGGCCTCACCGTCGATGAAACCCAAGCTCCGCCATATCGACTCGATCGTGGTGGGCACTCCGAACACGCCACGGGCAGGGAACCAAAAGACTGTTCCCCCACGGAAGGATTGCTGGCAATAGCGGTCGTCGATGCATGTCACGTCACCGGTGGGCGACCCCAGAATGCCGTCGGAGCCACCGAGCGCCCGCCACGCGTCCGCGTATTCACCGGTGACCAGTTCGCCAACAGGGTCGCCGAACCAGTCCGTGTACAGGCGCCAGAAGTTGCGGTTGCCGTAGCTGGAACAGAAGTCACCCGTCCCGTACAGGTTATCGAGCGCTGCTTGGTTGGGCGTGTAGGGCGTGTAGATGTACAGCGCGCGCGTCGCATCATTCTGGATGTACACCTGCTTGGTCCCACAGATGCGATCCCAATCCGGCGGCGTAGCCTGGTACAGGATACTGTTCCAGCCCACTTGGTACGCGAACAGTTTCGGGGACTTTATGTAGATCTGGAACTGTCGCGCCGCCCCGTAGACCTGGTAGAAGAACCCGGCATAATTGGGGTCGCATTCCGCGCCATCCGGACAGCCTTGACCGAGCGCTGCACTGTAGTTTCGAGGCGTGGGCGAGGTAGCGGTAACCAGGCCTTGCTCCTTCTGGAGCATTACGAGCATCACCTTCGGGTTGATGTCGCACGCTTGCGAAACACTGACAATGAGTTGCGCCGCGCTCATCGTCCCACCTGCGTATGCCGCGCAGTAGGCGTCCGCCTGCATCGCTGGGGTCGAATGCGCGGTGTAGTCCTTCAAGCACGGCATGCCAGCGGAGGCCGGACACGAGTTGACCTTCGAGCTCAGGAATGACTGCACCTCGTCAGCGGTCATCGATTGCGAATCGAAGAAGTTACGATCCGAGATGAGGTAGCCGGCGTCGAAGTCCCCGGCGCTCGCAGCAACAGCTGCTGGGGCGGCCGGCGGCACAACGGCCGCGAGACAACCCATCACTGCGGCCACCACCACGAACATCGCCAGCATCCCGTGCCTGCGCACCGCGCGCGGCGGCCCACTCATCGCTGCTGCACGTTCGTCGGAGCGGAGGAGGCGCTTGTGGTCTCCGATCGATAGCTGAGGACGAGTGTCCAATCCCCCGCGGTGGCCGGCACTTCGATCAGACCGCAGTTCATGGCGGCCGGAGTGGACTGCGCGTCGAGCTGCGCCGTAAGTATCTCGCCGGTACCCGAGGTAGCCGTCAGGGTGCAGACGCCTTCGCGGCCGGTTTCCCCGGTGGCGAGACCGGAGGCGAACACGCTCTGGCCATCCGCGCCTGAACTCACGATCGTTACTGTCGCTTGACCGGCGTGAGCGGTGGGTTGAGGATCGGGCTCTACGGCATCTGTGGGTAGCGGCGACAGCGTCGCGGGGGGTGTCACGACTCCGGGGGACGAGGGGATGACCGTCTGCGCCGCGAGCGGCTCCGGCGCGCAAGCGGTCAGTGCGACGGCGGCGAGCGTGGCACCTAGAGCGAAACACCCCACGCGGCTCGCGCGGGGCACGCAACTCGATCGGTGAACGCCGACGGCGGCTGCCGGCGAGTTGGTCGGACTGTGACTCACCATCCCAGTATCAATGTGTGCCCGAACTTCGCCAGCGAGCGACACGAACGGAGTTCTGATTTCATCCTGACACGTCGGACGAGCGGCTACCCGCGGTTGGGCTGCTCGGCTGGATGTCGCCGACTGTCACGGAGTCGACGCACAGCGCTCCACCTTGCGGGCTGATCGACAGATCCCCGTCGAGAGCGACGGGGAGGTAGACGGCGATCCGCCCCGACGTGTTCGGTCGATCAAGCATCGTCCACCCGCCGTCGTACAGCAGGGCGAGTGTGTCACCATTGCTCGCCGAGAGCTCGACGATTAGGAACCCGCCTCCAGTCGTGCGGACCTCCGGCAGGGGGATGTTGTTCGCGCCGTCGCTACATCTGCTGCCCGAGAACTGCACGGCGGCGGATGCGATCGCAGCTGGTCCCGCGATGCCGCTCGGTCCCACAACCCACGCTCCGTCGAGCTCCGTCGTTACTCGAACCTCGTCCCAGCCGAGGCTGGGCAACAGCAGAGACACCATGTTGTAAGGATGCAACGCGGGCATACCGAACGAACTCGGTAGCGGCGAGTCGATGAGTGGGGGCGTCGGATCCGGCAGCGTAGCGTGTAGCGACTCGACCCAGGTTCGAGCATCGGGGCCGTCGCCCGCCCGCAGGATGTTGGACAGCGTCACTGCCCAAGACAACCCGGAAAGCGCCAGAACCAGCGCGAGGACACCTGCGATCGCAGCCTTGCCTCCCCGGGCGGACGGGCTCTCTGGCGCACCGGCACGGTCGGCGCGCCATCCGGCGCGCAGCGCTGCCACGAGGGCGAACCCGATCGCGAGCCAGAGCAACGCTGAACTCTCCAGCAGGTAACGGAGCTGCCTGCCTCCGGCCACAGTGATCATCTCACCTCGTCGCGACAGCACGGCGGCGTTCGCCAGGACTGCGATCGCGGCGAACACCCACACTTCGCGGTTCGATCGGACCCGCACGATTGTCCACGCGACGAAGAGGGCGAACAGAAGCACAGTGACGACCACACGAGGATCAAGAAGCGAGGTCGGCTGGTCCACCATATCGATGCCGAACAGCGACGGAATGAGGCCGCCGACGATGCTGTGCACGATGAAGTCGAGCGAGAACGCAAGGCTCGGCGACGCACCCGACTCATCGACGTATCCCCCACCGAGGAAGATGACGACATCGATGAGCGACAGCACTCCCAGACCGAGCCACAGCGGCCACGTTCGTATGAGGTCGTGCAGGCGGTGGCGAAGCGGGCGGCCACACCACACCACGAGAACGCACCAGGCAATTATGTGCAGCGAGAAGAGCAGGTTCTTCTCGCTCATCGAGAGCGCAACGACATACAGAAGCAGCGCCGCAACGAGGTGGGCGATGCGACGGGTTATGATCCAGCGCGTCGCGCATCCCAGCACTGCGAGGCCGAGGGCGAGGGCGAAGGTGTTGTTGAGGGTGGCCGCCCACCACAGTCTCACGGCCATCGGTCCGAGCGACAGCGAGAATGCCAGCCCGGCGATGACGTTCATCCGCACAGGGCCGAGGACGGCATCGAGACAGCGGGAGAACGCCACGAACGCACCCGCGTGGATCATCGCCGCGGCTATGAGTGCCGCCGGCCAGGACAACCCAAAAACGCCCAGGAACGCGACGACACTCGCAATGTAACCGGGCATGAGGTGACCGAACCATGACCGCACGAACAAGTCTGCGTTGATGGGGTTCACTTCCAGGTACTGCGCGAAGAACAAGTCGTCGCGCTGAAAGTAGGAGCCACCAGCAAAGACGAGCGTGATCAACGCGATCACCAGGGTCACCGCGGCGAGTTCCCAGCGCGCACGCCGAGCTAAACAGAACCGAACGACCATCAATCCCGTGTGCCCCACCCTGTCCTGCACTCTGGAATCCTATGCGGTGAAGACGAGGGCGGTGACATCAGACTGCTACGGTTCACGCATGACTGGGACTGCCTTGATGTCCGCCGTGATCGCGCGCGCAAACAGGTCCTGGTGTCTATTCCTCGATCGCGACGGCGTCGTCAATGCACGGATCATGGGCGGCTACGTCCGCAGCTGGTCCGACTTCGAGTTCGTCCCCGGTGCCTTGGATGCGCTCCGGACACTCGCACGGTGGGCGCCGCGCATCGTGGTCGTCACCAATCAACAGGGTGTGGGCAAGGGTCTCATGACCGAGAACGATCTCTCGCACATACACGATCGGATGCTTCGGGCCGTCGCCGAGTCCGGCGGTCGTATCGATGCCGTGACATCGTGCATCCATCTGGCGGAAGATCGCTGCGACTGCCGAAAACCGAGGACGGGCATGGCCAGGGCCTATCTGGACGTCAATCCCGAGATCGACGGGTCGCTTTCGGTGATGGTAGGTGACACCGACTCCGATGTCGAGATGGGGCGGCGGCTCCGGGTCGTCACCGGCGGGTGCGCGGTCTTCAGGATCAGTGCCATCGACGATCCCCTCGCGGACGGCACATACCTGAGCCTCGCCGCTTTCGCAGCGGCAATTGCGCCGCTGTTACCATCTGAATAGCGGTCGCGACTACTTCGCCGAGTATCCGAAGCCGTCCTCGATGGCCTGCATCAGGGAGTGGATCACCACGAGTTCGGCCTCCTGGATTCGGTCCGCCCAGCGGCTCCTGCCCAGGACGAACGACGCATCTGCCAAGTGTCCGAGCGGCGTCCCCGCCGTTCCGGATGAAGCAACCACGATGCCACCCGCGGCCTTCATCGACTCCGCGGCTCGCAACACGTTCGGCGACTTCCCACTGGTACTCAACGCGAAGAGGACATCACCGGGCTTCGCGAACGCATCGAGGAACTTCGAGAACACGTACTCGTAGCCGTAGTCGTTGGCGACACAGGTGAGGTGCGACGGGTCGGAGATCGCCATAGCGCGAAGCGCAGGACGATCGCCGCGAAAGCGGCCCGTCAACTCTTCCGCGAAGTGCTGGGCGTTCGTCATGGAACCACCGTTGCCGCAGGCGAAGATGGTGCCACCTTCTCGCAGACTCGACACCATCATCCCGGCCGCTCGATCAAAGGTCGCACCGAACTCCGCGTCTTCGGCGAGCGCCGTCATGCGCTGCGCGTTCTCGAGGAGGTTGTCCTGGACGATGGTCATGGTGGGTCCTTACTTCGTTGTGAGAGACGGCCTCAGCCGCGGCGTACCTGCTGCCCCTGCGCAAGCCGGGTGGTCGAGACGCCGTCGAGCAGGGTGACGATGTGAACGCTACCGCCCCACGCCTTCGCGTCGTCGCCGCCGACGACCTGGTCGGGGCGATAGTCGGACCCCTTCACGATGACGTCGGGCTGGATCGTTCGGATCAGCTCCCGCGGCGTGTCCTGCTCGAACACGGTGACGAAGTCGACGTAGCGCACGGCATCGAGCACGGCCATGCGATCCGACTGCGGCTGCAGCGGACGCGTGGGCCCCTTCAGCCGCGAGGTGGAGGCATCCGAGTTGACACCCACCACCAGCACGTCACCGAGCGATCTCGCCTCGCGCAGGAGCGCGACGTGTCCCGCGTGCAGCAGATCGAAGACCCCGTTGGCGAACACGACGCGTTTTCCCGCCGCCTTCTCGATGGCCACGAACCTCGCGAGCTCCTGCCAGTCCTCGACCATCCCCGGGCGCCTGTCGGGAGACACCTCGATGAGCATCTCGTTGAGCAGATCGACGCTCGTGACGACGGCCGTCCCCGGGCGACCGCACGCGATGCCCGCCGCCATGTTCCCGGCCTGGACCGCTTGGAGCGTCGTCAGGCCGCTCGCAAGGCCCACGGCGATACCGGCGATCATCGAGTCACCCGCCCCCGACACGTCGGAGACGAGTCGGGCACGGGTCGGAATGCGGGTGCGCGACGCGCCCTCGATCAAATCCACCCCGACGGCCGAGAGCGAGATCGCCAGCGCCGCGACCCCGTCCACGAGAAGTCGCTCTGCGATCACATCGAGGGTGGCCTCATCGGGCGAAGAGGATGCCGGCATCCGCGCCATCTGGATGGCCTCGGCGAAATTCGGCTTGACGATCGTCGCTCCGCGGTACTTCCGGATGTCGGACGACTTCGGGTCGACCACCACCGGTATCCGGTGGTCTCGCGCGGTCGCCATGATCGCTTCCACCAGCTCGGACCCTACGAGCCCCTTAGCGTAGTCGGAGATCACGATCGCGGCGGGCACGCCCGGACGGATCGCCTGCTCCACGGCTGCGACGACGGCGGCTCTGCCGGCCTCATCGAGGTCCACGGTGTCTTCTCGGTCCACCCGCACGATCTGCTGCTGACCGGCGACCACCCGCAGCTTCTCGATCGTCGGCGCATTGCCGCGGGCAATACGGACGGCGCTGACGTCGGACGCCGCGAGCAGCCGCTCCAGCTCGCGACCGGGCTCATCCTCGGCCCACGAGGCGATGAGCGTGGTTGCCGCCCCGAGTGCGGCGACGTTCATGGCGGTGTTGGCCGCTCCGCCGGCGACACTGCGATCGCGTTGCACCTGCAGCACGGGGATGGGAGCCTCGGGCGAGATCCGGTTCACGGTGCCATCGACGTACCGGTCGAGCATCGCATCTCCGACGACGATGACCTGTGTGGACTCGAAGCCGAGAACATCGTGCGGGCTCAGGGGCGACACAGTCATGGTGATTCTCTCCGTGGTCGGGGTGAGGCGGCGACCCACTGTGCGGACGGGGCGGACTGAACAGACGAGGTGGTCATTCAGTCGCCCGGTTCGCTGAGCAGCTGTTCCGCCGCTGCCGCCACGTCCGCGGCGTGCACGGCGCGGATGCAGTGCGGCTGGGTGGCAACGCATTCGTCCATGCACCCCGCTGCTGGAGCCGGCGGCTGAAGCACGCGGGACCGGCGGGACCAGGGACCGAAGCGCTCCGGGGCGTTGTCGCTCCAGGGCGACCCCGTCGCCGGATGACAGGTGACGACGACCGTCGGGATGTCCAGGCTGCTGGCGATGTGTTGGAGGCCGGAGTCGTTCCCGAGGAACAACTCGCAGCGCGCGATCGCCGCCGCGCTCTCGCTCAGGCTGAGCTTTCCCGCGAGGTCGATGGCGGTGAGATGCCGTTCGCGAAGGATGCCAACCAGTTCTGCGCCCCGTGCCCGGTCGACATCACCACCCAGCACCAGCACCGTGACCGGGCGCGTCTCGGCGAGCTGAGTCATGACGTCGGCGACATCGGTCACCGGCCACTGCCGCTTGGCGTCGCGCGCTCCGATGCCCACGCCGACGACCAGTCCGCGATCGGCCGTGAGTCCCGTGAGACCGGTCACCCGCCGCGCATCCTCTGGGCCGAACAGACCCGTGCCGACAGCCGGACTATAGTGCTCCGACCAGGTCACGCCGAGGCGCTGGGCCACCCGCCGCAACTGGTTCACCGTCAGCAGCGGCGTGCTCCCCCGTTCGATCACGTCGGTGAGCAGCTGGCTCTGGTCTCCCAGCCAGACCGGCTCCCGCTCGGGCACCGGCGCGAACCCGACGACGGATCGCGCCCGAGAGGCCACTGCGAGGTACCGGACCGGTGTGTCGTCGAAGTCCCAGCGGGGAAGGACGGCGAGGTCGTAGCCGCGCACTCCGAAACGGCGGAGGGCCTGACGGGCGGTGAGCACCTGACGCTTCAGCGCCGAGCCTTCGGTGATCGGCGCCCACGGAACGAGCCGGTCCACGGTCGGGGCCGCGTGGAACATGGTGGCGGGACCAGGCTTGACGACGAGGTGGAGTCTCGCGGCCGGCCATTGTGCGCGCATGGCGGCCAGCAGCATCAGCGTCGTCGCGGTGTCGCCGATCTCGTCGCTGCGCAACACGACCACACGCTTCGGAACCCGTTTCGCATTCCAGGCTCGGCGTCGGGGTGCGCCGAAGATCCGGGTGAAGGTCCGTGGGGAGAGCGGGTCACGGTGGCGGATCGCGTTGATCTGCCACACGAACTTCCGGAACAGGGTTCTTATCTTGTTCATAGGCCCCCACGATCCTACCGGCGAGGGTCCGCCAGACCCAGTTCAGAACGCCGGCGAGACCTCCGCCGCCGCAGCCTCGAGAGTCGCCGCCCGGGCATCGAAGGAGTGATCGCTTCGGATCCGCTCCGCGATCCGCGCGAGCTGCTCGTCGGCGGGGAACAGCTCCGCCGGGTCGGTGCGCAGCAGTTCGATGAGGTGCTCGGCATCCCGGTAGACGACCACCGCACCCCCGAAGAGCTCTTCGATCTCCTCGACGGCCTCCGAGATCACGCGTCCGCCGACGGCGACGGCGTCGAAGGGTCGCATCGCGATGAAGCCCTCGCGCTGCATGACCGGCCACTGGTCGTTGAGCACGATGGATGCCGTCTCGTAACGTGCCGGGAGCTCCGCGTTCGGGATGGACTGCGCCGCGATCGCCGACTGCGGGACGAACGGCCGCCAGTCGGGCCCGTACACGCGCACCGGAATGCCGGCCGCCAGCGGGGCGACGACACTCGGCCGCGGGATGCCGCGAGCGGTGCCGACGAAGACGATGTCGGTTCCGCGCTCGAGCCCGTGCGGAAAGAACTGATCCGTGTCGGTGGCCTCGAGAAGCGGATCGATGCGCAGCCGCCACCGCGCAGAGCTCCGCCGCGACCAGCCCGCGGATGCCGCGAACACCCGGTCGAATCCCGCCGCCTCGTCGCGCGTGATCTCGTCGGGGTGGCTGATGATCCACTGCAGGCTCACACCCCAGCGCGGCGCATCGATGCGGTAGGGCCCGCGCACCACGACGCTCACGTCATCCAGGTATCCGGTGGCGCGATCGCGGGCGTCGTAGGCGTCGATCACGACGGTGTGCCCTCTCCGCCGCAAAGCGCTGGCGAGACCGCGCGCGAAGTGCGTGTCACCCCACACCGCCCCTTGACGCCCCGCCGGCGCGCAGATCTTGATCGCCCACCGCTGCGCACCAGGGTGGGGGCATCGCCACGCGAGCTGCGGAACCGGTGATCTCCGATCGGAGAAGGACCAGCCGCGCACCTCGAAGCCGGCCCATCCGATGATGTCTTCGGCGCGACGCCGATCCGACGCGCTCGGCTTCGCGCGCTCCGGCATCGCGCGGCGGTCCCGACGGAAGGCAAGCTCGGGCTCCTCCAGGACGGGCGCCACATCCAGCAGGACGCGAGAAGGGATGCCGAGGCCGGCGAGCCGTCTCGAGAACCCCTCCAATTCGTCCCCACCGTTGGTGCGCACACCGCCGGCCTCGCGGTACGCCGACCGATCGATCGCGAAGCTCCGACCGGTCGCGAGAGGCACCCCCAGAACGCGATCGGGAATGCGCTCGATGTCTTCCGACGGATGATCGCTGAGGATCCGGTACGCCCGCCCCGCGCCGATCTGTGCGGCGCCGAGACCGGCGAGCGTCCCATCGAATGCTCGGTGCGCGGGGATGGCGAGCGCCCGGCATCCTTCGGCCGCAAGGGCTTCGATCTCGGTATCGGCGAACTCCGCGCGGGCGTCGAGCACGACGATCGTCGATCCCGCCTCCCGTCGTTCGGCGAGCTCCGCCGCGACCGCACGCGCCCACGTGATCCCGGCGGGATGCAGCCGCACGGCGACCGCCGGATCGACGGCGGCGAACATCGCGGCAGAGATCCACTGCGAGGCGCCGGGCGCGACCAACGCGATCGATGCGACCGCCCGATCCGACTGCGCGAACCGGGCCGCCTGTTCGAGCTTGAGGTGGTAGCGGCGATCCCGGGCCTGGACGAACCGGATCAGGGCGAGGGGCGCGCCGGAAGGCGAAACGGGCGCGCCGTCGACGCGCGGGTTGCGGCCTCGAGCCGACCAGGTGCGGGCTGCGCTCATCGCGATCCCCCGCAGCGCGGCGAGTGAGACGGCATCCTCGCGGTCACCCACGCGCAACCGGAGCTCGGTGGAGGGATCCGCCCAAACCCGCTCCAGGGCGGGCTCGCCGCCGAGCGACTGGCTCATGGCGACGGCGTCCCACCACGGGTGGACCGCGATCGTCTCACGCTCGCCGACGAGGTAGGCGTAGAGGGCGGGGACGCGGAAGACCTCCGGCAACCCGCCACCGGCGAAGACCTCATCGAACAAGGGGTTCAGGCTGAGTCCGCGGCGGAAGCCGCGGGCGACATAGTGCCAGATCGCGACGTCACGCGGGACACGGCGGGCGCCGAGCTGTGCGGCGTAGAACTCCGCATCGGCGAGACCGGAGCGCCGGATGACCCGGAACCACCATGCCCGGTCCGCGGCGCGGACCACGGCGCCGAGGCCGGGGATCTCGCGGGACGCGCGGACGCGAGCGCGGATGCCCGACAGGTTCACGAGTGACCCGGTGCGTGCGACCCGTCCGGTCGTCGGCGGAGCCTGCGCAACCGTCGCCAGATCGGATGCCGGTCGTAGATCTCGCGCATGATCGCCTCGCGTTGGCGCTCCAACTGCGCGCCCAGCTCACGCGCGAAGTCTTCGCGGAGACGCTTCTCGACCTGCGCGATGTACAGCGGAAGGCCGGGCCCGTTCAACGCGACCCACTCGCGCAGCGCGCGATCTCGCACCACTGCGTCGTCTCGCTCGTGCTCCGCGGCGAGCTGGAACATGCTGTTCGCGTCGGCACCGCGGACACCGGGACGCTGGGTCCAGAAGGCGAGCGCCTGCCCGGGAAGAAATCCGAGGGGATAGCGAGCCGCGAGGCGGAGGTAGAACTCCCAGTCCTCGACCGCTTCGAGGGACTCGTCGTAATATCCGACCTCCTCGTGCACAGCGCGGCGGTAGAGGAAGGAGATCGGGACCGCTCGGTTGACCTCGAGAAGGCTCGTGAACGACACCGCCGACAATCCAGCCCAGAACGGCACGCGGCCGGTCTCTCGCCAGCCGTCGCCGTGGGGCTCCTCGTAGACGATCTCGGTCGGCACCATGACGCCGGCGTCGTCCGGGTCGGCGTCCAGGAGGGCGACGGCACGCGCGAGGAACTCCGGATGCCAGAGATCGTCGTCATCGTGCAGCACGACGAACTCCGCCGTCGAAGCGCGGATACCGGCGTTCGCCGCCGCGCACCGGCCTCCGGGAGCCGTGGTGTCGAGCACCGAGATGCGACCGGCGATGGCGGTGGCCGCGACGACCTCCTCCACTTCGGGCCGGGGCCCGCCGTCGTTGACGACGAGGACTTCCGCATCCGTGTAGGTCTGGTTCGCGATATCGGCAAGAGCGCGAGCCAGGAACCGCGGTCGCTGCTTGGTGCGCACGACGATGCCGACTCGATGACTCATCCGACCAGCCTATCCACGTCGACTCCGTTGATCCCCGGCGCCACGGTCCTACAGGTCCGCGTGCAACTGCCAGACCCGTTCGGCGGCACTGCGCCACGAGAAAGCGCGCCCGCGGTCACCCGCCAGCACGGCATAGCGTTCCACCGCCGCCACCGAATCGAGTATTGCCGCCAGCCCCGCACCGAGTTCGTCGGATGCCGCGAGCAATCCCCCATCGAGGATCACCTGGCGGTGCGTGTCGCTGTCTGCCGCGACGACGGGCACACCGACCGCGAGCGCCTCCACCACCCGCCACGGAAACGCGGTCAGCTGCGACGGCGCGATGAGCGCGACCGCCCCAGCGAGCACGGCGGCGCGATCGGCATCGTCCCGCACCCGCCGCACATGCACCCGTCCCGCTGCGATCCCGGCTGCGGCCGCGTGCTCGAGAACGGCCGGCTCGTCATCCTCGGGCGCATCGATCACGACGACCGGCAGGTCCGACCCGGCCCGTGCGATGGCGACGAAGGCGTCCGACAGCCGCGCCGACGGCGCGGCGGTTCCCGCGATCACCAGGCTCCCATCCGGCACGGCAAGGCCACGCCTGCGCCCCACTTCGTCGGTCGGCACGCGGAATCCTGCCGGCGCCGCTCCCGCGATCACGCGGATCCGGTCGCCGAAGGCACCGAGCTCACCCACTCGTGCCGCCGCCGCGTGCGTCGGGACTACCACGGCATCCGCGTGTTTCACCGCCCGCTTGAGCATCGCCTTGTGCCAGCCGACGGCACCCCGCGCGAGCTCCTCGGGTCGCTCCCACGCGTCCAGATCCCAAAGCGTCACGACGGTCTGATCGTGATCGTGCACCCTGTCGTGTCTGACCAGCGGAGCCAGCAGCGTCGGTGAGTGGATCATGCCCCCGCCGATGCCCGGGGTGATACCGAGCTGCCACGAGGCCGCCAGTTCCCGCCGCGCCAACGCGGAGCGCGTCACCTCGGCGAGCCCCGGCACCGCCCGTTCGAGCGCGTCGTCGGCATCGGCGGGCGACGCCGCTGCGGGGACGATCGCCGCGACCTCGCAGTCCTTCGGCGCCGTCACGACGAGCGCTCGCGAGAGCTCGCGCGAGGCCATGGCCAGGTCGGCATCCGTCGGCCCCACGAGCTGGTCGAGGACGACCCGGAGGACAGCGGTCATGACTGGGGTGTCGGCGATGGCGACGGCGGATACAACGCCTGCTGGATCAGCTCGCGCACGTGGGCGTAGGCCTCGGGGCTCGGGTTCTCGATGTCGATCCCGGCGCCTTCGGGGGTCAGCTCCAGCGTCTGCACCGGCTGCTCCTTCGCCTTGACCGCCAGATTCACGAAGAACCCGAGCAGGCTCTGCGGGATGTCCGTCTGCACGAGGTCCTCGCCGGCGGCGGCGACTTCCTGGAAACGCAGCAGCACGTTGGCCGGATTGGCCTGCGCGAGGATCGCCTGCTGCAGCTCGCGCTGACGACGCATCCGGTCGGCGTCGCTCGTCGTGTACCGGGAGCGCGCGTACCACTGTGCCGTGTCGCCGTCCATGTGCTGCTGACCCGCTTCGATCCAGCCAATCGCCCACTCCTCGGCGGACTGCCCGCTGTACGCCGGCCCGCCCCCCTTCGGAAGCCGCTCCTGCACCGTGATATCGACGCCGCCGAGCGCATCGACGATGTCGGCGAACCCCTTCATGTCGACGAAGGCATAGTAGGGAATCTCGATGCCGAGTATGCCTTCGGCGGCATCCTTCGTCGCTTCGATCGCCGGTGTGGAACTGCTCGCGGCAGCATCCGGATACAGTCCCGTGCCGCTGTCGTCGCGACAGATCTCGACCGCGTTCATCAGCTGGTTGATCCCCGGTCCCCAGCCGCACGTGTTCGACACGTGGCCCTGCAGTCCGTTCGGGTACAGGTCCTGCATCGGCCCCGCCGCGAACGGCACATACGCGAGATCGCGGGGGATGCCGCTGATGTGCACCGCACCCGTCTCGGCGTTCACCGAAACCACCGAGATGCTGTCGAAACGCATCGAGTCGCGGCCGAGCCCGCTGTCGGCGCCCAGCAGCAGGATGTTGTAGTACCCGTTCGACGGCGGCACCGGCGGCGCGTTGTTCGTGAAGATGGATGCCAAGGCCTCGCGCGCGGGCGCGAGAAGCTGTTGCGCGGCATACACGGCGCCGCCGGAGCCGACGACGAGACCCGCGATCGCGACGAGCGCGACGAGCGGCCGCGCCCCGGGGCGCACCTTCACCAGACGCACGAGCCTCAGCGCGTCGACGGTGAGCACGACCCACAGCGCGGCATAGGCGAGCAGCAGGATCTGCACGAACAGGAGCACGAACCCGTTGGTCCCCAGGTCGTAGATCACGGTCGGCCACACCAGCGCCACGACCACAGTCGACACGACGAGCACCCACATGATCAGGGTCGCCGCCAGCCCGAACCGACCGAGTCGTCGGTTGCCGGCGAGCACCTGGGCCGAACCGGGCACGAGGAAGTTCAGGACGAGCAGCCACCACGCCCGTCGCGTCATGACCCGCGGCGACCGCGTGTCAGGACGGCGGATCGGCTGGTCGCCGAGGATGACGCCGCTCTCCGCACCGTGCGCCGGCGCCGGCGGCCGGGGCGGAGCCGCGACACTCACAGCGAGCCCTTCAATCGACGGTTCTTCTCCTCGACCTGCTCCTCGAGGGAGCGCGCATACTGCTCGACGCGGTCGGCGAGACGGTCGTCTGCGGTACCGAGGATCCGTGCGGCGAGGAGCCCGGCATTCTTCGCACCGGCGATCGACACGGTCGCGACGGGAATGCCGGCCGGCATCTGCACGATGCTCAGCAGCGAGTCCAGTCCGTCGAGGGTCGCGAGGGGCACCGGGACACCGATGACCGGAAGCGCAGTGACCGACGCGAGCATGCCCGGGAGGTGCGCCGCCCCTCCGGCGCCGGCGACGATGACCTTGAGACCGCGCTCACGCGCTTCGCGCCCGTAGCGCAACAGCTTGTCGGGGGTGCGGTGCGCCGAGACCACCTCGACCTCGTGCGCGATCGTGAACTCGCTGAGCACTTGCGACGCGTCGCTCATGACGCGCCAGTCGGAGTCGGACCCCATGACGACGCCGACAAGAGGGGATGCCGAGGAATGGAGGGGCCGTGTCACCAGACCAGGCTAGAACGGCCGCCTGGAAGATCGCCGGAGCGCCACGCGCCCCCGCCCGCCCACGGCGTTTCGACTCGCGGAGCGCACGGGCACGCGCTCCCGGTCCCGCGAGGAGCAAGGCGACGAGGCGAGCGTCACAACCCCCGTCAGTCGTCGAAGAAGGCGGCGGCGGCGCGGGCCTCGTACACCACGGCATCCAGGTCGTCGCCGGCGGCGGTGACGTGCCCGACCTTGCGGCCGGGCCGCGGCGCCTTGCCGTACGTGTGGACCTTGACCGCCGGGTGCGCGTCGAGCACCGCGGGAAACCGACTGTCGAGCGAGTCCGCCGCGGGCCCCCCGAGGATGTTGACCATGACGGCCCACGGCTGCCGCGGCGCGGGATCGCCCAGCGGCAGGTCGAGCACGGCACGCACGTGCTGCTCGAACTGACCCGTCACCGCCCCATCCTGGCTCCAGTGCCCGCTGTTGTGCGGGCGCATCGCGAGCTCGTTGACGAGCAGCCGGTCGTCCGTCGTCTGGAACAGCTCGACCGCCAGCATCCCCGTCACTTCGAGCCCCTCCGCGATGGCTGTGGCGATGGATGCCGCGACCTCGGTCAGCCGTGCCGATGCGTGCGGTGCCGGGGCGATCGCCTCCGCACACACGCCGCCGCGCTGCACGGTCTCGACGACCGGATACGCGACGAGCTCGCCGGAGGGCCGCCGCGCCACTTGCTGCGCGAGCTCGCGCGAGAAGTCGACGAGTTCCTCGGCGAGCAGGTCGCCGTCGTGGAACCAGTCGGCGACCTCGTCAGGGTTCGCAACGACCCGCACACCCTTGCCGTCGTACCCGCCGCGCGGCGTCTTCACGACCGCCCGACCGCGGTGCTCGTCGAGAAAGGACTGGAGGTCCGCGGCATCCGTCACCTTCGCCCATTCCGGCTGCGGCATGCCGAGCTCATCGAGTTTCGCCCGCATGAGCAGCTTGTCCTGAGCGAACTGCAGGGCGCCGGGACCGGGATGAACCACGACGCCGTCCGCGACGAGCGCGCGAAGGACCTCCTGCGGCACGTGCTCGTGGTCGAACGTGAGCACGTCCACGTCACGCGCGAACGCCCGGACCGTTTCGAGGTCGCGGTAATCGCCGGTCGCGGTGGCGGCGAGCGCGGCCGCCATGCCGGGCTCCTCGGCCAGAACGCGGATGCCGACACCCAACTCCACCGCCGGGGCGATCATCATGCGAGCCAGCTGACCGCCCCCGACGATCCCGAGTGTCAGCGTCATGGTGCTTCCTTCCGTCGCATCCATCCTCCCAGGTCCGCATGCGGCGTTCGCTCCCACCCGTCGATGCGTGCGGCCGGGGGATGCCGCGGTCAGGGCAACGGTGGTGGGTCGCCGATGGCACCGGCCGCGTGCGAATCCCACGGAGAATCCCGTTGGGAGTCTCGGTGCGCGAGGATCTGGCCGACCTCGACCTGGTCGCTGAGCACTTCGTGCACGAGGCGCACCGCAGGGATGTTCCTCATCTGCAACGGCACGTCGGCACCGCTCGTGAGCGTGAGGGTGCCGGCGCCCCACAGCCGCTGCAGGGGTCCGCGGCGCTCCGAGATCGTGTATCCGCGGGCGTGCAGCAACTCACGGCGGCTCCGCCCGAACACGCCGCGCTGTTCGATGACGCGTCGCGTCGTCACCGTATAGGTATGCCCGAGCCACCGCAGAAACGGCAGCACGACCAGCAGCAGCACGACGACACCGGCCACCGCCCAGAGCATCCAGTTCTGTATCCAGTTCGGGAACGACTCCGGCAGATTGTCGGTGAAATATCCGACGGCACCCGCCGCCGCGATGAGCACGAGCGCCGACCAGAACAGCCGGCGGGCGTGCGAGCGCACGCGGGCGATCCGCAGTTCCGGAGTCGGGACGCCCGACGCGGGCGCTGCGGGGCGGCCGGGGTATGCGGTCGGCTGGCTCACCTTTCCATTGTGGGGCCGGTCCGGTCGCCGTACCCGTTCGCAACTCCGGAGATTTGCCCGGTACCGGGGCGCTATGCCCCCGACACGCCGAGGCCGCCTCCGTTTCTCCGGAATTGTGAGCGCGGGGGCGCCGGAACGACCGCGTGTCGGCCGGAGCTCAGCGCACGTGCACGACGTCGCCCGCCGCAACGACGGCCTCGACCCCGTCCGAGACGACGACCAGTCGGCCTTCGGGGTCGAGGAGGCGGGCCACGCCGTGCAGCGTCGTGCCATCCGGCAGGGACACCCGCACCTCCGCCCCGAGGGTCGCGCAG
>NZ_JBASZT010000237.1:0-15544 GCF_049661145.1 Microbacterium sp.
GCCCGCACCGGCGCTCCGCACCGAGCCAGACACCGAGGTTCTCCCCGTGGCCAAGAACTCCGCCGCCCCCGACACCGCTCCCGAGGTCCCCGCCGGCCCCGGCAAGCACCGCCCGACGCCGTCCCGCGCGGAGCGGGAGGCGGCGCGCAAGCGACCCCTCGTCGCCGACACGAAAGAAGCGCGAGCCCGTGCCAAGGCCGACCTCGCCGCGCAACGCGAGAAGGCGCGCATCGGCATGGCCAACGGCGACGAGAGGTACCTTCCGCTGCGTGACAAAGGTCCGCAGCGACGGTTCGCTCGCGACTATGTGGATGCCGGGTGGCACGCCGGCGAGTTGCTCATGCCGCTCATGCTGGTGGTCATCGTGCTCGGCCTCGTCCCGAACACCGAGATCGCCTACTACGGCTTCGTCGGTCTGTGGATCTTCATCATGTTCGTCGTGGCCGACATGATCTTCACCAGCATCCGCGTCAAGAAGCTCACCCGTGCGAAGTTCGGCGACCGCACCGAAAAGGGTCTCGGCTGGTATGCCGCGATGCGCTCGGTCCAGATGCGCTTCATGCGGCTGCCGAAGCCCCAGGTGAAGCGCGGTCAACGTCCCGTCTGACGGCGCCCCTGTCGCTCGACCGAGCGGCGAACCGGGTTTCGATACGCGCGCTCCGCGCGCTACTCAACCTGAGTTGGTGCGCATCAACGCGGCTTTGCCCGCATTGATGCGCGCCAACTCACTGTTGATCTGGCGCGCCCACAGCGGGCCACGGTAGATGAACCCGGTGTAGCCCTGCACGAGGTCGGCGCCCGCATCGAGGCGTTCCCGCACGTCGGCGGCGGTCTCCACACCCCCGGCGGAGATGACGCAGAACCCGGTCGGGACAGCGGCGCGCACGAGGCGCAGCACCTCCAGCGCGCGCACCTTCAGCGGTGCCCCCGACAGCCCACCGGCACCCACCGCGGCGACCGCGCCAGTATCCGTCCACAGTCCCTCGCGGGAGATCGTCGTGTTCGTTGCGACGATCCCCGCCAGGCCGACGTCGACCGCCAGCCGGGCGATGGCCTCGACCTCGTCGTCGGGCAGGTCCGGGGCGATCTTCACGAGCAGCGGTGTCGCGCTCGCGGCATCCCTCACCGCCTCCAGCAAGGGCCGCAGGGACTCGACGGCCTGCAGGCCGCGCAGTCCCGGCGTGTTCGGCGACGAGACGTTGACCACCAAGTAGTCAGCGACCGGTGCGATGAGCTTCGTGCTCGTGACGTAGTCCGCCGTGGCGTATTCGACGTCGACGATGCGGCTCTTGCCGATGTTCGCGCCGAGGACGGCCCGCTGCCGGCGGCGGCGCGAACGACGCAGGCGGTCGGCCGCCACGGCGGCACCGGCGTTGTTGAAGCCCATCCGGTTGATGAGGGCGCGGTCGGCGATCAGCCGATACAGTCGCGGCTTGGGGTTGCCCGGCTGCGCCACCGTCGTGACGGTGCCGACCTCGACATGGCCGAAGCCGAGGGCGTAGAGACCCTCGCTCATGACGGCGTTCTTGTCGAAGCCCGCCGCCACACCGAACGGCGAGTCGAACACGAGGCCGAGCGCTTCGGTACGAAGACTCGGGTCGGGGCGGGTCACGGCACGCACGATCGGCGCGAGGGGCCAGATGCCCAGCGCACGGATGACCGGGATCACAAGGTGGTGGGCGCGCTCGGGATCCATGCGCGAAAAGACGGTGCGGAAGATGAACGGGTACATGTCGGGCTACCCGGCGTCGGCCGCAGCCGAGGACGTGGCGGCGGCATGGTCGGCGCGCAGCTGCGCGATCGCGGACTCGAAGTCTTCCAGGGACTCGAATGCCTGGTAAACGCTCGCGAACCGCAGATAGGCGACCTCATCGAGCTCGCGCAGCGGGCCGAGGATCGCGAGGCCGATCTCGTTCGTGTCGATCTGGGAGGATCCGGTCTGGCGCACGGTCTCTTCGACCGCCTGCGCCAGCACGGCGAGGTCCGCCTCGGTGACGGGTCTGCCCTGGCATGCCTTGCGGGCGCCCGACATGACCTTCTCGCGGCTGAACGGCTCGATGACACCGGAACGCTTGATCACGTTGAGGCTGGCGGTCTCGATCGTCGAGAACCGTCCCCCGCACTCGGGGCATTGCCTGCGGCGGCGGATGCTCAGGCCATCGTCGCTGGTGCGCGAGTCGATCACGCGAGAATCGGCGTGGCGGCAGAACGGGCAGTGCACGCTAGCGCTCCCCACTGTCGTGCTCGGGACCACCGTGCAGAGGGCCATCGTGCTCGAACCGCGCTACGACGGCCTCGCCGTGGGCGGGGAGCGCCTCGGTGGCCGCCAACGCGACGATGGCGTCTCGAACTTCCGCCAACGCGTCGCGGTCGTAGGCGATCACCTGCTGCGGACGCAGGAACGTGGATGCCGACAGGCCGGACGCATAGCGGGCCTGCCCCCCGGTGGGAAGGACATGGTTGCTGCCGGCGAGGTAGTCGCCGAGGCTCACCGGAGAGTGGCCGCCCACGAACACGGCACCGGCACTGACGAACGCGTCCGCTCGCGGATCACCCGGCGCGAGACCGTCGAGGTGCAACTCGAGGTGTTCCGGAGCGTACACGTTGCTGAACGCGGTCGCAGCGGCCAGGTCGTCGACGAGAACGATCGCCGATTGCGGCCCGGCGAGCGCCTCGGCGATCCTGTTCGCGTGTCGGGTCCGCGCGGCCCGATCCGCGACCCGCTGGGCGACCGCCTCCGCCAGCGTGGCGGAGGGCGTCACGAGCACTGCAGCCGCCTGCTCATCGTGCTCCGCCTGGCTCACGAGGTCCGCGGCGACCCAGTCGGCATCGGCCTTCTCGTCCGCGACGACGAGGATCTCCGTCGCACCCGCCTCGGAGTCGGTGCCGACCATCCCGGCGACGACCCGTTTGGCGAGAGCGACGAAGTTGTTTCCCGGCCCGGAGATCGCGTCCACCCGCTCGAGGCCGAGGGTGGGCACGCCGTACGCGTATGCGCCGATCGCGCCGGCCCCGCCCATCGCGTACACCTCGGTGACGTCGAGCAGCCGCGCTGCGGCGAGGATGACCGGATGCACGCGCCCGTCGAACTCCGCCTGCGGCGGTGAGGCGAGCGCCACCTCAGCGACACCGGCCACCTGCGCGGGGACGACGTTCATGACGACACTGGAGGGGTAGACGGCCTTGCCGCCGGGAACATACACTCCGACCCGCGCCACCGGAAGCCACCGCTGCTCCACGCGAGCGCCGTCTCCCAGCAGGGTCACCCGCGCCGGCGGCACCTGTGCGGCGGAGGCTTTCTGCACCCGGCGAATCGCCTCCTCCAGGGCGGCGCGAACCTCGGGCTCGAGGGAGGCTATGGCGTCATCGAGGTGTGCCCGCGGCACGCGGATGTCGTGGTCGCGCACGCCATCGAACTGCGCTGCCTGCTCGCGCAACGCGTCCTCGCCCCGCGCCGCGACGTCATGCACGATGCGCGCGGCGACGGTGAGAGCCTCATCACGCGCGGCGACGGCACGGGGCACGGCCGCCAACAACTCAGGCGTGCCGAGAACGCGACCGCGCAGGTCGATGGTGCGGAGCATCGGTCCAGATTACCCGCGGGTGACGCCGGAGACGTCCCTGAGGTATCCGATGCGGCCGTCCTCATGGCGGACGACGAACGTGTCGGCGCGGTCCTCGATCACCAAGGCCCACGCCGTCGGACCGATCGAGAACAGCGGCTGGCCGTTCTCGTCGACCACGTCGCGGTCGACCGGAACGAGAGCCCAGAAGGCCTGGGATGCCCAGGGTGCCGAGACCTCCTCGGCTTCCACGGTCGGCGTGTCGGCGACGGAGTCGGTCGCGACATCGTCGTCCGGACCGGAGAAAGCCTCCGCCGTCGGCGTCGCGTCGGACGCCTCAGTCGCGTCGGCTTCTGCCTCCGCGTCGGCGTTCGCCGCCTGCGGCTCGGGACGAGGAGCCGCAGGTCGCGCCACCACCGGGCGGGCCGGACTCGCGTAGCGGTGCGCGGGGACCTCAGGGCGGTGCCGGAAGTCGTCGCCGATCGTGGGGAGTAACGGCGCGAACACGGTCAGGACCACCCCCGCCAGCATGAGGATGAACTGCACCCACACCACCCACGTCGACAGGAAGACGCCGGTTCCCGAGAAAGAGACGAACGAACTCCACAGCAGGCCCAGCCAGACGATCGCCGAGACAGAGAAGGCGACCGAGGCGAACTGGTCGATCCCGAGCGACCCGACACGACGAATGCCCTGCGGAGACAGCCGACGCAGGCCCAGAAGGAACACCGCCAACGTGGGTGCGCCGATCGTCAGTACCCAATCGATGCCGTTCCACACCGAAGGGCCTGTCCCGGAACGACCGTAGTCGTAGATGGGGAAGAAGGAGACGACGAAGGCGACCAGCCAGACGGCGCCGAGCGCGACCTCGCGCACGGAGAACGGGCCGACGCCGTACTGCGGCGGCGCACTCTCGTCCACGCCGTTGGGGCCGTCGGTGGCCGCTTCGAACGCTTCGGCGAGAGAATCGAAGGCGAACTCCTCGTCACTGTCTGCGACGTCGGGGGTGTTCTTCTCGTCGGTCACGGTGCGCATCCTTCCGGAACGGAAAACTCGCTTCCGATCCTACCCGTCGCGCTGACGCTCACCCGAGGCACTGGGGTCCGAGAAGACCCTTCAACTCGCCATACAGATCGACGGTGACCCCCACCTGCGCGGGGACCTCGAAGACCTTTGCAACGCCGCCCTTGTGGAGCTTGAGTGTCACCTCGGTGCTGCCGGGATGCCGCGAGAACACGTCTGCGAGTTGTCCGATCGTCGACTCGGTCGCCCGATGCTCTGGCATGAGCAGCACGAGCGGGCCCGCGGCATCCACCGAGCCGAGGTCCGGCGAGAACGCCGACTGTCCGTGCAGATTCAGTCCGTCGTCGCGGCGTGAGACCCGCCCGCGCACCACGAGGATGGAGTCGGCGACAAGCATGGTCTGGAACTCGCCGTATGTCTTGCCCATGAACATCACGGTGACCTCGCCGTCGAAATCCTCCACCGTGATCATCGCGTACGGGTTGCCGCTCTGCTTCGCGACCCGGTGCTGCACGCTCGTGACAAGGCCCGCCACCGTCACGATATCGCCGTCGTTCACGTCGTCGGACGCGAGCAGGTCGTGGATCGACGTGGATGCGTGTTTGGCCAGTGGAATCTCCAGACCGGCCAGCGGATGATCCGAGACGTACAGTCCGAGCATCTCCCGCTCGAAGGCGAGCTTGTCCTTCTTCGTCCATTCCGGGCGATCGGGCACTTTCTGCACCTGCTGCGGCTCGTCCTCGCCCCACAGACTGTCGAAGTCGAAACCGACCTCGCCGTTGGCCTCGCGCCGTTTGTCGAGGACGGCCTGCTCTGTGGCGTCCTCGTGGATCTCCATGAGCGCGCGGCGGGTGGACCCGAGTGAGTCGAAGGCGCCGGCCTTGATCAAGGACTCGATCGCGCGCTTGTTGGCGACGTGCACGGGCACTCGGGCAAGGAAATCGTGGAACCCGGTATACGGACCGTCAGCGCGGGCCGCGACGATACCCTCGACGACGTTCGCGCCGACGTTACGCACGGCGCCGAGCCCGAAGCGGATGTCGTCGCCGACAGCGGCGAAGTATCGGATCGACCCGCTGACGTCGGGCGGCAGCACCTTGATGCCCATGCGGCGGCACTCGTTGAGGTATACCGCCATCTTGTCCTTCGAGTCGCCGACGCTCGTCAGCAGCGCCGCCATGTACTCGGCCGGATAGTGAGCCTTCAGGTATGCCGTCCAATACGACACGAGGCCGTACGCGGCGGAGTGCGCTTTGTTGAATGCATAGTCCGAGAAGGGCAGCAGAATGTCCCACAGCGCCTGGATGGCCCCGTCACCGAAGCCGCGCTCCTGCATGCCCCCCGAGAAGCCCTCGTACTGCTTGTCGAGTTCGGACTTCTTCTTCTTGCCCATCGCGCGGCGCAGGATGTCGGCCTGACCGAGGGAGAACCCGGCGACCTTCTGGGCGATGGCCATGACCTGCTCCTGATAGATGATCAGGCCGTAGGTCGTGTCGAGGATGTCGCGCAGCGGCTCCTCGAGCTCGGGGTGGATGGGGGTGATCGGCTGCGCCCCGTTCTTGCGCAACGCGTAGTTGGTGTGGGAGTTCGCACCCATCGGGCCGGGGCGATACAGCGCGATGACAGCGGAGATGTCCTCGAAGTTGTCGGGCTTCATGAGACGCAGCAGCGCACGCATCGGCCCGCCGTCGAGCTGGAACACCCCGAGCGTGTCACCGCGGGTCAGCAGATCGTATGCGGCGCGGTCGTCGAGCGGCAGGTGCTCGAGGTCGATCTCCTCCCCCCGGTTCATCCGGATGTTCTCGAGAGCGTCGGAGATGATCGTGAGGTTGCGCAGGCCAAGGAAGTCCATCTTGATGAGGCCGAGCGCCTCGCACGAGGGATAGTCGAACTGCGTGACGATCTGGCCGTCCTGCTCACGGCGCATGATCGGGATGATGTCCAGGAGGGGCTCGCTGGACATGATGACGCCCGCCGCATGCACACCCCACTGGCGCTTGAGCCCTTCGAGACCCAGCGCCCGGTCGAAGACGGTCTTGGCCTCGGGGTCGGTCTCGATGAGGGTGCGGAACTCCGAAGCCTCCTTGTACCGCGTGTGCTCGGGGCTGAACATGCCGCCGAGCTCCATCTCCTTGCCCATCACCGGCGGCGGCATCGCCTTCGTCAGCCGCTCGCCCATGCTGAAGGGGAAACCGAGCACGCGCCCGGCATCCTTCAAAGCCTGCTTCGATTTGATCGTGCCGTAGGTGACGATCTGGGCGACGCGCTCGGAACCGTACTTGTCGGTGACGTACTCGATCACCTCCCCGCGACGGCGGTCGTCGAAGTCGACGTCGAAGTCGGGCATGGACACGCGATCGGGGTTGAGGAAGCGCTCGAAGATCAGGCCGTGCTCGAGCGGGTCGAGGTCGGTGATGCGCATCGCGTAGGCCACCATGGACCCGGCACCCGAGCCGCGGCCGGGGCCCACGCGGATGCCGTTGTCCTTCGCCCAGTTGATGAAGTCGGCGACGACGAGGAAATACCCGGGAAACCCCATCTGCAGGATGATGTCAGTCTCGTACTCGGCTTGCTTGCGGACCTGATCGGGGATTCCAGCCGGATACCGATAGTGCAGGCCCTTCTCGACCTCTTTGACGAGCCAGCTTCCCTCGGTCTCGCCATCCGGCACCGGGAAGCGTGGCATGTAGTTGGCCGACGTATCGAATTCGACCTTGCAGCGCTCCGCGATCAGCAACGTGTTGTCGCAGGCCTCGGGGTGATCGCGGAACAACTGCCGCATCTCCTGCGCCGTCTTGATGTAGTAGCCGTCGCCGTCGAACTTGAACCGGTTGGGATCGTCGAGCGTCGACCCTGATTGCACGCACAGCAGTGCCGCGTGCGCATCGGCCTCGTGCCGGTGCGTGTAGTGAGAGTCGTTCGTGGCGACCAGCGGGATGTCGAGATCCTTCGCGATCCGCAGCAGATCGGTCATGATGCGGCGCTCGATCGACAGCCCGTGGTCCATGATCTCGGCGAAGTAGTTCTCCTTGCCGAACAGGTCCTGGAACTCCGCCGCGGCCGCTCGCGCGGCGTCGTACTGCCCGAGCCGCAGCCGGGTCTGCACCTCCCCCGAGGGGCAGCCGGTCGTGGCGATGAGCCCCTTACTGTAAGTCTGCAGCAGTTCCCGGTCCATGCGGGGCTTGAAGTAGTAGCCCTCCATGCTCGACAGCGAACTGAGCCGGAAGAGGTTGTGCATTCCTGCGGTGTTCTCGCTGAGCAAGGTCATGTGCGTGTAGGCACCGCCACCCGAGACGTCATCACTCTTCTGTTCGGGCGACCCCCACGCCACGCGTGACTTGTCGCTGCGGTGAGTGCCGGGAGTCACGTATGCCTCGAGGCCGATGATCGGATTGACACCGGAAGCCTTCGCCGCGTTGTAGAACTCGAACGCCGCGAAGGTGTTGCCGTGGTCGGTGACCGCGATCGCCGGCATCCCGTATTCGGCCGCCGCTCTCGTCATCGCGCCGATCTTGGCGGCGCCGTCGAGCATCGAGTACTCGCTGTGCACATGCAGATGTACGAAGGAGTCGGATGCCACGGATCGAGTCTACGTCGCAGCCTCCGACACCGCTTCGACGGAGCGGACCAGACCGGCACGCGCAGTCTCGCGCCCGTAGCCTGGAGACATGACCACCCCCGAGTTCGTCCTGACGTTGCGCGAGAAGATCGGCCACGCCCCGCTCCCCCTCGTCGGCGTCACCGCCGTCGTGTTCAAGGACGAGAAGGTGCTGGTCGGCAAGCGCGCCGACAACGGCGCGTGGCAGTGCGTATCGGGGATCGTCGATCCCGGCGAGGAGCCGGCGGATGCCGCCGTGCGCGAATGTCTCGAAGAAGCCGGCATCGTCGTGCGCGCGACGCGGCTCGCGCTCGTGCAGCAGATCCCGCGCATCGTGTACGCGAACGGCGACCAAGCAGACTATCTCGACCTCGTGTTCCGGTGCGACTGGGTCTCGGGCGACCCGCATCCCGCCGACGGCGAACTCACCGAGGTCGGCTGGTACGGGCTGGGCGAACTCGCCGAGGTCGAGCAGTTCCACGTCCGCAAGATCGCTCTCGCGATCGCCGAAGACGACCCGGCATCCTTCGCGGGCGGACGCTGACGCTCGCTGCCGTCCAGCCGCCACCCGACGCATGTGGCCGCGCAACGACGCGCGCATGCGACAACGCGCGTCGGCTCGGCGAAGATCCAGCCACCCGACGCGGGCGAGACGCCCTCGTCGGGAAGCTCGTGTCGGCCCGCAGGATGCCGACGGCTCCGTCATCGGGGCGCCCGCCGTCAGATCACGCACAGGTTACGTTCAGACTACGAGTGACGCACGAGCCTTGTGCATGTCTGTCCGGCCCGAGAGCGTGGTGCCCAACACGGGGACGCACCGTGACCCCGCCGGACAGCCCACGAGAGGATCACCATGGCCGGATCGCCCGAACTCCACAAGGGTCTCAGTCAACGCCAGCTCTCGATGATCGCGATCGGCGGCGTGATCGGCGCCGGCCTGTTCGTCGGCTCCAGCAATGTCTTCCTGGACGCCGGGCCGGGCGCGAGCTCGTCCAGGCGGCGGCGAAGGTGTCTGCGCGGGTGAGCGCATCGCTTCGGCTCGCGGCGTTCGCGGTCCGCCCGACGACGCTGTTCGCCGACGCCGTCGTGGGAGGCGAAGACGACCTCGTCGTCGAGCAGTGGGCAAAGCGCGCGGAGGAGTCCATCCAGACCGAGCTCGACGCGCTCCGGCAGCTGCCAGGCGTTCCCGGGGAGCTGGATGCCGTGCTGGGCCAGGGATACTCGTGGCCCGAGGCGATCGATGACGCCGGCTGGGCCGAAGGCGACGTGCTGGTGATCGGCTCCAGCCGCGGCGGACCCGTTGCCCGAGTGTTTCTGGGCTCCCGGTCCTCCAAGATCCTGCGCAATGCCCCGGTTCCGATCGTCGTTGTCCCGGGTGCTGCCGCGGAGGCGCTGGCCGGAGAGAACTGACCGGTGCCCCACCGCGCGAGCCGGCTAGTCCCCGCGCAACACCTCGAGCGCGTGCGCGAGGTCGGCGGGGTAGTCCGACGCGAAAGTCACCCAGTCCGTCGTCACCGGGTGCACGAAAGAGAGCTCATGCGCGTGCAGCCACTGGCGCGCAAGGCCGAGGCGCTGCGACAGCGTCGGGTCCGCGCCGTACAGCGGATCACCGACGCAGGGATGCCGGTGGGCGGCCATATGCACCCGGATCTGATGCGTCCGGCCGGTCTCGAGGTGGATCTCCAGCAGCGACGCCCCCGGGAACGCCTCGATCGTCTCGTAGTGGGTGACCGAGTCCTTGCCGTCGGGGGTGACGGCGAACTTCCACGAATGCGCGGGGTGGCGCCCGATGGGTGCGTCGATCGTACCCGCGAGCGGGTCGGGGTGACCTTGCACCACCGCGTGGTAGATCTTGTCGACCTCCCGGTCCTTGAAGGCACGCTTGAGAGCCGTGTAAGCGCGCTCCGACTTCGCAACCACCATCAACCCGCTGGTACCGACGTCGAGCCGGTGCACGATGCCCTGCCGCTCCGCAGCTCCCGTCGTCGCGACGCGGAAGCCCGCTGCAGCGAGCGCACCGAGAACGGTCGGCCCGTCCCAGCCGAGCGACGGATGCGCCGCGACGCCCGCCGGCTTGTCGACCACCACGATGTCGTCATCGTCGTAGACGATCCCGAGGTCGGGGACGGCGAGCGGAACGATCTCCGGCTCGCGCCGCTCCCGCCAATCGACCTCGAGCCAGCCATCCGCCCGCAGTCGGTCGGACTTACCGACCGACCGCCCGTCCAAGCGCACTCCCCCCGCTTCGGCGACCTCGGCCGCGAACGTCCGGGAGAATCCGAGCATCTTCGCCAGCGCCGCGTCGACGCGCACACCGTCGAGTCCGGCCGGGACCGGGATGCTGCGGGAGGGCACGTCAGACCTCGCCCCGCGCGTCGTGAACGTCACGCGGGTCCGACACCGTGGTCCCGGCATCCTGCGACACGGTCACCGTGTCGGCGCCCTCGGACCCGCCGTCGCCTTCTCGCGTACCGTCGAGGCGCCGACCACGGAGCACGAGAAGAGCGACACTGATCATCATCGTCACGATGAACATGTCTGCGACGTTGTAGATCGCCGGATTCAAACCCAGCCACATCCACGGCGTATTGATGAAGTCGACGACATGGCCGACGAGGAAGCCGGGATCGCGCAGCAGCCGATCAGTGAGGTTTCCCAGGATGCCGCCGAGCAGCAGGCCGAGCACGATCGCCCAGGCGCGAGACCGGACCCGGGTGACGGCGAGCACGACGATGACGACTGCCGCAGCAGCGAGCACGAGCGTGAACACCCACGTGACCTCCTCGCCGAACGAGAAAGCCGCGCCGGGGTTTCGCGTCAGGTAGAACTGGAGGAACTCGCCCCACACCTCGACGGACTCCCGATCGGGGAGGTGTGCAAGGGCGAGATGCTTGGAGAACTGGTCGGCGGCCAGCACCGTCGCCGCGAGGATCGCGACGAGGGTGCCGGCCGCCGGCCGGGACAGCAGTGCGGGACGCCGTATCGTGCGATCCGCCACCGGGTTCAGGACGCCGAGACCGGCGTTGCGCCCGACGGTGAACCGGACGCGTCAAGGTCGCGGAGCTGGGTCTCGATGAAGCTCCGAAGCTGGGTCCGGTACTCGCGCTCGTACTGGCGGAGTTCCGCGATGCGGCCCTCGAGCGACGAACGCTCGCTCTCCAGACGTGCCATCTCGTCGCGGCCCTTCGCCTCGGCCTCGGCCACGATCGATGCCGCCTTGGTCTCCGCCTCGGAGATCAGCTTGTCGCGCTGCGCGATGCCGTCGGCGACGTGCTCGTCGTGCAGGCGCTGGGCGAGTTCGATGATGCCGGCCGACGCCGCAACGCCGTTCGGCGCGGTGGCGACCTGTGCAGGAGTCTCTTCGACGACCTCCGGCTCGGGCGCGGGCTGCGCGGCGACCGGCTCCGGAACCGGAGCGGCAGCAGGCGCCTGGCCGGACTCGTACGCGGCGAGCTTGGCCTTCAACTCTTCGTTCTCGGCGATGGTCTTACGCCACTCGACGACGATCTCGTCGAGGAAGTCGTCGACCTCGTCCGGGTCGAAGCCTTCCTTGAAGCGGACATGCTGAAACTGCTTGGTGACGACATCTTCGGGGGTCAAAGCCATGGTGTTTCCTCTTTCGGGGCTCACGACGCGGGCCGATTGCGGGCGACCCGCTCGGCGAGTCATACGGGTTCAGCATAGTCCGCCGCTTGTGCGTGTGCGAGGCGAGCGTCACAGGCGCTCGATGACACGGACGATCGACAGCAGCACGACACACGCGATCATCGTGATCGGAAAGCCGAGGTCCAGCGCGACCGGTCCCAGACGCAGCGGTGGGACAAGGCGACGGAAGAACCGCAACGGCGGATCGGTCACGGTGAAAACGGCCTCGGCGAGAACGAGACCGACGCCGCGCGGGCGCCACTGGCGGTTGAACATCGGGATGTACTCGAGGATCAGTCGCGCCAGCAGCAGCAGGATGTAGACGAGGAGCAGAACGTCGACGACGGATGCCGCCAGGCGTACGATCTCCACGATTACTGCGGGAAAGGCGCGGCCTCGGGGTCGGCCTGAGCCACCGTGCCGTCACCCGAGATCGCGACGTTCTCGGGCGAGAGCAGGAACACCTTGCTCGTCACGCGCTCGATACGACCGTAGAGTCCGAGCGAGAGCCCGCTGGCGAAGTCGATGAGGCGCCGGGCATCCCCGTCGCTCATCTGCGAGAGATTGATGATGACGGGGATGCCGTCGCGGAAGTTCTCGGCGATCAGTTGTGCGTCGCGGTACTGCTTCGGGTGGACGGTGAGAATCTCACTGACCGTGCCGGCGACGGGCTGTCGGACGACGGCGGGGCGATGCAGCGGCGTGATGGGAGCCGCCTTCTCGACAGTGCGGTCGGCGGCCCTGTCCGCTCCCTTGTCCACCGAGCGTTCCCGCCGTGCGGGCACGTCGGCCGCCGGCTCGTCGTAGATCTCTTCCTCATCGGCGAGGCCCAGATACACCATGGTCTTCTTGAGCGGATTCGACATCGCATTCCTCCGTTTGCTCGCCCGAGTGCTCGTCTGCGTCCGAGGCTAGCGGCGACCGGGCCTCGGACCCGTGATTGCCGTGCCGATCCGCAGGTGTGTCGCGCCGGCCGCGATCGCCTCGACGAAATCGCCGGACATACCGGCCGACATCCACACGGCATCCGGTACCACCCGACGCACTGCGTCGGCGGCCAGTCTCAGTCGTTCGAAGGCCGCGGCGGGAGCCTGCGCGAGAGGCGCAACCGCCATCACCCCACGCACACGCAGAGAGGAACAGTGCGCGGCGACGTGCGCCGCGAGTGCTTCCGCGCCGGCTGGGGGCACTCCTCCGCGCGCGGGATCATCGGTGAGGTTGACCTGGAGAAAGACGTCGAGCGGCGTCGCCTGTGCGCCGACGTCGTCCACACCCGTCCGCACCGGGGGGGCGCCGTGCAGCGCGTCCGCGAGACGTTCGCGGTCGACCGAGTGCACGCAGTCGGATGCCGCGCGCACGGCACGTGCCTTCTTCGTCTGCACCTGACCGATGAAGTGCCAGCGCACCCCCTCGAGGTTCGGAAGCTCGGCGCGTTTGCCCGTCAACTCCTGCTGACGGTTCTCCCCCACGTCGGTCACGCCGAGCGCAGCGAGGTCCGCGACCAGGCGCGCAGGATGGAACTTCGTCACGACGATGCGCGTGAGCGCGGCGGGGTCGCGCCCCGCCGCGCGCGCGGCGTCCGTGATGCGGGCATCGACGTCGGCGAGGCGTTCCCGCAGGGCGGGATCGGGGGTCACTTCAGGAAATCGGGGATGTCCAGGTCGTCATCTCCGAAGATGGAGTCGTAGGACTCGCTGGGTGCCGTTACCGACACGGACTCACGCGGCGCACGCTGGTCGGTCTCGGCGATCTCTCGAGCGGCCTCGTCGGCCGGGACCGCCGGAACCAGCGGAGTCGGTGTCGCCCGCTGCGGAGTGATCGCCTCGATGCGCGACTGTGGCTCGCCGCCGTCGAAGCCTGCCGCGATGACCGTGACGCGCACCTCGTCGCCGAGAGTGTCGTCGATGACCGTTCCGAAGATGATGTTCGCCTCGGGATGCGCGGCCTCTTTCACCAGTTGCGCGGCATCGTTGATCTCGAAGATGCCGAGGTTCGAGCCGCCCTGGATCGACAGCAGCACGCCGTGCGCGCCTTCGATCGAAGCCTCCAGCAACGGCGACTCGACGGCCAGCTCGGCGGCCTTGATCGCGCGGTCGGCTCCGCGTGCGGAGCCGATGCCCATGAGCGCAGAGCCCGCGCCCTGCATGACAGACTTCACGTCCGCGAAGTCCAGGTTGATGAGGCCCGGCGTCGTGATGAGGTCGGTGATGCCCTGCACACCGGCCAGGAGCACCTGGTCTGCCGTGGCGAATGCCTCGATCATCGAGATACCGCGGTCGCTGATCGCCAGGAGCCGATCGTTGGGAACGACGATGAGGGTGTCGACCTCTTCCTTGAGCTTCGCAACGCCCTGCTCGGCCTGCTGCTGACGGCGACGGCCCTCGAAGGAGAACGGCTTCGTGACGACACCGATCGTGAGCGCTCCGATCGACTTCGCGATCTTGGCGACTACGGGAGCCCCGCCCGTGCCGGTACCGCCACCCTCACCAGCCGTGACGAAGACCATGTCGGCGCCCGCAAGAGCCTCCTCGATCTCTTCGGCGTGGTCCTCGGCGGCGCGACGGCCGACCTCGGGGTCGGCGCCCGCACCGAGTCCGCGAGTGAGTTCGCGTCCGACATCGAGCTTGACGTCGGCGTCACTCATGAGCAACGCCTGCGCGTCGGTGTTCACCGCGATGAACTCGACACCCCGCAGCCCGAGCTCGATCATTCGATTGACGGCGTTCACGCCGCCGCCGCCCACGCCGACGACCTTGATCACCGCGAGGTAGTTCTGGTTCTGGCTCATGCCGGCCTCCATCGTGTCCCGAACCCTGACTGCAACCCTAAACCTCTACTTGAGGTTTAAAGAATTGCCGAGTATGCAATTCCTTGATTGAAGGTAAGCGGCGGTGACGCGCGGTCCGGTGAGGCGACAGGCGTGTCGCGCAGAAGATATCGCGACGGATGCGTCAGCGGATGACGACGGCTTGGGGTGAGGACACGTCGTATGTGTAGACGTCCGCCGGCGGACGGACCGCCATCGCCGAAGCGAGGACCAGCGCCTTCTTGGCCGAATCGTCGGCATTGCCCCACACCACCTCCGTACCGGTGCCGCCGAGGGTGAGGGTGACGTCGTTCGCGGTCGTCGCCGTCATGGCGGTGACCTGCGTGCGGATGTCCTCCGGGAGGGACCGGTAGACGGTGCCGATCGCGGTGAATGCCGGGGAGCCGATGCCCCCGGTCGCGTCGATGATGGGATGTCCGGGCGGCGGGTCGGGCGTCGTCGCAAGCGCGACGCCCGCGGCATCGACCAGCGTGTACCCCGCAGCCGACTGCACGACGCCGATGGGAGTGCGCTCAAGGACGCGCACCACGAGTTCGTGCGGTGGACGCGCCTCGAGCGCGTAGCTCTCCACGAGCGGGAACCGTACGAGGGCCGCCTTTATCGCCGAGGAGTCGATGAGTGGGAGCGGAGTCCCGAGTTGGTCGGCCAACGCCGCTTCGACCTCGCCGGCGTCGAGGCCGGTCGTGCCGACGACCCGAAAGCGCTCGACCGCGAACAGCGGGCTGTACGCAGCGCCCAGGGTGCCGAGCACGAGCAGCGCGAGCGCGCCGATCACGCCCACCCAGAGCATCCGACGGCGACGCTGACGCACCGTGAAGCGCCGGACCTCGGCGCGCAGCGCCTTGCGACGAGCCCGGGCCGCCGCCCACACGTCGCGTAGGCCGATGC
>NZ_JBASZT010000238.1:0-2090 GCF_049661145.1 Microbacterium sp.
CCCCTCGGCGAGCGCGCGCCCGACGGGATCGCCGTCGGCCACGACACGGGTCGTGACCTGCCATCCGCGCCCGTGCAGCCAATCGCGCAGGATCGGACCTGTCGTGTCGTCGCGGATGCCTGCCGCGACGCGGGTCGAACACACCAGCACGATCGCGTCGCGCGGCGGCGTGGCGGTCTCGGCATCCGCGGCGGCAACTCGGCCGCTCATGGCCTGCGCCACGTGCCGGACCGCCCGCCGGACTTCTCGATGACGGCGATGTCGCCGATGACGGCGGCGCGGTCGACGGCCTTGATCATGTCGTACAGCGTGAGCGCCGCGACGCTGACCGCCGTCAGCGCCTCCATCTCGACGCCGGTGCGACCGGTCGTGGTGACCGTCGCCTCGATCCGCATGTCGGAGGCCTGCGGGATGATCTCCACAGTGACACCGTCGAGGGGAAGAGGATGACACAGGGGAACGAGATTCGAGGTCTGTTTCGCGGCGAGGATGCCGGCGACGCGGGCAACGGCGATGGCTTCGCCCTTGGGAAGGTCGCCGTCGACGATCCGCGCGACGACGTCGGGCCGGGTCGTGAGCACGGCCTGCGCCGTCGCGGTGCGGTGCGTGATGGCCTTGTCCGCGACGTCTATCATGTGCACGGCGCCGTCGGGACGCTGATGCGTCAGGGGCCCTTCGCGAGCCACGGCTTCGTGCCCGTCCGGCGCGGTAGCGCTATTGAACGGCCGATGCGTCAGGGGCGGCTGCTCGTCGCTATCCATCGATCCTCCAGATCTCCACCTCGTCGCCCGGCTCGAGTCGGTCGGTCTCCGTGGGCACGTGTATCAGCACGGTCGAGCGCGCGTAGGCGTGCAGCAGGTGGGAGGAGGGTCCTCCCACCGGGCGCACGCGGCCGTCGGCATCCACGATGCCACGCCTGACCTGATGCTTGCCGCGTGGTGAGGAGAGCGCCTCGGCGAGCGGGCGGCGCTCCCGGGGGCGCTCGACGTCGGCGGCGGGCTGTCCTGTCGCCAGTGCCCGCAGCAACGGACGCAGGAACACCTCGAACGAGACGAGGCACGAGACGGGGTTGCCGGGAAAGCACACGACGGGCAGGTCGCGGTCGCGAATCCGGGCGAGGCCGAGACCCTGCGGCCCACCGGGTTGCATCGCGACGGCTCCGAACCAGACGCCGAGGGGCTCGAACACGTCGCGCACGACCTCGCGTGATCCGGCGCTGACGCCGCCGACGGTCAGGACGAGGTCCGCACCTGCGGCGTGGTCGCCGAGGACCGCGCGCAGGTCCGCGGACTCGTCGCTCTCGCACGGCGCGACGATCACGTCGGTGCCGGCCTCGACGAGCGCCGACCACAGCGAGAAGCTGTTGGCATCGTGGATCTGACCGGGACGGAGCGGAGTGCCGGGCTGTCGCACCTCGTTTCCGGTGACCGTCAGCAGCACGACGGGTCGACGGCGGACGGTGACCGACGGCAGGCCGGACGACGCGAGCACCCCGAGCGCGGCGGGCGTCAGGCGCGCGCCGGCCGGCAGCAGCAGTTCGCCCCGCCGTACGTCGGTGCCGGTCGCGCGCACGAACGTCCCGGGTGCGACCGGTGCAGCGACGCGGATGCGCGGATGGTCGCGATTGCGGCGCTGGTCGACGGCCTGGACGAGGGGGTGGTCGGCGGGATCGTCGACGGGATCGTCGATGAAGCGCGGCGGGTCCACGTCCTCGACGGGGACGACGGCGTCGGCTCCCGCGGGGATCGGTGCGCCCGTCATGATGGGCGCGGCCTCGCCCACGCCCAAGGCGCCGCCGGTCTCGCCCGCGACGATCGCGGGGCGCACGCGCAGTGTGACCGGCTGTTCGGCCGTCGCGCGCGCGAGGTCGGCGGAGCGCACGGCGTAGCCGTCCATCTGGGAGTTGTCGAACGGGGGGAGGGTTGCCGGGGCGATGACGTCGGCGGCGAGGACCCGGTCGCGCCACTGCGCGGTCTCGGTCTGCAGCGCGGCGATCGTCAAGGGCAGCTCCTCGGTGCCGAGCGCGCTCGGCTGGATGGGTGCGCCCCCCGGCTGGGCGGGCGCGCCCGGATGGGGGAACGCGCCCAGTG
>NZ_JBASZT010000239.1:0-2999 GCF_049661145.1 Microbacterium sp.
GGCGGGGCGGGCGGTGGAGGCGCGGGAACGGGGTGCCGCGCCCGGGGCCCGCGCTACAGGCGGATCTCGGCGACGACCTCGCCGTACTCGGTCTCGTCGACCGGGATGAACCCGACGCGGCGGAAGAACGCCTCGGGTCCTTCTTCGCCGGCCTCGTAGATCACGTCGACCCGGTCGAGGCCGCGCGTGCGCGCTTCGTCGAGGAGATTCTCCACGGCGAAGCGACCGACGCCGCGGCCCTGGTCGTCGGCATCCACGTTGATGCGCCACAGCACCGACTGGAAGTGCTCGTGCGGCGCGTCGGGATCGAAGTTCGCGCTGACGAACCCGACGACCTCGGTGCCGTCGAGGACGACACGTTGCCAGGCCGTGTTCGGGTTGACGACGGCGCCGGCGACGGCATAACTCGTGGGCGCGAGATACTGCTCCTGCCCGGGCTTGAGTGACATGGCGTTGACCGCGACGATCGTCGCGGCCGACAACTCCTCAAGGCGCAGCTCGCTCATATGCTCAGGTTACCTTCCCCGCGTGCTGCGCCGCATCCGCGTTTCGGGTCAGCTTTTCAGTGGCGCTGCCGCGCCGTGGGGCGAGAGAGTCTGGGTCATGTTGCGCAACGTTCGCGTCAGCTTTTCAGTGGCGCTGCCGCGCCGTGGGGCGGGAAAGTCTGCCTCGGGGATGCGAGACTTTCGGGTCACGAGGGTGAGCGGCCGACCGGGAGATATCTTGACGTCGAGATACTTTCGGGCGGTGCGATAGGGTGAGTCCGACCCCACGACGCCCTCACAGCCCGCGGCTGCGACGCTCGAAGAGAGAGACACACGTGCCTGAGTCCACCATCATCTATACCCACACCGACGAGGCGCCAGCGCTGGCGACCGCGTCGTTCCTGCCGATCGTGAAGGCGTTCGCGGGTCTCGCCGACGTCGAGATCGACACCCGCGACATCTCGCTCGCCGGCCGCATCCTCGCGGCGTTCCCGCAGCGGCTCACCCCGGAGCAGCAGGTCGGCGACGCGCTCGCCGAACTCGGGGGACTCGCGACCCTCCCCGAGGCGAACATCATCAAGCTGCCGAACATCTCGGCATCCATTCCCCAGCTGAAGGCCGCAATCGCGGAGCTGCAGTCGCAGGGCTACGACATCCCCGATTACCCGGATGACGCCGCCACGGTCGAGCAGAAGGACATCCGCGCGCGCTACGACCGCATCAAGGGCTCGGCCGTCAACCCGGTGCTGCGCGAGGGCAACAGCGACCGCCGCGCGCCGCTGTCGGTCAAGAGCTACGCGCGCAAGCATCCGCACCGCAACAAGCCGTTCGCGGCGGGGTCGCGCACGCGAGTCGCGACGATGGGCCACGACGACTTCAAGAGCAACGAGAAGAGCTGGATCGCCGCGCACGACGACGTCCTGAGCATCCGGCACACCGCCACCGACGGCACCGTGACGGTACTCAAGGAGGGGCTCAAAGTCCTGCCGCGCGAGGTCATCGACGCGACGTTCCTGTCGGCGAAGGCGCTCGACGCGTTCCTCGCGGACACCATCGCGCAGGCCAAGGCCGAGAACGTGCTGTACTCGGTGCACCTCAAGGCGACGATGATGAAGGTCAGCGACCCCATCATCTTCGGTCACGTCGTGCGCGCGTTCTTCAGGGATGTCTTCGACACCTACGGCGCGACGCTGACCGAGGCGGGACTCAACGGCAACAACGGGCTCGGCGCGATCCTCGCCGGCCTCGGCGAGGTCGAAGGCGGAGACGCGATCGCCGCCGACATCGCGGCGGACCTCGAGAACGGTCCGCGGCTCAGCTACGTCAACAGCGACAAGGGCATCACGAACCTGCACGTGCCTTCCGACGTCATCGTCGACGCGTCGATGCCTGCCCTCATCCGCAACGGCGGCAAGCTGTGGGGCGTCGACGGCGGCGAGGACGACACGATCGCCGTCATCCCCGACTCGTCGTACGCCGGTGTGTACCAGGCCGTGATCGACGACGTCATCGCGAACGGCCCGCTCGACCCCGCGACGATCGGCACCGTGCCGAACGTCGGGCTCATGGCGCAGGCCGCCGAGGAGTACGGCAGCCACGACAAGACGTTCGAGATCCCCGCCGACGGCGTCGTCGAGGTGCTCGACGCCGACGGGACGGTGCTCATCGAGCACCACGTCGAGGCGGGCGACATCTGGCGCGCCACCCAGGCCAAGCACATCGCGATCATGGACTGGGTGCGCCTGGCCGTCTCGCGGGCGCGTGCGACCGGCGTTCCCGCCGTCTTCTGGCTCGACGTGAACCGCGCGCACGACGCGCAGCTCATCGGCAAGGTGCACCAGGCGCTCGCGACCCTCGACACGAACGACATCACGATCGTGATCCTGCCGCCGGCCGAGGCGACGAAGTACTCGCTCGCGCGCCTGCGTCAGGGGCTCGACACGATCTCGGTGACCGGCAACGTGCTGCGCGACTACCTCACCGACCTGTTCCCGATCCTCGAGGTGGGGACCTCCGCCAAGATGCTCTCGATCGTGCCGCTGCTCGCCGGCGGCGGCCTCTTCGAGACCGGTGCCGGCGGGTCCGCCCCCAAGCACGTGCAGCAGCTGGTGGCGGAGGACTACCTGCGGTGGGATTCGCTCGGCGAGTTCTTCGCGCTGGCGGCATCCTTCGAGCACCTCGCGGAGTACACCGGCAACGCGAAGGCGAAGGTCCTCGCCGACACGCTGGATGCCGCGACCGGCACGTTCCTCGAGGAGGACCGCTCGCCGGGCCGTGCCCTCGGCACGATCGACAACCGTGGCAGCCACTTCTACCTGAGCCTGTACTGGGCGCAGGAGCTGGCGCGCCAGAGCGCCGACGCGGAGCTCGCCGCCGCCTTCGCGCCGGTCGCGCAGGCGCTGACGGATGCCGAGGCCACGATCGTCGCGGAGCTGGGCGGCGTCCAGGGCCACCCCGTCGACCTCGGCGGCTACTACCACCCCGACGAGGCGCTCGTGACGGCCGTCATGCGCC
>NZ_JBASZT010000240.1:0-43968 GCF_049661145.1 Microbacterium sp.
CTGCCACCTCGGGCAGCGCGGGCCGGTGCATCGCGGCGAGGGCCCCACGGTGCACCGCGTAGCCGGTGAGCCGTTCCGCGACGGCGTCGTCGACGACGTAGACCGGCGCGGTCCCCGCCAGCGGTTCGGCGTCGGCGAGCCACTTCTCCTGCACGAGCACCGACCGCGGGCGGTGGCCCGCCGCCACGGCTCGCGCGATGACCTTCGCCGATTCGGCGATGTACAGGCCACCGGCCGGCTCCAGCGCCCGTCGCAGCGCCACGTCGGTGAGGTCGCGGTAATCGGCGAGCCGTGGGTCGGTAGGGTCGGCGACCTTCACGACAGTCATGCCCCCATGCTGGCACGCCTCGTAACATGCCCGAAAAGCGGGGCGCGTAGTCTCGAGAGGTCCGCAGCGAGAGGCGGCGAGAGGAGGGGGCCATGTCGACCGTGCTCGATCCCACAGCCGCTCAGATCCCCGATTCCCTCACCGACCTGGACCTGCAGGCGACCGCCGCGATCGGTCGCGCCATCGACGCCCTGGCGGGCCGCCGCGTCGCCGTGCTCACCGGCGCCGGAGTATCGACCGATTCGGGCATCCCCGACTACCGCGGCAAGGGCGCCCCCGTGCGCACGCCGATGACTGTGCAGCAGTTCCTCTCCAGCGAGGCTGCGCGCCGCAGGTACTGGGTCGGCAGCCATCTGGGCTGGCGTGCTTTTGCCGCCGCCGCTCCGAACGCCGGCCACGAGGCGCTCGTGGCATTGGAGAATGCCGGCATCGCGACGGGCATCGTCACCCAGAACGTCGACGGTCTGCATGTGCGCGCCGGCAGCCGCCGCGTCGTCGAGTTGCACGGCACGATGCGCCGCGTGCTGTGCACACACTGCGGTCAGGTCTTCGACCGTCGCGACCTCGCTGCCCGAGTCGAATCCGACAACCCCTGGATCGCCATCCCCGATGCCGTCGAGCTCGGCCCCGACGGCGACGTGCTGCCCGGCTCGACCGACGGCTTCGTCGTCCCGGTCTGCACCGTCTGCGGCGGGATGCTCAAGCCCGACGTCGTCTTCTTCGGCGAGTACATCCCCATCGCCAAGTTCACCGAGGCGGAGCAACTCGTCCGCACGAGTGAGGCCCTGCTGGTCGCCGGGTCGTCGCTCGTCGTGAACTCGGGCATCCGCCTGCTGGAGCGCGCGCGGCGACGCAAGCTCCCCGTCGTGATCGTCAACCGCGGCGAGACCCGCGGCGACGGCCGCGCGACCGTCAAGATCGACGCAGGCACGAGCGAGGTCCTGCGACGGCTCGCCGGCGCGCTGCCCGCCGCGCGCTGATGCCGCGCTCACGTAGGCTCGAACAGTGACCTCACTCATCCTCGTCCGCCACGGCGAAACCGATTGGAACGCGCAGCGCCGCATCCAGGGTTCGACCGACATCCCGCTCAACGACACGGGACGCGCACAGGCTCGCGAGGTCGCCGAGCGCCTGCGTGACGAACTCGCCGATGCCGGTCCGCTCGTCGTGGCTTCGAGCGATCTGTCGCGCGCGCACGAGACGGCGCAGATCGTCGCCACGGTCGCGGGTGTCGCCGAGCCGCGCACGTATCCACAGCTGCGCGAACGCGCATACGGGGATGCCGAGGGAATCACCGTCGACGAGTTCGCCCGGCGCTGGGGCGACTGGCACACGGCCGAGATACCGCGAGCCGAGACGTGGCCGGACGTTCGCCGCCGCGCGCTCACCGGCATCCGTCGCGTCGTCCGCGATGCCCGTCGCTCGACCGCGCCGCAGTCGCCCACCGTCATCGTCGTCGCGCACGGCGCGCTGATCCGCGAGATCATCCGGCACGCGTCGGCCGGTGAGTTCCCTCACGCCGGCGAGCGGCTGCCCAACGGTTCGACGCATGCTTTCCTGGTCGAGCGCGACCGCCTCAGCCTGCGCTCCTACGCGGCGCATCCTGTCGGCTGACGGCATCCGTCTCGTCGGCATCCAGCCGCACCAGGACGACGCCCAGCAGCAGCAACGCGCCGCCGACGAACTGGATCGGTGCGGGCGTCTCACCCAGCAGCAGCCATGCGAAACCGAGCGCGAACAGCACTTCGCTCAGTCCGATGAACGACGCCAGCCGCGAACCGATCCGCGGCACCGCCATGACGCCGAGCGCGTAGCCGAGCGTCGTCGCCACTCCGCCCACCCATAGCAGGGCGAGGATGCCGGGGACCTCGACCCCTCGGAACGCCACCGTGACGTCGGGCGCCGTGAAGGGGATGACGCCGGTCGCGGCGATCACGCCCATCGACAGCGCCCCGACGAGCAGACCCCCCGAGGCCAGAGCGAGCGGCGGCAGGTCGTCGCCGGTGCGCTCGCTCATGACGAAGTACACGCACACGCAGACCGCCGCGCCCAGCGCCAGCAAGGTCCCAACGAGGTCGAAGTGTGCACCGGCGATATCGACGACGAGCACAAGCCCGGCGATCGCGACGATCGAGCCGACGATGACGAGGCGCGACGGGGCGCGACGGGTGCGCAGCCAGACGAAGCCGACGAGCATGACCGGCGCGAGGTACTGGATGAGGAGCGCGACGGCCACCGGCATCCGCTGCATCGCCGAGAAGAACAGCACCTGGCACCCCGCCACCGGCATCAGCCCGAATGCGAGCAGTGCGAGACCGTGGCGGCGCAGGAAGGAGCCCTCCCGGTGCATCGCGCGGATGAGCGCCGGCGACAGGATGAGGCCCGCGAGCCCGATCCGCACGATGAGGGCAGCCGAGATCGACCACCCGACTTCGAGCAGCGGCTTGACCAGCGGACCGCTGGACGAGAACGCGAGCGCCGAGACGACGGCCATGACGAGTCCCGCGGTGCGCCGCCGCGGCACGTCGGCGGCGGGAATGGCGCGCGCGACGATATCGAGCGGAGCGGTCTGAGTCACCGGCGGTCCCTGTCATTAGTGACTGGTGTTTACACTGGTGACGGTAGCGCCCGAAGCGGTCAGGAGTCAATGTGGTTTTCATCCATGACACTGAGATTTCACTTCGCGCTGCCGCCGCGCTCGTGAACACTCTCCCCGAGACCGACATCGATGGCATCGACCGCCTCGTGACCCAGGCGGACTTCGACGCCTACCTCCGCGAGTACCCCTACACGGGCACCTTCCGCCGCGACGATCAAGAACTGACCGCCGTACGGGCGAACCGGCCGCGATTGCTTGCGCTGTGGAACGTCGGGCGCGACAGCGCTGTACCCCTCGTCAACGCGATGCTACGGGACGGTCACGCGCTGCCGCAGCTCGTGATCCACGACGAGTTCGACTGGCACATCCACGCCACCGAGCCCGACGTGCCGCTGTCGGTCCGCATGCTCGTCGAGTCGGCGATGGCATTCGTCGACGTGATCCGCTCCGATCAGTGGGACAGGGTGCGCATCTGCGACGCCGACGACTGCAAGTCGGTGTACATCGACTTCTCGAAGAACCGGTCGAAGCGGTACTGCGACACCGGAAACTGCGGCAACCGCATGAATGTCAACGCGTACCGCCGCCGGCGGGCGCAACGAACCGCCTGATCGCCTCGGCCGCCTCGCGCGGTTTCTCGTAGTGGATGAGGTGTCCGACTCCGGCGATCTCCACGAGCTCCGCCTGCGGGAACAGTGTTCGCAGGTGGCGCTCCGCCTCGATCGGGGTGATGTCGTCCTTCTCGGCGGCGATCAGCAGCACGGGCTGCGCGATCTGGGACGCGAATGCGCGCACGTCGTTCGATACCGAGGCAACGAACCCCTGGTGCAGGACGTCGCGGTCGCCGAAGCGAGAGAAGTACGTGTCGTGCTGATCGTGGATGAACGTCCGCAGCCGCTTGTCTTGTGTCTTGGCCATCGAGACGCTCATGACTCGGACGATCAACCGATTGCGCAGCAGTGCGTCGCCCAAGCGTTTGGGCAGTCGCGCACCGGCCCAGTAGTAGAACACGGCGAGGCGGGTGAGGATGCCGCGCGGGCCTTCCAGCGCGGGGGCGCCGATCGGGTTGACGAGGATCACCCGCGGCGCCTCCAGTCCCCCGGCGACGGCCGCCGCCACGACGATAGAGCCGAAGGAGTGGCCAAGGATGTCCGCTCCCGGTGCGATGGCGGTCGCGAAGGCCGTGAGCCAGTCGGCATACGTCCGCAGCGTGTGCTCGACTCCCGCAAGCGGCGGGGTCTCGCCGAAGCCGGGCAGGTCCGGGGAGATGATGCGGATGCCGTCGAGGAATGCAACGACCGGCTCGAGCCCGTGGTGGTCGCCGCGATAGCCGTGCACCATGATGAGGGTCGCCGCCGCATGCGGGTCGCCATACTCCCAGTACGCGGTGATTCCTCCCGCAATGGTCACGTCGCGGCGGGCGACCGGAATCCGCGCGAGGGCAGCGGCATAGGGTGAGGCGACGGTCACTCATCGAGTCTACGGACCCGCCCGCGTGGGTCCGACTCGATGTCGGCGCCCGCACATACCGTCGAGGGCATGGAAACGTGGCAGGCGCTCCCACTGTGGGAGGATCCCGAACCGAATGCGGCCGAGTGGGCTTCCGGGGCGAGGGATGCAGGCGGACCGACTCGAGTGGTCGCAGGCGCGCGCTGGTGCGACACCGTCGGAGTGTTCGACCTCGAAACCACCGGGGTCGACGTAACGGTCGATCGCATCGTGACGGCACACGTCGGCGTGCTCGGACCCGACGGCGTGCCCCGATCGGCTGCATCGTGGTTGGCCGATCCGAGCATCGAGATCCCCGAGGGCGCGACGGCCGTTCACGGCATCTCGACCGCTCACGCACGGGCACATGGGCGATCGGCGGCGGACGTGGTGGCCGAGGTCGTCGTGGCGCTGCGGGAACTGTTCGACGCCGGCATCCCGGTCGTCGCGTACAACGCGCCGTTCGACTTCTCATTGCTCAAGCACGAGGCGCTGCGGTATGGCATCGAGCCGATCGCTGACCCCGCGCCGGTGATCGACCCGCTGGTGCTCGACAAAGCGCACGACCGTTACCGCAAGGGCAAACGCACACTGGAGGTGGTCGCGGCCCATTACGCCGTGACGCTCACGGGCGCTCACGACGCCGCCGCTGACGCGATCGCGGCCGGGCGGGTCGCGCAGGCACTGGCCGAGCGCTTCCGCCTCGACGCGCCCATCCACGAGTTGCACACGCAGCAGATCGGCTGGGCGCGGGCGCAGGCGGAGAGCCTGACCGAGTACTTCATCCGTATCGGCAGGCTCGACCCTTCCGAGACCCTCGACGGCAGCTGGCCGATCCGGTGATGCGAAAGTCCCGCCTCGCTGGGCAGATTTCCTCGCCCCCGCGGCGCGGTAGCGCGCCTGAATAGCGGAGCGCGCAAACGACGAAAGCCCCCGCCGGGAGCGGGGCTTTCGTCGAGAGGAGGGACGCCCTACTTGCTCGAGCCGCCGAAGTTCTTGAAGCGCTGGTTGAACTTCTCGACGCGACCGGCCGAGTCCATGATGCGCTGCTTACCCGTGTAGAACGGGTGCGAGGCTGACGAGATCTCGACGTCGATGACCGGATAGGTCTCGCCGTCCAACTCGATCGTCTTGTCGCTCGTGACCGTCGAACGGGTCAGGAACGTCTCGCCGGAGCCGAGGTCACGGAACACGACCGCCTGGTACGCGGGGTGGATGTCAGTCTTCATGGGTGGGTCCTGTCCTGAGATGCCCTGGATTCTGCCAGAACGCGGAAAGTCGGCGGTGCGAACGCACCAAAGAACAAGTCTATCATCCGCTCGCTCGCGCGGCGAACCTGCCTTCCGCCACTGTGAGAGCGATCGGCATGCCGAACGTCGCCGACAGGTTCTCCGCCGTCAGCGTCTCCGCCAGCGGACCCTGCGCGACGACGGCGCCGCCCTGCAGCAGCAGCACGTGCGTGAAGCCGACCGGGATCTCTTCGACATGGTGGGTGACCATGATCATCGCCGGCGTCGACTGGGCCTGTGCGTAGCCGCCGAGGAGCGACAGCAACTCCTCACGCGCCCCGAGGTCGAGGCTCGCGGTGGGCTCATCGAGCAGCAGCAGTTCGGGGTCCGTCATGACCGCACGCGCGATCTGGACGCGCTTCTGCTCTCCCTCCGAAAGTGTGCCGAAGGTGCGCTCGGCGAGTTGATCCAGCTTCCACTCGCCCAGTACGCGGCGCGCACGCTTCTCATCGATCGCCTCGTACTCCTCGTTCCACCGGCCGAGCACTGAGTACGCCGCGGTCAGCACGACGTCGAGCACGGTCTCGTCCGGCGGCAGCCGGCGCGCCATCGCGGACGAGGCGAAGCCGATGCGCGGTCGCAACTCGAACACGTCGGTGCGCCCGAGCCGCTCGTCGAGGACCGTGACCTCGCCGGTGGTCGGATGCAGCAGCGTCGCCGCCAGTTGGAGGATAGTGGTCTTGCCGGCACCATTGGGTCCGAGGATCACCCAGCGCTGATCGTCCGTGACGCTCCAGTCGATGTGGTCGATGATGTTGCGGGCGTTGCGGCGGACGACGACATCGGCGAATTCAAGGACCTGGGGCATGCTCCCAGCCTATCGACTGGTGGCGGTCACCTCTCGGTACAGAGCCGCCGTGGCGTCGGCGATCGCCTGCCAACTGAACTCGGTCGCAGCGCGGCGCCTCCCGGCGTCCCCGTACGCGCGGGCACACTCCGGATCGGAGACGACCTCGGTCAGAACGGCGGCGAGGTCGGCGACGAAGCGATCCGGGTCGATGGGAGTGCCGGTACCGTCCTGCACCTGTTCGATCGGCACGAGCCGGCCGGTCACACCGTCGACGACGACCTCGGGGATGCCGCCGGTTGCCGTGCCGACGACCGCGGCGCCGCAGGCCATCGCTTCGAGATTGACGATTCCGAGCGGCTCATACACGCTCGGGCACACGAATGTCGTCGCTGAGCTCAGAACCGCGCACAGCTGGTCACGCGGAAGGAACTCGCCGATCCAGACGACTCCGTCGCGCTGGCCCTGGAGATCACGGACGAGCCCCTCGACCTCCGCCAGGATCTGGGGCGTGTCTGGCGCGCCGGCACACAGGACCACCTGCACGTCGCGCGGCAGCCGCGCCGCCGCGCGCAGGAAGTAGGGCAGTCCCTTCTGCCGCGTGATGCGGCCGACGAAGACGACCGATGGCCTGTTCGGATCGATACCGTATCGCTCCAGAAGGGCGTGATCGGCGCGAGGCTGCCAGCCTTCGACGTCGATCCCGTTGTAGATCACGCGCACCTTGTCGGGATCCAGGGACGGGTAGCTGCGCAGGATGTCGCGGCGCATCCCGCCGCTGACGGCGACGACGGCGGCGGCGTGCTCGTACGCGGTTCTCTCGATGTAACTCGACACGGCGTAACCGCCGCCCAGTTGCTCCGCCTTCCACGGCCGCAACGGCTCGAGCGAGTGCGCGGTGATCACGTGCGGGATGCCGTGGAGGAGCGACGCGAGGTGCCCCGCGAAGTTCGCGTACCAGGTGTGCGAGTGGACGACATTCGCCCCCGCCACGTCCCCGACGATCTCCAGATCCGTCCCAAGGGTCTGCACCGCGGCGTTCGCCGTCGCCAGCTCGACGGGTACGCCGTAGGACGTCGTGCCCGTCTCGTCGCGGTCGGCGCCGAACGCGCGCACCTGCACATCGATGGTCTGGCGGAGAGCCCTGACGAGCTCGGTCACATGGACGCCCGCCCCTCCGTATATTTCCGGCGGGTACTCCTTGGTCACGATGTCGACTCGCATGTTCGAACGGTAGTACAACCCCGCCCGGGGGGCATAGTGTGGTGCCATGCCTGCAGCGCCGAAGGTCTTTGGAATCATCCTCGCCGGTGGCGAGGGAAAGCGACTCATGCCTCTGACGGAGGACCGAGCCAAACCCGCCGTGCCGTTCGGGGGGCAGTACCGCCTGATCGACTTCGCGATCTCGAACCTGATCAATTCAGGGCTTCGCCAGATCGTCGTGCTGACGCAGTACAAGTCCCACAGTCTCGACCGCCACGTCTCGCAGACGTGGCGCATGTCGGCGTTGCTGAACTCGTACGTCGCCTCGGTGCCCGCCCAGCAGCGACTGGGCAAGCGCTGGTTCTCGGGTTCGGCGGACGCGATTCTGCAGTCGCTGAACCTGATCTACGACGAGAAGCCCGACATCGTCATGGTGATAGGCGCCGACCACGTCTACCGGATGGACTTCGAGCAGATGCTCGACGCCCACATCGCATCCGGAGCGAAGGCGACGGTCGCCGGAATCCGCCAGCACATCTCGCTTGCGAACCAGTTCGGCGTCATCGATCTCGACCCGAACGACCACACCACGATCCGGGATTTCCTCGAGAAGCCCCAAAACCCCAACGGGCTGCCCGACGCACCACACGAGGTGCTCGCGTCGATGGGCAACTACATCTTCGACGCCGACGCGCTCATCGCCGCCGTCGAGGCCGACGGCGAGGTGCCGGGTTCGAACCACGACATGGGCGGCGACATCATCCCGTACTTCGTCGGGCGTGGCGAGGCTGCCGTGTACGACTTCAAGCGCAACGATGTGCCGGGCTCGACCGACCGGGACCGCGACTACTGGCGTGACGTGGGGACGATCGACTCGTTCTTCGACGCCCACATGGATCTCATCTCCGCGCTCCCGATCTTCAACCTCTACAACATGGATTGGCCGATCCACTCGCAGGCGATCAACTCCCCACCGGCGAAGTTCGTGCGCGATGGCGTGGGCCGGATGGGTAATGCGATCGACTCGATCGTCTCGCTCGGCTCCGTGCTCAGTGGTACGCATCTGGAGCGGTCGGTCGTCGGTCCGTGGACGTTGTCGGGCGGCGGATCGACCATCACCGACTCCGTGCTGTTCGACCACGTGAACGTCGGATCGGGTGCGCGCGTGCACCGCGCCATCCTCGACAAGAACGTCGTCCTCGAACCGGGCGCGAGCGTCGGGGTCGACCGCGAGCTCGACCTGTCCCGAGGCTTCACCGTCACAGACAGCGGGATCACCGTTGTCGGTAAGAACGCCTTCATTCCCCGCTGACCTGGTTCCGCCGGTCCGGCCGGTAGGTTTGACGGGTGCCGGCCCCCCGCTTTCTCGTCGTCTTCGACGCCGACTCCACTCTGCTGCGCAATGAGGTCATCGAGCTCATCGCCGACGAGGCCGGTCGTGGCGCCGAGGTCGCCGCCGCCACCGAGGCGGCGATGCGCGGTGAAGTGGACTTCGCCACCAGCCTGCGCGCCCGCGTGCGTGCGCTCGAAGGCGTACCGTTGTCGGCGTTCGACCGCGTGTGCGCGCGCGTTCAGCCCACCACCGGCGCGGCAGAGCTCATCGCAGCGATTCACGCCCGCAGCGGCCTCGCGGCTGTCGTCTCGGGTGGCTTCCACGAGGTCCTCGACGCCGTCGCACCACCGCTCGGGGTGGACCTCTGGCGCGCGAACCGGCTCTCCGTGACCGGCGAGGCGCTCTCCGGCACCGTCGATGGTGGGATCGTGGATGCCCCGGGCAAAGCCGCTGCGCTGGAGGAATGGGCTGCGGCATCCGGCGTCCCGCTGCGACGCACGATCGCGATCGGCGACGGTGCGAACGACCTGCGCATGATGGCCGTCGCGGGACTTGGACTCGCGTTCAACGCAAAACCCGTGGTGCGCGCGGAGGCCGACCTCGTGATCGGCGAGGTGGACCTCCGGGAAGTCATCCCTCTCCTTCCCTGAGCGACTACGACCGCGGCGCCGCCGTCGCGCAAGGGGGTGACCGGTGTCGGACCCCGTGCGTAGCCTCGATGACATGAACAAGAACACGGACGTCGTCCTCATCCCCGGATTCTGGCTCGACGCATCGTCGTGGGACGACGTCGTCCCGGTGCTGCGCGATGCGGGCCTGAATCCTCGGCCGCTGACCATGCCGGGCGTCGGTGCTTCACCGCACGAAGCAGAAGGCAAGGGCCTGTCCGACTGGATCGACGCTGTTGTGGCCGAGATCGATGCTGCCACCGGCGAGATCGTGGTCGTCGGCCATTCCGGCGGCGGGAACGTCGCCTGGGGCGCCGTCGATGCCCGGCCCGATCGCGTGGCACGAGTCGTCTTCGTCGACACCGTCCCGCCGCCACCGGGCGCGAACGTCGGCGAGTTCGAGACGAGCGAGCCGGTCATCCCCTTCCCGGGGTGGGACTTCTTCGACGATGAGGAGGTCGGCGACCTCGACGAGGACACGCGAGTGCGGACGGCATCGCAGACCCGCAGCATCCCCACGCGGGTCGCGACCGACGAGATCGTCCTCGCCGACGCGCGGCGCTACAACGTTCCCGTCACGGTGCTCTCCGGGCATCACGACGAGAGCGAGTTCCGCGCGCTCCTGGCGAAGTGGGGTCCGTTCGCCCATGAGTTCGACGCGATCACAGACACCGAGATCGTGCGGCTCGACACCGGGCACTGGCCGCAGTTCTCGCAGCCGCAACGCCTCGGCGAGGCGATCGCCGGGGCAGTCCGGCGCGGAGGTCATTGAGGCACGGCCTGCCCATCCCCAAACGTGGACAGTCTTCGAGAAGGCTGGGGGTCGCGGTCGCTGTGGTACCCGGTGGGGCTGGCGGCAAGCCCCCGGGTGGTTGACGTACCGTCCGTCAATGACCCATCCCGAGACCGCCGTCGACGGGGATGACGGCGCCCGAGATGTAGGCGGCGTCTTCCGAGGCGAGCCACGTCACGACCCCGGCGACCTCGTCCGCCGTGGCGAACCGGCCGATGGGAATGCTTTGCTTGTACTCGGCCTGCGTCTCCTCGGGGAGCTCCGCCGTCATGTCGGTCTCGATGAAGCCGGGTGCGACGACGTTCGCCGTGATGCCGCGACCACCGAGCTCACGCGTCAACGAGCGCGCGAAGCCGACGAGCGCCGCCTTCGACGACGAGTAATTGACCTGTCCCGCCGAGCCGTAGAGGCCGACGACGCTGGAGATGAGGATGATGCGCCCCCATTTTGCGCGCAGCATCCGCTTGGCCGCGCGCTTGACGACCCGGAACGTGCCGCCGAGGTTCGTCGCGACGACCGAGTCGAAGTCGTCCTCGGTCATACGCAGCAGCAGCATGTCCTTCGTGATCCCGGCGTTGGCGACGACGATCTCCACCGGACCGAGTTCACGCTCGACCTCGCTGAACGCGGCATCCAGCGATACGGCGTCGGTGACATCCGCGCGCACCGTGAGGGTTCCCTCGGGGCCTTCGCCGGACCGCGCTGTGACGGCGGTCGGGTAGCCGGCGGCGACGAAGCGCTCCGCGATGGCGCGACCTATGCCGCGGTTTCCGCCGGTGACGAGGACGACGCGCTGGGGGGTCATGATGCTCCTGGATGGGCGGGCGAGGATCGGCCCAGCCTATCCCGACCCTTGCCGTCCATCCCGGAAGGCGCCCCGGTAGGCTGGCCACGCGAGACAGGAGAAGCTCATGAGCGATGCCACCAACCCCGCCACGCCGGATGCCGACGGACACCCGGCCTGGAACGCGCCGGATGCTGCGGCCACGCCCCCGCCGACCCCGTCCACGCCCCCCGCGTATCAACCCCCGACCTATCAGCCGCCGGCGTTTCCGGATCCTCAACCCGGATACGGCGCACAGCCTGGGTACGGCGCGCAACCCGGGTATGGCGGCGCGCCGCAGGCGTACGGCGCCCCACAGGCGCCCCCCTACGGCGCAGCGCCGTACGGTGCATCTGCGTACGGCTACGCCGCACCTGGTCCGAAGATCAACGCGCTCGCTGTCGTGTCGCTGGTGTCTTCGATCGCCGCATGGATCATCGTTCCGCTCATCGGCTCGATCGTGGGCATCATCACCGGGCACATCGCCCTCGGCCAGATCAAGCGCACAGGTGAGCAGGGTCGCGGAATAGCCATCGCCGGCACCGTCATCGGATGGATTTCAATCGGACTCGTCCTGATCGGGCTGATCCTGTTCTTCGCGGTGTTCATCCCCCTCGCGATCGTGAACGGCAACGGCCGCTACGCCTGAGGCTCCGACCGTAGCGAGTCGTACGCGGCGTACCCTGGAGGGATCGTGAAGAACCCTGCTTCCCAGTCTGCGACGTCGTTGCCGCGCGCTCCGCGCGACGACGCACACGGGCGCATGACCAAGTACTTCACGATGATGGCGATCCGTGTCGCCTGCTTCGTGTTGATGGTCGTGATCACTCCCTACGGTTGGTACACGTGGCTGTTCGCGATCGGCGCCTGCTTCCTGCCGTATGTCGCGGTCGTGGTCGCGAACGTCGCGACCGCACCGGCCCAGCGAGCGGTGCCACCGGAGCGCGCGATCGAGTCCTCCGCGCCAACGGCACCGACCGCGACCGAGACGGGAGTGATCCGCATCCAGGAATCCGGCTCGCGACGGACACCGCCCCCTTCCTCGCCGGATCCGTCGTGAGCGCGCCGCAGTGTTCGCGCGCCGGATGCCGCGCGAACGCGACCTGGCAGGTGGTCTGGCGCAACCCCCGCATTCACACCGCCGACCGCCGAAAGGTGTGGACGGCGTGTGATGCGCACGTCACGTTCCTCCACGACTACCTCGCCGCGCGCGACTTTCCCGTAGAGGTCGCGGCGTTCGAGACGGGGGCCGTTTCGTGAATCGCGGCACGGCGCTACGCTGGACCGGGTACGTCGCCGTCGCGATCGCCTTCGCCATCGCGTGCGCATTCTTGTCGAACTGGCAGTTCTCCAGAAGCGCCGAGCGCGAGCGGCAGCTGGCGCTGATCGCCGCGAACTACGACGCCGACCCGGTGACGCTTCGCGAGATCATCGGCGCCGACGGCGCGTTCGATCCGGCCGACCAGTGGCATCCGGTCGCCCTCGTCGGCGAGTACCTTTCGGACGAGACACTGTTGGCGCGCAACCGCGCCCACGGAGGTACGAGCGCCTTCGAGGTCCTGGTACCGTTTCGCACCGTCGAGGGCGACGTCTTTCTCGTCGACCGCGGTTGGGTATCGCCCGGGAACGATCATCCGGAGCCCGATGTGATTCCCACCGCGCCGACAGGGCAGGTGACGGTGATCGCACGGTTGAAGCCGGGCGAGCCGCTGCCGAACTCGGGACGTTCGGCGCCGTCGGGCCAGGTCCCCACGATCAACCTGCCGCTCGTCGCAGAGACGACCGGCCGGGCCGACCTCATCACGAGCGCCTACGGACTCATGGTCTCAGAGGATCCCGCGCCCGTGACGGCTCCGAACCCGCTCGAGACGCCGTCGGACGATCCCGGGCCGTACCTGTCGTACGCGATCCAGTGGATCCTCTTCGCCGTGATGGGGTTCGTGTTCATCTGGTACATGATCCGCACTGAGATCCGCCACCGCCGCGAGGATGCTGCAGATGCCAACACCGACGCATCCCCGCGTCGCGACAAGCGTCGTCGTGATCGCGACATGCAAGACGAGGATGCCCTCGTGGACAGCGCGCTGCGCTGAGCGCCGTTCGGCAGCCGCTTCAACACAGTGCGCGGCGGAATCACTGTGCCCGAGCGACTGTAGAACGCGCAGCGCCGAGTCGTAACGCGCTACGCCAGTTCGATGAGGTCCACGTAGTCGCGGCCCCAGATGTCCTCGACGCCGTCCGGCAGGATGAGCACGCGCTCCGGGTTCAGCGCCTGGACGGCACCCGAGTCGTGTGACACGAGCACGACCGCGCCTTCGTAGTGCGCGAGTGCACCGAGGATCTCCTCGCGAGAGGCGGGATCGAGGTTGTTCGTCGGCTCGTCGAGCAGCAGCATGTTGGCGCTGGAGACGACGAGGGTTGCGAGCGACAGGCGCGTCTTCTCCCCACCGGAGAGCACGCCGGCGGGCTTGAGCACGTCGTCCCCGGTGAACAGGAACGAGCCGAGCACCTTGCGGGCCTCGGTCGCCGTGATGTCGGGAGCCGCCGACATCATGTTATCGAGCACCGAGCGGTGCGTGTCGAGGTTCTCGTGCTCCTGTGCGTAGTACCCGATCTTGAGGCCGTGGCCGGATTCGAGCACACCGGTGTCTGGAGTGTCGACGCCCGCCAGGATGCGCAGCAGGGTCGTCTTGCCGGCGCCGTTCAAGCCGAGCACGACGACCTTCGAACCGCGGTCGATCGCGAGGTCGACGTCGGTGAAGATCTCGAGCGACCCGTACGACTTCGAGAGGTTCTTCGCCATGAGCGGCGTCCTGCCGCACGGGGCGGGCTTGGGGAAACGGAGCTTCGCGACCCGGTCCTCCTGCCGCACCTCCTCCAGGCCCGAGAGCATCTTCTCGGCGCGGGCGACCATCTGGTGGGCGGCGGCGGCTTTCGTCGCCTTGGCACCGAACCGGGCGGCCTGCAGCTGCAGCGCGGTGGCCTTCTTCTCGATGTTCGCGCGCTCTTTCTTGCGCCGCTCTTCGTCGGCCACCCGCTGGCGCAGGTAGTTCTTCCAGCTCATGTTGTAGACGTCGATGACCTGACGCATCGCGTCCAAGTAGAAGACACGGTTGACCGTTTCACCGACGAGTTCGACGTCGTGCGAGATCACGATGAGCCCGCCCTTGTAGTTCTTCAGGAACTCGCGCAGCCACACGACGCTGTCGGCGTCCAGGTGGTTCGTGGGCTCGTCGAGGATCATCGTCTGCGCGTCGGAGAAGAGGATGCGCGCGAGCTCGATGCGGCGACGCTGTCCACCGGAGAGGGTCTTCAGCGGCTGGTCGAGAATGCGGTCCGGCAGCGACAGGTTGTGGGCGATGGATGCCGCCTCGGCCTCGGCGGCGTAGCCGCCGAGCGCCTCGAAGCGCTCCATGAGATTGCCATAGCGCCGCATCGCCTTCGCGGCGACCTTCTCGTCGGCATCCCCCATCTGCAGTGACGCCTCGTGCATCTGCAGCGCGAGGCTGCCGAGCCCGCGGGCATCGAGAATGCGCGTCCGGGCGAGCATCTCCGGGTCGCCGGAGCGAGGATCCTGCGGCAGGTAGCCGAGCTCGCCGGAGTTCTCGACCCTGCCGTCGGTCGGGATGAGGTCGCCGGCGAGCACCTTGGTCAGGGTTGTCTTTCCCGCGCCGTTGCGCCCGACGAGGCCGATCTTGTCGCCGTCGGACACCCGGAACGTCACGCCCGACATGAGCGTGCGCGCGCCCACGCGGATCTCGAGATCGTGCACGGCGAGCACAGCGGACGTCCGTTCTTCGGCAGTGAGGGATGAGCGGCCCCGCGACGAATGGCAGGCCGACCATCGATTCTACCCGGTCGGTGGGAGACGACTCCGCGGAGCGCGACGCTGCCGCCCGGAGACCGCTCACCCCTCCGGCAGGACGGCCTGCAGGCGAGCGTCGAGCCCGGGGATCTCCTCGCGTCCTTCAGGATGCCGATCCCCGTGATCGCCCGCCTGTCCTCCCGCGTCCAGGAGGGGGCACCCCCTTCTCCGCGACCGAACCGATCGCGCCGTTCGCCGCAATCGTGTCGCCCGCTGCCGCCGAATGGTGCAGCGTGCCGGAACGTGGTGCGTGCACGGGCACTTCCATCTTCATCGCCTCGAGCACCGCAACGGTCTCCCCCGCTGCGACGGCGACGCCGTCCGCGACCCGCCACGCGGTGAGCATCCCCGCGAAGGGGGCGATCACCGTGCCGGGTTCCGGGGCGGTGTCGTCGGCGCCGCCATCGTCTTCGGGCGTACCCGCCGCACCCGCCGACAATCGGGACAGGAACGCCTCCGGCAGTCCCACCTCGACCCGTCGCCCGTCGACTTCGATCGGCATCCGTATCATGCGAGGTCGGTCCGGTGCGGGAACAGCCACCGCCGGCTCGAACGTCGCGGAGCACTCCTCCTCGATCCACCGGGTGTGCACGGCGAAGTCGCCGCACGGCGCCGTGAATGCGGGATCGGTCACGACGTGGCGGTCGAACGGCAGCACCGTCGCGACGCCCTCGATACGGAACTCATCGAGAGCGCGTCGTGCGCGCGCGAGAGCCTGCCCACGGTCGCGGCCCCAGACGATGAGCTTGGCGAGCAGGGAGTCGAAACTGCCCGGCACCGCGTACCCGACGTCGACACCGGAGTCGATCCGGACGCCCTGGCCCCCTGGCACGTCGAACCGCGCGATCGTTCCCGGAGAGGGCAGGTACCCCAGGCCAGGATCCTCGGCGTTGATGCGGAACTCGATCGCGTGACCGAACACGGGAATGGTCTCGGGTACCGAAAGGGGCTCGCCCGCCGCGATGCGGAACTGCTCTTGGACCAGATCGATCCCGCTCACCTGCTCGGTGACGGGATGCTCGACCTGAAGCCTCGTATTGACCTCGAGAAAGGACAGCGTGCCGTCTTCGCCCACCAGGAACTCGACGGTGCCCGCTCCGACGTATCCGACAGCGGCGCAGATATCGGCGGCGGACTGATGGATGCGGTCACGGAGCTCGTCGCTGAGAAAGGGAGCGGGAGCCTCCTCGACGAGCTTCTGGTTGCGGCGCTGCAGCGAACAGTCCCGCGTGCCGACCACCACGACGCGGCCGTGACGGTCGCCCAGTACCTGTGCTTCGACGTGCCTCGGCCGCTCGAGAAACCGCTCGACGAGACAGTCGCCCCGGCCGAACGCCGCGACCGCCTCGCGGGATGCCGCGTCGTAGGCCTCTCGGATCTCGGAGCGCTCACGGGCGATGCGCATGCCCCGCCCGCCGCCGCCGAACACCGCCTTGATGGCGATCGGCATCCCGAACTCCGCAGCGAACGAGATCACCTCTTCGACATCCTTGACCGCCCCGTCGGTGCCAGGAACGAGGGGCGCCCCGACCCCGGCGGCGAGGCTCCGGGCACGGGCCTTGTCGCCGAGCAACGCGATGGTGCTGGGGTCCGGGCCGATCCAGAGCAGGCCTGCGTCGATGACAGCCTGGGCGAAGTCGGCCCGTTCCGACAGGAAGCCGTATCCGGGGTGCACCGCGTCGGCGTGGGAGCGCGCCGCGGCATCCAGGATCTTCGGGATGTCGAGGTAGGTCTCCGCCGGCGTACGTCCGCGGAGCGCGTACGCTTCGTCGGCGAAGCGGACATGCAGAGCATCGACGTCATCATCCGCATAGACCGCGACGCTTCGGATGCCGGCTTCGGATGCCGCCCGGATCACACGCACGGCAATCTCGCCCCTGTTGGCGATCAGGATCTTGCTTATGGATGACATCGGGTCTTCTCCTCTGTGATCGCCTGTCGCACCGGCGTGAATCGCACCCGGCAGCCAGGGGCCAGTTGAGCGGCGAGTTCGCTGTCGTCGTCGTGGACGACGGCGATGACGGGATAGCCGCCGGTGAGCGGCCTATCGGAGAGGAAGATCACGGGTTGACCGTCCGGAGGCACTTGAATCGCACCGAGGACCATCCCTTCACTCGCCAGCTCGCGGCCTGCGTAGTCCGCCGAGCGACGTAGGGGCGTGCCCCCGAGTCGCGCACCGACCCGGTCGCTACGCGGCGTCACGGTCCAGCTCTCGGCGGCGAAGATCTCGAGGGCCTCCCGATCGAACCACTCGTCGCGAGGACCGAGCACGACTCTCAGCGTGGTCTCCTCCCCCGCCAGGGGAAGGGGGCGCGGGTCTGGGGTCTCCGGCATCCCGACGGCGTGGATCGCGTCACCGGACACCGCGAGCTCGTCACCGACGGCGAGGGGTTCGGGTCCCAGGTCCGCGAGCGTGTCGCGAGACCGGCTGCCGAGTATCAGCGGTCCGGCAACGCCGCCGCGCACGCCGAGGATCGTGCGCATCCCGCGCGTCGGAACCGCGAGGGTGAGCCGCTCGCCCGCGCTCAGCCGAAACGGGATCTCAGGCAGCGTGTCCCGCGTTCCGAGCGGGCCTGTGATGCGGCCGGCGCGGCCTGCACCCGCAAGGGCGAGCACTGTCGGCGCCAGCGCTTCGATACAGAAACCGCCGTGGCCGAGCTCGATCGCGGCGGCACCCGCGCGGTTTCCCGCCAACCTGTTGGCACGCCGATAGGCGTGCCGCGGCGCCGCACCCGATTCGCCGACGCCCATGCCCGCGACACCATGACGACCTTCGTCTTCGATCACGGACTGAAGACCGGGCTCGATCACCCGGAGCACGGGGCGATCCACCGTCCGCATCGACTGCCGGGACCGCGGGACCCGACCCGATCCGACGATCGTCTGGCGCTCGGCCACGAATCTCACCGTGCCTCCGGTCAACAGCGCCGCAGGCTGCTCACGATCGGTGTCCCACATGACGCGTGCAGTGCGACCGATGATCTGCCATCCGCCCGGGCTTTCGCGAGGGTAGATGCCGGTGAACCGCCCGGCGAGGCCCACCGATCCCGGCGGGATGCGGGGCCTCGGGGTGGAACGACGCGGCACCTCGAGACGAGGATCGCCGCCCGACAGATACGCGAACCCGGGGGCGAATCCGGTGAACGCCACCGTGTACCGGGCCGCGACGTGCCGACCGATCACCTCCTGCGGGGTCATGCCGACGAGCGCAGCCACCTCATCGAGGTCCTCGCCCCCGTAGTGCACCGGGATGATCTCCTCGACCGGCGCGGGAGCGCGGAGCTCGCCGGCGGCCGCCGAGGCGATGATCCTTCGCAGTTTCGGCGCCAGTCTCGATCCGTCACGCGCCTCGCCTCCCGTGACGAGGACCGTCTCGGCCCCCGGGATCAGCTCAGAGACGCTGAGCTCGTCGCACTCCCGCGCCGCGTTCAAGGCGGCGAACACCCGTCGCGCGCTGTCGAGATCACCGCAGTCGATGAGCAGTGCCACGGTGCCCGCGGGGCGGATCAGCAGCGGAGAACTCATCCCGCGCTCGTGTTCATGAAGCCGGTGAGTGTCACGCCGGCGCTCCGCAGCGTACGGCGCACCGCTTCGGCGATCTCGACGGCCGCCGGGGTGTCGCCATGAACGCAGATCGACTCCGCGCGCACGGAAATCTCGCTGCCATCTCGGGCGACGACCGCACCGGAGCGCACGAGCCGCAGCATCCGTTCGGCGATCTCTGCCGGGTCGTGGAGCACCGCGCCGACCTCACGGCGCGAGACGAGCGCGCCGTTCGCCTCGTAGGCGCGATCGGCGAATGCCTCGGGGATTGCCCGCAGCCCCGATGCCTCCGCCTGTTCGACCAACGGAGAACCGGCGAGACACACCAGCGCGAGTTCGGGATCGAGCGAGCGAATCGCATCGATGACCCGCTGCGCCTCGCCACAGTCGAAGGCGATGCTGTTGTACAACGCACCGTGGGGTTTGACGTACGTCACTTTCGTGCCGGCAACCCGGGCGAGAGCCTGCAGCGCACCGATCTGGTAGATGACATCCGACTGGAGTTCTTCGCGCGAAAGGCGCATCGGGCGACGACCGAACCCCACGAGATCCGGATAGGCGACATGCGCCCCGACCGCGACACCGTGCTCCGCTGCCAGTCGCAGCGTGTCGAGCATCGAGGCGGGGTCACCCGCGTGGAAGCCGCATGCGACATTGGCGCTCGTGACGATCCCGAGCATGGCGGCATCATCGCCCATGCGCCAGGCACCGTAGTGTTCGCCCAGGTCGCTGTTCAGGTCCATCCGCAGAGTCATGGCGTGCTCCTCTCCTCTCGAACGTCAGTCTCGCGCGCGATACCGACAACGCATGTCGTCAACATGATCCTCGCCGATCGGGCCGGCCGGCGAAGTGATCTCGTACGAAAGTGTCCCTCCGCGACCCGCGGCTGTCGCCACTCCGCGGCGCGGCAGCGCCCCTGAAAAGCTAGGCTGAGTCCCGACACCCGGCATCCCACGCCGGCCACACGAGTCCGAAGGAGTGCGCATGTCTCTCGCCGTCCCCGTCCGCCGCCCGGTGCTGGCCGATCTCATCGCCCGGCCGTCCGATCGCGCTCGCGCGTTCGCCCTCGACGCGGGTCTCGTCGTTGCGGGCGCCGCGGTCGTCGCACTTCTCGCCCAGGTCGAGGTGCCGTTGTGGCCCGTGCCCATCACGGGACAGACGCTCGCCGTGGTCGTCGTGGGCGCCGCACTTGGCGCGCGCCGGGGCGCCGCGGCCCTCGTGACCTACCTGCTGGCGGGTCTCGCCGGTCTGCCTGTCTTCGCGGGCTTCACCGGGACGGTCGCCGCCGTCGCCAAGCCCAGCTTCGGATTCATCATCGGGTTCGTGTTCGCCGCCTTCGTCGCCGGGTGGTTCGCCGAGCGCGCGTGGGACCGCAGGCCGCTCCTCGCCTTCGCCGGGTTCGTCCTCGCCAGCGCCATCCCGTTCCTCTTTGGCATCCCGTACATGGCATTCATCCTCAATGTCGTCGGCGGCGGCACGTACGGGCTGAGCGAGATCCTCGCCTTCGGCCTCTGGCCTTTCGTCCTCGGCGGGCTCATCAAGGCCGCTCTCGCGGCGCTGCTCATTCCCGCCGCGTGGGCCGCTGTCCGCGCCGTGGACGGCCGCAAGAAGGGCTGATCCGTCCCTACTTCTCCACAGGCCCCGCCGACGTCTACGCACGCCGGTGGGGCCTTTCGCGTCTCCCAATATCCTTCAGTCGAACTGCAGAAGACTGGCGCCCGGGCCCAGAGCGAACTAATGTAAGCCTGCCCTTACTTCAGCTCTACCCGAAGGAACACCGTGCCCAGACTCCGCTCCGCTCTCGCCGTCACGGCCGCCGTCCTGCTGCTCACCGGCTGCGCCGGCAGCAGCTCCCCCACTTCCTCGGGCTCCGCCGCTCCCGGCGACGGCTTCCCCATCACGATTGCCCACGCCCTCGGCGAGACCACGATCGATGCCAAACCCGAGCGCGTCGCCACCGTGGGGTGGAGCAATCAGGACGTCGCGCTCGCCCTCGGTGTTCTCCCGGTCGGCATGGACACGCAGGTGTGGAACTGGACCGGTGACGCCGAGCCGGGTGTCTACGATTGGACGCAGGATGCGATCGATGCGCTCGGCGGCGACGAGCCGGTACTGTTCTCGACCTCCGACGGCACTGACTTCGAGGCAATCGCCGACACAGACCCGGACGTGATCCTGGCGGCGCAGTCCGGCCTTGACGAAGAGAGCTACGCCACACTGAGCGAGATCGCGCCCGTCGTCGCCTACCCCGATGTCGCCTGGTTCACCTCGTGGCGCGACACCATCACGATCAACGCAGAAGCCCTCGGCCTCGCCGACGAGGGCGCGCAGCTCGTCTCCGATCTGGAGGACCAGATCACGAACGCGACCGCCGACGCCGACTTCGCCGGCACGACGGCGGCGTTCTTTGCCATCGGCGCTGCCGACCTGTCGAAGATATCCATCTACACGGGTGGTGACGCGCGCACCGCATTCCTCGGTGACCTCGGGTTCGACCTCCCGCAGGTCGCGGTCGACGGCGCGGCGAGCGGCTCGTTCTACGAGGACTTCAGCGCCGAGAATGCCGACAAGCTGGCCGACGTCGATGTGATCGTCACGTACGGCGATGGCGATGTGCTCGCCGCGCTTCAGGCGGACCCACTGTGGAGCACCCTCCCTGCGGTCAAGGCCGGGGCGGTTGTCGAAGTAGGAATGGGTGACGCCTTCAGCGCCGGCGTCAGCCCGACTGCGCTCTCCATCCCGTGGGTCCTCGACGACTACGTGTCGCAACTCAAGGACGCGGCAGCCAAGGTCCAGTGACCCATACCACCGTCAATCAGCGCCGCGCGTCCACCGGTTCGGTGGGCGCGCGGCGTCGCGTCGTCGTCTTCGTCGCGTTGCTGGCCGGGGTCTTCGTCGCGGTTGTGATCTCATTGTCGTTCGGCTCTCGAGCGGTCTCGGTGACCGAGATCGTCGATGGCATCGCGTCGTGGGGTCGCGGCGACACACCCACCGACATCGGCGCGATCGCTGTGCAGAGCAGGATTCCCCGTACCGTGCTCGCGCTGCTCGCCGGCGCCGCACTCGCGCTGTCCGGAGCGTTGATGCAGGCGATCACGCGCAACCCGCTGGCCGACCCCGGCATCCTCGGGGTGAACACGGGCGCGGCGCTGGCGGTGGTCATCGGCATCGCCTTCCTCGGAACTTCCAGCGCCTTCGGCTACCTATGGCTCGCACTCGTGGGCGCGTTCATCACCGCCTTCTTCGTCTACTTCGTCGGCTCCGTCGGTCCCGGCGGAACGACGCCGATCAAGCTCGCGCTCGCGGGAGCTGCGACCACCGCGGCGCTGAGCTCGATCGTGTCAGCCATCCTCCTGCCTCGCCAGAACGTCCTCGACGAGTTCCGCTACTGGCAGGTGGGCAATGTCGGGCGCGCCGACTGGGGCACGATGGCCGTCATCGTGCCGGTGCTGATCCTCGGGACGGTCGTCGCGCTGCTGTGCGCGTCAGCGCTCAACGCGCTCGCGCTGGGCGACGATGTCGCCGTCGGGCTGGGAGTGCACGTCGGGCGGATTCGCGTCCTCGCGGCGATCGCCGGCGTCGCGCTGTGCGCCGCGGTCACGGCCGTTGCTGGGCCGATCGGCTTCGTCGGCCTCATGATTCCGCACACCGTCCGCCTGCTCGCCGGCAGCGACCAGCGCTGGCTGCTGCCGCTGTCCGCCCTCGGTGGTGCGATCCTCCTCGTCCTCGCCGACACGATCGGGCGCGTGATCGGCTCACCGGGCGAAGTCGAGGCCGGGATCATCACGGCCTTTCTCGGCGCGCCCGTGCTCATCGTCATTGCCCGCAGCACCCGGCTCAAGGCGATGTGATGACGCTGATCACACTTCCGGACGACATGGCAAACCCGAACGCCGTCGTGCGTTCCGGCCGCCTGCGGCGCGAACGCCGACGCACCGTCGCGCTCGTCGCTCTCACGACTCTCGCGGTCATCCTGTTCGGTACCATGCTCGTCCTCGGCAACACGATCTACCCCGTCTCCGATGTTCTCGCGGTGCTCGCCGGCCAGCAGGTGCCCGGTGCTTCTTTCACCGTGGGCACACTGCGCCTGCCGCGAGCGTTGACCGCCGTCCTCGCTGGCATCGCCTTCGGTGTCGCCGGGTCGACGTTCCAGACGATGCTGCGCAATCCGCTCGCGAGTCCAGATGTCATCGGAATCACCTCGGGTGCAAGCGCGGCGGCCGTCCTCTCGCTCGTGATCCTGCACTGGAGCAGCACAGCCAGCATGGGCCTGGCTCTCGCCGCCGGCATCGTCACCGCTGTCGTCATCTACCTCGCCGCGCGAGGCGGCGAGTTCACCGGCGGCCGACTGATCCTCATCGGCATCGGCGTCGGCGCAATGATGGATGCCCTCGTGGCCTTCCTGCTCGTCCGTGCGAACGTGTATGACGTCGCCGTAGCAGCGCGGTGGATGACCGGCAGTCTCAACGGTTCGCGAATGGAGGACATCCCGCCGCTGGCGGTGGCCGTCATCGTACTCGTGCCTATCGTGCTGCTGCTCGGCCGCGACCTCAGAGTACTCGAACTCGGTGACGCGACGGCGACCGCTCTCGGCGTGCGCGTGGATCGCACGCGCATCCTGCTCGTCGTCGCCGCTGTCGCTCTTGCCTGCTTCGCCACCGCGACGACGGGCCCGATCGCTTTCGTCGCATTCCTGGCCGGCCCCATCGCTGCGCGCATCGTCGGCCCGGGAACGCCCGTCATCCTGCCCGCCGCGCTGACCGGCGCCTGCCTCGTGCTGGCCGCCGACCTGCTCGGCCAGTTCGCGTTCGACACGAAGTTCCCGGTCGGCGTCATCACCGGCATCCTCGGTGCGCCCTACCTCATCTACCTGCTCATCCGAACGAGCCGTCGTGGAGGATCGTCATGACTGCACAACACCTCCTGGCCGCCGAGTCGCTCGTCTCCGGCTACGGCGCCGCGCGCATCGTCAACGGGATCGACCTGCAGTTCCCTTCCGGCGCGATCAGCGTCATCGTCGGCGCCAACGCGTGCGGCAAGTCGACACTGCTGAAGACGATCGCGCGGCTGATCCCCGCTCAGACAGGCAACGTGATCCTCGACGGGCGGCGCATCGACCAGCTCCCGACGAAGGAACTCGCCCGTACCCTCGGCCTGTTGCCTCAGCAGCCGATCGCCCCGGAGGGGATCGCCGTCGCCGATCTCGTCGGCCGAGGACGACACCCCCATCAGAAGCTGTTCCGCAGCTGGACCGCGGAGGACGACCGGGCTGTGACGGAGGCGCTCACTGCCACCGGAGTTCTGGAGCTCGCCGACCGCGCTGTCGACGAGCTGTCCGGCGGGCAACGCCAGCGGGTGTGGATCGCGATGGCCCTCGCGCAGGAGACCGACATTCTGCTGCTGGACGAGCCCACCACCTTCCTGGACGTGTCGCACCAGATCGACGTACTCGACCTGCTCACCGACCTCAACCGCACCCGCGGCACGACCATCGTGATGGTGCTCCACGACATCAACCTCGCTGCGCGCTATGCCGATCATCTGTTCGCGCTGCGCTCGGGACGCCTGGTCGCCTCCGGCCCACCGAGCGAGGTCGTCACGAGCGCGATGGTCCGAGCAGTCTTCGACCTCGACGCGCTCGTCATCGACGATCCCGTCTCCGGCACTCCCCTGGTCCTCCCTCGCGGACGTCACCGCGTGCTGCCCACCACCGTCGCCCCGTCAGGAGAAGCCCCGTGACCGCCACGCGCCCGACGCGCCCGCAGAGCCGCTTCTTCCGTGCCCGCGTCACCGCGATCATCGACCTCACGCCGAGTCTGCGTCGGTTCACGTTCGGCGGTCCCGATCTCGCCGACTACGGCGACCCCGGGTTCGACCAGCGCATCAAGATCGTCTTTCCGACTGCGAGGACACCCATCGACACGATGCCGACAGGGGAGGACTGGTGGACCCAGTGGCGCGAGATGCGCGAGGATGCCCGCCCGCCGTTCCGCACCTACACGACCCGGGCTGTGCGCCCGGAGGCGCCGGAAGTGGATGTCGACATGGTCGCCCACGACGTGCTCGGTCCCGCGTCGGCGTGGATCGCGACCGCGCGCCTCGGCGACGAACTGCTCATCTACGCACCGACCACGTCGCACACCGGCGTCAGCTACGGCATCGACTTCGTCCCGCCTGCCTGCACCGACGACATCCTCCTTGCCGGCGACGAGACGGCGGCGCCCGCCATCGCTGTCATCCTTGAGCAGTTGCCGCGCGACGCGCGCGGCGTCGTCGTGCTCGAAGTGCCGGATGCCGACGATGGCGCCTATCTTCCCGTCCATCCCGGTTTCGAATACCGCATCGCTGCTCGTGCGGCCGGTGACCGGCACGCTCACCTCATCGCCGGCGTCGAGGATGTTGCCCGACGGCTGGTCCCCTCCGGCCGAGGCGCCGAGGTCGAAGAGATCGACATCGACCGCGACATCCTGTGGGAGGTGCCGCGCACGGCCAAGGGCGGGGCGGCGCTGAAGAGCGCGCCGCTCTACGCGTGGCTGGCCGGCGAGGCGGGCGGAATCAAGACACTGCGTCGGCAACTGGTCACGCATCACGGCGTCGACCGCCGCGCGGTCGCCTTCATGGGCTACTGGCGGCTCGGCAAGGCGGAGGTCTAACCGACGCGGCGGAGCGCTAGCGCGCGAACGCGCCGATCCGCTCGACCGCCTCGATGAGCACGTCCGGGCCGCACCCGAAGTTGAGGCGGACGTGACCGACGCCTTGGCTGCCGAAGTACGGGCCGTGATGCAGCGCCACACGAGCACCACGCCGAATGGACACAGCCGGGTCGTCACCCCATCCGTAGTCGGACACGTCGATCCACGCCAGGAAGCCGGCATCGGGCACCCGGTAGCGAGCACGAGGCAGCTGCTCGGCGAGGAGCTCCGTCAACAGAAGCCGATTGAGGTCGAGCCGCACCAGGAGTGCATCCAACCAGACATCCGACTCGGGTGCGAATGCGGCGTTGTTCGCCAGCGCACCGAAAAGCCCTGTGCGCCATTCCACCTCCCAAGCCAGGCCCCGCAGCACCTCGGCGTTCTCATCGGATGCGGCCACCATCACGGCGCACTTGAGCCCGGCGAGGTTGTATGCCTTCGACGCGCTCGTGACGGCGAACCCCACCTCGGCGGCGGCCGGGCCGGCCGTCAGAAAGGGCACGAACGCCGCGCGGTCATAGGCGAGCGGTCCGTGTATCTCATCACTGACGACGACGGCACCGTGGCGGTGGGCGAGTTCCGCCACCGCGGCAAGCGCCTCCCGAGAATGCACTGTGCCGGTCGGATTGTGCGGATTGCAGAGGAGCAACGCACGCGCGCCCGCCACGAACGCCGCTTCGATCCCGACGAGATCGAGTTCCCACCCGATGCCGGTGTCTGTCAGCGGCACCTCCTCGACGACAGCCCCGGCCTCCTCGACCGTCGCGAAGAACGGCGGATAGACCGGCGGGGTCACGATCACGCGATCGCCTGGCCGTGTGACGGCACGCATAATCTCGACGACACCCATCATGACGTCGGCTGTCCAACGCGTGCGATGCGAGTCGACGTGCCAGTCGAAGCGCCGCTGCGCGAACGCCGCGAAGGCCTCAGCCACACCGGGGCGCGGCGGCGTGTATCCGGTGTCGCCGATGGCGACGGCCTCAGCCAGCGCCGTCGTGATCGGTGTCGCAAGCGGGAAGTCGGTCTCGGCGACGAACATCGGCAGCACATCTTCCGGATAGCTGCGCCACTTCGTGCTGCTGCGTCGACGCAACGTCTCCAGGGGCAGGGCTTCCAGGGGCGCGATGCTCACCCGACGAGCCTATCGGCGTCGCGCGCGATGGCCCGGTGACGTTTCGTCAGATGGCGAACCCGAGGGCGCGCATCATGTCGCGGCCGTCGTCGGTGATGCGCTCGGGTCCCCACGGCGGCATCCACACCCAGTTGATGCGGAACCGCTCCACCACCGCGTCGAGCGCCTGCGCGGTCTGCTCCTCCAGCACGTCGGTGAGCGGGCATCCCGCTGACGTCAGCGTCATGTGGATCACGAGAGCATCGTTCTCGTCGTCCCAGCCGAGGTCGTAGATCAGGCCGAGATCGACCACGTTGATCCCGAGTTCGGGGTCCATGACATCCTTGAGCGCCTCGGTGACGTCGTCGTACTTCTCCGGCGTGAGCGTCGCGGTCATGCTTCGATTCTAAGCTTCGATCACGTCGGAGGGCTCGAGATACCGGTCGTATCCCTCGTCTTCCAGCCGCTCCGCGAGTTCCGGTCCGCCCTCCTCGGCGACGCGACCCTTCACGAGTACGTGCACGAAGTCGGGCCTGATGTAGCGAAGAATGCGCGTGTAGTGCGTGATGAGCAGCACGCCGAGGTCGGTCGCGACCTTCGCACGGTTGACGCCTTCCGACACGATCTTCAGCGCATCGACGTCGAGGCCGGAGTCGGTCTCGTCGAGCACGGCGATCGCCGGCTTGAGCAGTTCGAGCTGCAGGATTTCGTGACGCTTCTTCTCGCCGCCGGAGAATCCCTCGTTGACGCCGCGCGCGGCGAACTTGGGGTCCATCCGGAGGTTGCGCATCGCCTCTTTGACGTCCTTGGTCCACGCGCGGATCGCCGGCGCCTCGCCGTCGATGGCGGTCTTCGCCGTCCGCAGGAAGTTGGTGACGGTCACGCCCGGGATCTCCACCGGATACTGCATCGCGAGGAACAGTCCCGCACGCGCGCGCTCATCGACCGACATCGCCAACACATCTTCGCCGTCGAGGGTGATCGAGCCACCCGTGACGGTGTACTTCGGGTGCCCCGCGATCGTGTACGCGAGCGTCGATTTGCCCGAGCCGTTGGGGCCCATGATCGCGTGCGTCTCGCCCGTACGCACCGTCAGGTCCACACCGTTGAGGATCGGGGTCTCCCCTGCGTCGGTCTCGACCGTCACATGCAGGTCGCGGATCTCGAGAACAGCCATGTCAGATTCCTTCAGTTCACTTCTTTGATCAGGTGCGGGTCGATGAGGACATCGTCCCCGTCGATCGTGACCTCGTAGACGGGCACCGGCTCGTAGGCCGGCAGGTTCAGGGGGCGGCCGGTGCGCAGGGAAAACGCAGAACCGTGCGCCCAGCACTCCAGCGTCTCACCCTCGACGAACCCGTCGGACAATGAGATATCGCCGTGGGTGCAGGTGTCGCCGATCGCGTGCACCTCGCCTTCGGAGTCGAGCACGACGGCGATCGGAACACCGTCGAGTTCGACGCGAACGGGGGTGTCCTGCTCGAGGTCGCTGAAGCTCAGCGCCTTCTGTGCGGTCATTCCGACGCTCCCGCGGCGGTCGCTCCCGCCGTCAGAGCGAGCTCTGCTTCAATGGCCGCCGTGAGTTCTTCCTGCAGCGCCGGGATGTCGATCTTCTGCACGACCTCGGTGAGGAAGCCCTGCACGACCAGTCGCCGGGCCTCGTCCTCGGGGATGCCCCGCGCCTGCAGGTAGAACAGCTGCTCGTCGTCGAACCGGCCGGTCGCACTCGCGTGCCCGGCGCCCCGGATGTCGCCGGTCTCGATCTCCAGGTTCGGGATCGAGTCGGCGCGCGCGCCGTCGGTGAGCACGAGGTTGCGGTTCGCCTCGTACGAGTCGGTGCCCACGGCATCCGGCCCGATGAGGACGTCGCCGATCCACACGCTGTGCGCCGACGCGCCCTGCAAAGCACCCTTGTAGAGGACGTCGCCGACCGTGTTCTGCCCCTTGTGGTGAAGGTACACCTGACTCTCCAGGTGCTGTCCGGCGTCGGCGAACGAAAGCCCGTAGAGCAGGGCCTGCGAGCCGGCTCCGGCCAACTCGACGGACGGGTTCACTCGAACGACGCCCCCGCCGAAGCTGACGACGACGTGACGGAGCAGTCCGTCGCGGCCGACCCGCGCGGCATGAGCCGCAGCGTGCACCGCCTCGTCGGCCCACTGCTGCACCGTCACGATCTCGAGGTGCGCACCCTCGCCGACGAGGATCTCCACGTTCTCGGCGAGCGCGACAGCACCGCCGTGACGCAGCAGCACCGTCGCGCGTGAGTGTGCACCCGCGTCGATCACCACGTGCAGGATGCCGCGGTGCAACTCCCCCGTGGCGGCATCGGCCGCACTGGCCACCTCGACGACGACCGGCTCATCGAGCTCGGCCTCGGCCGGGATGCGCACGTGCACGGCACCATCGGCGCGATGGGACGCGATGGCGCTGGGCAGGTCCTCGGGGATGAGTACCGTACCGCGCGGCGCTTCGCCCTCGCGCAGCGGTGCAGCGAGCTCGGCGCCGGAGGCCGTCACGGTCACCGTGATCGCGTCCTCGTCGGCGGGCTCGTCACGCAGCAGCGGGGCGAGGCGGTTCAGCGGCGTGTGCTTCCAGTTGACCTCTTGACCGGTGGGTACCCCGAAGGCGGCGGGGTCGAACGACGCCGGCCGCTCGGAGCGCGTCTGCACCGGGACGAATGCGGCACCGGCGGCGCCCACCAGTGATGCCGCAGGGTCGATGTGGCCCTTCTCGTCGGTGACGGGGGCCTGAGTCGCTGTCGTCATCAGCCGACGGATCCTTCCATGCCCATCTCGATGAGCTTGTTGAGCTCGAGGGCGTACTCCATGGGCAGCTCGCGGGCGATGGGCTCGATGAAGCCGCGCACGATCATCGCCATGGCCTCGTCCTCCGGCATCCCACGGCTCATGAGGTAGAACAACTGCTCCTCGCTGACCTTCGACACCGTCGCCTCGTGGCCGAGCTGCACGTCGTCGACGCGGATGTCGATCGCGGGGTAGGTGTCGCTGCGCGAGATGGTGTCGACCAGCAGCGCGTCGCAACGCACGGTGTTGGCGGAGTGGTGCGCCTCGGGCGCGACCCGCACCTCGCCACGGTAACCGGCGCGACCGCCGCCGCGAGCGATCGACTTCGAGACGATCGACGACTGCGTGTACGGCGCCATGTGGATCATCTTCGCGCCGGCATCCTGGTGCTGCCCGGGACCGGCGAACGCGACCGAAAGCGTCTCGCCTTTCGCGTGCTCGCCCATGAGGTAGATCGAGGGGTACTTCATCGTCACCTTCGAGCCGATGTTGCCATCGATCCACTCCATCGTCGCGCCCTCGTGCGCGATCGCGCGCTTGGTGACGAGGTTGTACACATTGTTCGACCAGTTCTGGATCGTCGTGTAGCGCACGCGCGCATTCTTCTTGACGATGATCTCCACGACAGCGGAGTGCAGCGAGTCGCTCTTGTAGATCGGGGCGGTGCAGCCCTCGATGTAGTGGACGTAGCTGCCCTCGTCCGCGATGATGAGTGTCCGCTCGAACTGGCCCATGTTCTCGGTGTTGATGCGGAAGTACGCCTGCAGCGGGATCTCGACGTGCACGCCCTTGGGGACGTAGACGAACGAGCCGCCCGACCAGACGGCCGTGTTGAGCGCGGCGAACTTGTTGTCGCCGGCGGGGATCACGGTGCCGAAGTACTCCTCGAAGAACTCGGGATGCTCGCGCAGCGCCGTGTCGGTATCCATGAAGATGACACCCTGCGCCTCGAGATCCTCGCGGATCTGGTGGTACACGACCTCGGACTCGTACTGGGCGGCAACGCCGGCGACGAGACGCTGGCGCTCCGCCTCGGGGATGCCGAGCTTCTCGTACGTGTTACGGATGTCCTCGGGGAGGTCCTCCCACGACTGCGCCTGTTTCTCGGTCGAGCGCACGAAGTACTTGATGTTGTCGAAGTCGATGTCCGACAGGTCGGCGCCCCACGTGGGCATGGGCTTGCGCTGGAACAGCTGCAGGCCCTTCAGCCGGTTCTTCAGCATCCATTCGGGCTCGGCCTTCAGCGCCGAGATGTCGCGTACGACCGCGTCGCTGAGGCCGCGTTTCGCGCTGGCTCCCGCAGCATCCGGGTCGTGCCAGCCGAACTCGTAGACACCGAGTCCTTCGAGTTCCGGTCGGTCGATGAGCACATCCGACATGACTTTGCCTCCTTCGTGCCCGACGGTGTCATCCGCGCCGGCATTCCGTCGTCCTCGGGAGTGAGCGAGGTGGGGATGCCGCTTTCAGGGCCGCTTGAGTGTCTTTCGCTGACACGGGGTTCGTCGTCGGCCCGCGGGCCGCGCGCCTAGACTGTCAGTGAGCGCGACGCTTCTCGAGCGCCGCCGTTCCCACCCCGTCAGTCTACAGCAGGCACCCCGGCACAGGGCGTGCTGGGCGCCCCATCGGGCGCACATCCGGAGGCGACCCACATGTCCTCGCAGCCGACGTCCGCACCACCGGAACCGGCGCCGCAGACGCCCGACCTCGGCAGGCGCTCCGGCCCCGGGCTCCCCGACCGCGTCGGGAGGCCGTTGCGCATCGTCGCGTGGCTGAACCTCATCGGCAACGTGGTGATCATCGCCACTGGCGGTGCCGTGCGCCTCACCGGCTCGGGCCTCGGCTGCCCCAGGTGGCCGCTGTGCACGCCCGAATCGCTCGTACCGACGCCCGCACTGGTGGACGAAGGCATCCACTCGCTCATCGAGTTCGGCAACCGGCTGATGAGCCCTCTGCTCGGCCTGCTCGCCCTCGCGCTCCTCGTACTGGTGTGGCGCCTGCGCCGCAGCCGACGGGACCTGTTCGTCCTCTCCTGGATCGTGATGGCGGGGATCGTCGCGCAGGCGCTCGTGGGCGGCATCACGGTGTGGACGGGGCTGAACCCGTTCATCGTCGGTTTCCACTACGTCGCTTCCCTCACACTCGTTTGCGTCACGACAGCGCTGGTCGTGCGGATATACGCCGAGCCCGGGCCGAGGCAGCGTGCCGTGCCGCTCTGGTACGCCATCACGGTGCACGTGACGACGCTCGTGCTCGCCGTCACGATCGTGTTCGGCGTGCTCACGACGGGAGCGGGGCCACACTCGGGGGATGCCGCCGCGGGCCGCAACGGGTTCGACGCGACAGTGCTGGAACACGTTCACGCCTGGCCGGGGTATGTGCTTCTTGCGCTGACGCTCATGCTCACGGTGGTCGCGTGGGTGCGGCATCTGCCGACGCGGGTGTGGGTATCGACGCTGCTGGCCGTCGAGGTCGTCCAGATCGCGGTGGGCCTCTACCAGGCCCGCAACGGCCTGCCCGAGATCGCCGTCGGCGTTCACATGGTGCTCGCGGCCCTCACCGCAGCGGCGATGACCGTCGTCGTGCTGAGGCTCAAGGCGCCTCGTTCCACAGCAAGCTCATAGGGGGCGCATCACGCCTACTCTGGTGGTTCGCGGATAGTCGATGAGTCGCCGCGAGCGCGGTGACACGACAAGAGGAGCCCCGTCATGCCCAATACCGCCCCCCGTGTGAGCCGTAGCATCCCGTTCTGGGTGCTCGTGGGCGGATCCGTCGTCGCGGTCGGCGCCGGCACGTATCTGCTCGTCGACAAGCTCGGCACCATGACCACCACGATCACCGACGGCACCGCGACCGCCGTCGATGTCTACGTCGGCCAGATCTGGGCCGTGGTCGGCGCGATCCTCGCGGGCGCGGGCCTCATCGGCGTCGCCCTCGCGTTGACGGTCGGTTCGCTCCGTGCGCTCGTCCCCGGCGCCACCGCCGTGGACGAGCTCGAGCTTGACATTGAGGAGCCCACCGCGGCGGATACCCCCGCGGTTCGGGATGAAGAGGTCGCCGCCGTTGCGCCCGCGGCGGTGGAGGAACCCGTCGTCATGGAGCCCGACCCTGCGAGGCCGGAATCAACCGACGCGGAGACCCCCGCGCGCTGACCACTCCCCCTCCACCTCGCTCTCACTTTCGCGGAGATCTGCAGTTCTGCGGACGCCATCGACCGAACGGCTCCGCAGAACTGAAGATCTCCGCTGTTGTGTGCACGGCAGGCCCGATGTCACCGCGCGAGGTGCAACCCGGCGGCGATCGCGCGCATGACGGCATCCTGCACCGCTGGCCAATCATTGACCACCTGCCCGTAGGTGAAGTGCAGCACGTAGTAGCCGCGAGCCAGCAGCGCCGCGTCGTGCGCATTGTCCGAACTGCGCTGAGAGCCGACGTGGTGCCCCCCGTCCAGCTGAATCACGAGTCGGTCACCGATCAAGAGATCCACCCGATGGCCGTAGAGCCAGATCTGCGCCCGGAGCGGCAAGCGGAGCCAACTCAGCCGGGTGCGGAACAAGGTCTCGAGCCCAGAGTCCGAGTACGGCGTCGCGGCGTCGAGAATCGCCCGGGCGGATGCCGGGAGCGCGAGTTGCCGCAACGCCGCCGCATCCGTGAGCCCTTTCTGGAGCGCGGACTCCCACACGACCAGCGCCCGCTCGAACGACTGACACACGGCGACCAGTGCCAGGACGTTTTCGAGGCTGTCGATCAGAGACCCGGGTGGTCGTGGCACGGCGGGCTTTGCCCAATGCACCGTTGCAAGGTCGGGCTTGCGGCTGCTCGACGTCGGTGCTGCTGCGACATGGCAGCGATCCTCTTCGAACACCCACAATCCCAGTCGGCGCGCCTGTGTGATGCACGAGAGAACGACGCCCCACCGCGCAGCCGCGCGCAGTTCCGGGTCGGCAGTGGGGAGAGCGACCCAATCGCGCCGCACTCGCACGAGGTACCCAGCCTCCAGCGAGCGGGCGATCCAGTATCGGGAGTGGCCTCCCGCGACGAGCGCGTGGACGCGCGCGACGCCTGCGACCGCGTCGACGGCAGCCAGCAATGCGACGATCGCGGGTGGGATAGCGGAGACCACAGTGAGTGACGACATCCCGTCACTCTGCCGCGGCGATCACGCGCGTGGGCGACCGCAGGCCGCATCCGTGGACAACCCGCGAAACACCCCCCTGTGGAGAACGCGATGCGCCGGGCGCGACTCTCACTTCTGCGGAGATCTGCAGTTCTGCGGACCAACACGCCCGCGCGGCTCCGCAGAACTGCAGATCTCCTCGATTGTGCGAGGGGAGCCCCTGACGCGAGCCGAGGCTGCCGCCAAGCTCAGAAGGGCAGCAGCGGATCGACGGCGATCGCCACGAACAGCAACGTCAAGTAGGTGATCGAGGCGTGGAACACGCGCATGGGCTTGATCTGCTCGCCGCGCACCGCCCGGGTGTACAGCACGTGCGACTCGACGATGAACCAGCCACCGAGCACGAGGGCCGAGACCGTGTACACGATCCCCATCCCCGCCACCGGCACGAGCAACAGCGACGACGCGACGGTTGCCCAGGCGTACAGGATGACCTGCAGCCCGACCTGCAGTCCGTCGCGCGTCGCGCCGAGCATCGGCACGTCGGCATCCTGGTAGTCGCCCTTGTACTTCATCGACAGCGGCCAGTAGTGCGGCGGCGTCCACAGGAACACGAGCAGGAACAGGATGAACGGCGTCCAGGTCAGCGACCCGGTCACGGCGGACCAGCCGATGAGCACGGGGAAACACCCCGCGATGCCGCCCCAGACGATGTTCTGCTCGGTGCGACGCTTGAGGACCATCGTGTAGATCACCACGTAGAAGAAGATGGCTACGACGCTCAACGATGCGGCGAGCCAGTTCGTCGTCAGCAGCAGCCAGACGGTGGATGCCACCGCCAGCACCCACGCGAAGACGAGCGCCCCACGAGGCGAGACCTCACCGGTGACGAGAGGCCGGTTCTCGGTGCGGTGCATGTGTGCGTCGATGTCGCGGTCGAGGTACATGTTGAAGGTCGCCGCCGAGCCGGCGCTCATCGCGCCGCCGATCACCGTCGCCAGCACGAGCCACACACTCGGCATCCCGTTCTGCGCCAAGATCATGACCGGAACGGTCGTCACCAGCAGCAATTCGAGCACACGAGGCTTGGTCAGGGCGACGTACGCGCGCACCGTGCGGCCGATGCCCCGTCGGGCCGCGAGCTTGTCGCTCCGCTGCGTCGTGGTGATATCCATCGCCCCTGCCGTCCGATAGGTCCGTGCCAGTCTAGGACATGCCGCCCGCGGCGGCCCCGACGCGCGCCGTCACACGGGACGGGCTGCATACCGCTTCGATATGCTGAGAGCACTTGCGCACATCCCCACGATTACTCCCCCTCCGGGAAAGGGCAGCGCGCGTGCTCGAACGAAAGGCAGAGAGTGTCCGAACTCGTATGGGATGAGATCGATCGGCGCGCGGTGGATACCGCGCGGGTGCTGGCGGCTGACGCCGTGGAAAAGGTGGGCAACGGCCACCCGGGCACGGCGATGAGTCTGGCCCCCGCGGCCTACCTGTTGTATCAGCGGGTGCTGCGTCACGATCCCGCGGACACCCACTGGCTCGGCCGTGACCGGTTCATCCTCTCCGCCGGCCACTCCTCGCTCACGCAGTACGTGCAGCTGTATCTGGGTGGATTCGGCCTCGAGCTCGACGATCTGAAGGCATTGCGCACGTGGGGCTCGTTGACTCCGGGTCACCCGGAGTACGGCCACACGAAGGGCGTCGAGATCACGACGGGCCCGCTGGGTCAGGGACTCTCCTCCGCCGTCGGGTTCGCCTACGCGGCCCGCTACGAGCGAGGACTGTTCGACCCGGAAGCCGAAGAGGGCACGAGCCCCTTCGACCACTTCGTGTACGTGATCGCCGGCGACGGCGACCTGCAGGAGGGTGTCACCTCCGAGGCGTCGAGCCTTGCCGGGCACCAGGAGCTCGGAAACCTGATCGCGATCTACGACTCGAACCAGATCTCGATCGAGGACGACACCAACGTCGCGTTCACCGAGGACGTCGCCCAGCGCTACGACGCGTACGGCTGGCACGTGCAGACGGTGGATTGGAAGGGCACCGGCGAGTACGTCGAGGACGTCGCCGAGTTGTATGCGGCGATCGAGGCGGCGAAGGGCGTGACCGACAAGCCGTCGCTGATCATCCTGAAGACGATCATCGGATGGCCGAGCCCCGGCAAGCAGAACACCGGCAAGATCCACGGTTCCGCCCTCGGTGCCGAGGAGTTGGCTGCGACGAAGAAGGTGCTCGGCTTCGACCCGGAAGCTTCGTTCGTCGTCGCCGACGACGTCATCGCCCACACGCGTGCCCTCGCAGACAGGGCCGCCGAGGTGCGGGCGGCATGGCAGGCGGATTTCGACGCGTGGGCCGCGGCCAACCCGGAGCGCAAGGCGCTGCTGGACCGGCTGGAGGCGGCCGAGCTGCCCGCGGACCTTCAGGTCCCCACGTTCACGCCCGGCAAAGACGTATCCACGCGAGCGGCGTCCGGCCAGGTCATCAACGCCCTCGCAGGTCAGCTGCCGGAACTGTGGGGCGGGTCGGCCGACCTCGCCGAGTCGAACCTCACGACGATCAAGGACGCGCAGAGCTTCATCCCCGCGGAGTGGTCGACCCACGAGTGGTCGGGCGACCCCTACGGGCGGGTGCTGCACTTCGGCATCCGTGAGCACGCGATGGGCGCGATCGTCAACGGCATCAAGCTGCACGGCCCGACCCGCCCGTTCGGGGGTACGTTCCTGATCTTCAGCGACTACATGCGTCCCGCGGTACGGCTCGCCGCCCTCATGAACATCCCGTCGGTGTTCGTGTGGACTCACGACTCCGTCGCCCTCGGCGAGGACGGCCCCACGCACCAGCCGATCGAGCAGCTGTCGACGCTCCGGCTCATCCCGAACCTCGCGGTGGTGCGTCCCGCCGACGCGAACGAGACCAGCGCCGCATGGCTCGAGATCGTTTGCCGCACCTCCGGCGGCCCGACAGGGATCGCCCTGACCCGTCAGAACATCCCCGTCTTCCCCCGCGGAGAGGACGGCTTCGCCACGACCGATGGTGTCGCGAAGGGCGCGTACGTCCTCATCGACGCGCCCGACCTGGCCGACGGCGCTGAACCCGACGTGATCCTCATCGCGACCGGCTCCGAAGTGCAACTGGCCGTCACCGCCCGCGAGACCCTCGCCGCCGAAGGCATCAAGGCGCGCGTCGTCTCGGCGCCGTCGCTGGAGTGGTTCGCGGAGCAGGATGCCGACTACCGCGAGAGCGTGCTCCCGGCATCCGTCACCGCCCGCGTCTCCGTCGAAGCCGGATCCACCCCGCTGTGGAAGGCGATCGTCGGCGACCACGGCCGCACCGTCGGCATCGACCACTTCGGCGCCTCCGCCGACTACAAGACCCTGTTCGAGAAATTCGGCATCACCGCCGACCACGTCGCCGACGCGGCGCGCGCCACTGTCAAGGAGAACTCATGAGCACCCCTACTGAAGACCTCGCTGCTGCCGGTGTGAGCATCTGGCTGGATGATCTGTCTCGTTCCCGGATCACGACGGGGAATCTTGCGGAGCTGATCCGCACCCGGACGGTGTCGGGGGTGACGACGAACCCGACGATCTTCCAGGGCGCGATCGGTAACACGAGCGACGACTCGTACGCGGCGGGGCTTGCCGAGCTCGCCGCTGCCGGTGCCGACGCGGATGCGGCGATCTTCGCGCTCACGACCGAGGACGTGCAGGCCGCGTGCGACATCTTCCGTCCCGTCTACGACGCGACCGGTGGGGTCGACGGGCGGGTGTCGATCGAGGTGTCCCCCACTCTCGCGCACGACACCGCCGGGACCGTGGCGGAGGCGAAGAAGCTGTGGGCGAAGGTCGACCGCCCGAACACCCTGATCAAGATCCCCGCGACCAAAGCGGGTCTTCCCGCGATCACCGAGGTGCTCGCGGCGGGGATATCCGTCAACGTCACCCTGATCTTCTCGCTGGAGCGGTACGCGGCCGTCATCGACGCGTACCTGACCGGGCTGGAGCAGGCCAAGGCTGCGGGCCTGGATCTGTCTGGCATCCATTCGGTCGCGTCGTTCTTCGTGTCCCGGGTGGACACCGAGGTCGACAACCGCCTCGCCGCTATCGGTACCGAGGAGGCGGCCGCGTTGAAGGGGCTTGCGGGGATCGCGAACGCCCGCCTCGCGTACGAACTGTTCGAGCAGACCTTCGCCACGAAGCGCGCGCAGGACCTGGTCGCGGCCGGTGCGAACCTGCAGCGTCCGCTGTGGGCCTCCACCGGGGTGAAGAACCCGTCCCTGCCGGACACCCTGTACGTGACGGAGCTGGTCGCTCCCGGCACCGTGAACACGATGCCGGAGAAGACCCTGCAGGCCACGTTCGACCACGGCGTGATCGCCGGCGACACCATCACCGGCACGTATGCCGCGGCCCACCAGGTGTTCGCCGACCTCGCCGCCGCCGGCATCGACTTCGACGACGTCACCCAGGTCCTCGAAGACGAAGGCGTCGACAAATTCATCGCCTCCTGGCACGACCTCCAGAACACCGTCACCACCGCCCTCGCATCACAGAACACCCAGGCGGCGAGCGTCCGGTGAGTTTCGAGATCCACGTCTCGGGCCGCGTGAAGGAGGTCGTCGAGCGGGAACTCCCTCGTCTCGTCGAGAGCCTGATCGCCAGCGGCATCACCGCCGGCGACGCGGATCTCTGGGGCGTGGATGCCGCCGCGGAGGCATCGCGGCGGCTGGGATGGGTGGATGCCGTCACGGTGTCGCGCCCGCTCGTGCCCGCGATCCTCGAACTGCGGAACGATCTCGTCGCGCGGGGGCTGACCCGGGTCGTGCTGGCGGGGATGGGGGGTTCGTCGCTGGCACCCGAAGTCATCACCCAGACGGCGGGAGCGCCGCTCGTGATCCTCGACTCGACCGACCCCGGTCAAGTGCTGTCCGCGATCGACGGCGACGTCGAATCGGGCGGGCTCGCCGAGACCGTACTGGTCGTGTCCTCGAAGTCGGGCTCGACCATTGAGACCGACTCCGTGCGACGCGCCTTCGAGGCCGCGTGGCGGGACCTCGGCATCGATCCCGCGGAGCGGATCATCGTCGTCACCGACCCCGGCTCGCCTCTGGAGGAATCCGCACGCGCCGCCGGCTACCGCGTCTTCGCATCGGACCCGAACGTCGGCGGGCGCTACTCCGCCCTCGCGGCGTTCGGCCTCGTGCCGGCGGGCCTGGCCGGGGTCGACATCGCCGAGCTGCTCGACGAGGCGGAGGCGACGCTTCTCGAGGTCGCGATCGATGACCCCCGCAACCCCGCGCTCGTCCTGGCCTCCGCGATCGCCGGCACGGACGTGGTCGGCGCGCGCCGCGACAAGCTCGGACTCGTGACCGACGGCACGCACATCGTGGGGCTGCCTGACTGGATCGAGCAGCTCGTCGCCGAGTCGACCGGCAAGAGCGGCACCGGAATCCTCCCCGTGGTGCTGCTGCCGGTTTCCCCCGAGGTCGATGAGACCCCGCCCGATCTGCAGCTGGTTCGCCTGGTGGACGACGCCGAGCACTTTCGCATCCTGGAGCAGCACCCGGACGAGGTGCTGATCAGCGGTTCTCTCGGCGCGCAGTTCGTGGTGTGGGAGTACGCGACCGCGATCGCGGGGCGGATGCTGGGGATCAACCCCTTCGACCAGCCCGACGTCGAGTCCGCCAAGACCGCCGCCCGAGGGCTCCTCGATGTCCGCCCCACCGGCGTGGCGCCGGCGTTCAGCGCCGACGGTGTCGAGGTGCGCGTCTCCGATTCCGCGCTGGCCGCTCCGGGAACACTTGCCGGCGTTCTCGACGCGCTCTGGCGGGTTCTCGGACCCACCGGGTATGTCGCGGTGCAGGCCTACCTGGATCGCACCGCCGTGCCGCAATTGGCCGGACTGCGCGAACTGATCGCGGCCGACTCGGGCCGGCCGACGACGTTCGGGTGGGGACCGCGGTTCCTGCACTCGACGGGGCAGTATCACAAGGGGGGGCCGGCGACCGGGGTGTTCTTGCAGATTCTCGGTTCCGGCGAGGTCGACCTCGAGGTCCCCGGCCGCCCATTCACTTTCGGTCAGCTGATCGCGGCGCAGGCCGCCGGCGACGCTGATGTCCTCGTTGCGCGCGGCCGACCCGTCGTGACGCTCACCCTCACCGACCCGCAGATCGACGTTCTGTCGCTGTTCGAAGCGGCACAGTAGGAGTTCCTCGATGACTGTCGAGATTCTTGGATCGAGTGCGGCCGCACCGCGACCGCAGATCGAGATTTCACGCGACCACAATCCGCTACGCGACCCCGATGACCGCCGCCTCAACCGCATCGCAGGCCCCAGCGCACTGGTGATCTTCGGCGTGACGGGAGACCTGTCGCGCAAGAAGCTCATGCCCGCCGTCTACGACCTGGCCAACCGGGGACTGCTGCCACCAGGCTTCGCCCTCGTCGGATTCGCGCGGCGCGACTGGGAGGACCAGGATTTCGCCCAGGTCGTCCATGAGGCGGTGAGTCAGTACGCGCGCACGCCGTTCCGCGAGGAGACGTGGAAGCAGCTGCTGCAGGGCATCCGTTTCGTCTCCGGCGAATTCGGCGACGACGACGCGTTTCGTCGCCTGCGCGAGACGGTCGAGAAGCTCGACGTTGAGCGCGGCACGATGGGCAATCACGCGTTCTACCTGTCGATTCCACCGCGCGACTTTCCCATCGTGGCCACGAAGCTCAAGCAGTCGGGGCTCGTCGACGACCGCTCGACCAACTCCGATGCCTGGCGCCGCGTCGTCATCGAAAAGCCGTTCGGCAGCGATCTGCAGACCGCACGCGAGCTCAATGCCGCGCTGGAGGTCGCCTTCCCGGCCGACTCGATCTTCCGCATCGACCACTACCTCGGCAAGGAGACGGTCCAGAACATCCTCGCGCTGCGCTTCGCCAACGAGCTGTACGAGCCGATCTGGAACGCCAACTACGTCGACCACGTGCAGATCACGATGGCAGAAGACATCGGCGTCGGCGGGCGCGCCGGCTACTACGACGGCATCGGAGCGGCGCGCGACGTCATCCAGAACCACCTGCTGCAGCTGCTCGCACTCACCGCGATGGAGGAGCCCATCTCGATGGACGCCGCCGATCTCCGCGCCGAGAAGGAGAAGGTGCTGGCCGCCGTCCGACTGCCCGCCGACCTGTCGCTCGCCTCGGCGCGCGGTCAGTACGCCGGCGGCTGGCAGGGCGGCGAGAAGGTCACCGGGTTCCTCGAAGAGGACGGGATGAATCGAGAGTCCACGACGGAGACGTACGCCGCCGTGAAGCTCGAGATCGCGACGCGGCGCTGGGCCGGGGCCCCGTTCTACCTGCGCACCGGAAAGCGGCTCGGCCGCCGAGTCACCGAGATCGCGGTCGTGTTCAAGCGGGCGCCGGAGCATCTGTTCGAGCGCAACCAGACGCTGGAAATGGGCCAGAACGCGCTCGTCATCCGTGTGCAGCCCGACGAAGGAGTCACGATCCGGTTCGGTTCGAAGGTCCCGGGCGCGGCGAACGAGGTGCGCGACGTCACGATGGACTTCGGATACGGCCACGCGTTCACCGAGTCGAGCCCCGAGGCGTACGAGCGCCTCATCCTCGATGTGCTGTTGGGCGACCCGCCGCTGTTCCCGAGGCACGAGGAGGTCGAGCTGTCGTGGAAGATCCTCGACCCGTTCGAACACTTCTGGACCGCGCAGGGCGGACCGCTGGAGCAGTACTCCCCCGGCTCATGGGGTCCCCCGTCCGCAGATGAGCTGATGGCCCGCGACGGCCGCGTCTGGAGGCGCCCGTGATCGTCGACCTGCCCGACACCACAGTGTCCAAGATCGCCCGCTCGCTCGTGAGCGTCCGGGAGGAGGGCGGCGCCGTCGCGCTCGGCCGGGTGCTGACCCTCATCATCGTGACGACCCACGGCCTCCAGGAGGAGGCGATCGAGGCCGCCAACGCCGCCTCCCGCGAGCACCCGATGCGCGTGATCGTGCTGATCGCCCAGCCCGAGGGCGACGCCAAGCTCGACGCGCAGATCCGCGTGGGCGGGGACGCCGGGGCGAGCGAGGTCGTCGTCCTGCGTGCACACGGCGAGGCCGCCACCGGCCAGGAGGGGCTCGTGACCGGCCTGCTCCTGCCCGATGCTCCCGTCGTCGCGTGGTGGCCTGACTTCCCGCCGGAGGTGCCGTCGGCATCCGACATCGGCCGCATGGCGCAGCGTCGCATCACCGACGCGTCGACCGAGCCCTATACGACGGATCGCCTCTCGCACCTGGGTGCGTCGTACTCGCCGGGAGATACGGATCTGGCCTGGACACGGCTCACGCACTGGCGCGAGCAGCTCGCTGCCGTGCTGGACCAGCCACCGTACGAGCCCATCACCGCCGTCGAGGTCGTCGGCGGCGGCAGCTCTCCCTCCACGGCGCTGCTCGCGGCGTGGCTGCGCCTCGAACTCGACGTGCCCGTCGTCTGGCGGTACTCCACGCCCGAGGAGTGGGCTCACGGGATCCAGAAGGTGCGCCTGACGCGCGCCAGCGGCGACATCGTGCTGGAGCGCAGCAACGATATCAATGCGACCCTGACGCAGCCCGGCCAACCTTCGCACGACATCGTGCTACCGCGGCGAACGCTGCGCGAATGTCTCGCCGAGGAGTTGCGTCGACTCAATCCCGACCTCCTGTATGGTCGAGTGATCACGCAAGGATGGGGGCTGATCGGCCCCCCCGCCTCCGCAGAGTCCGAGGAGCTCCGATGACGCAGTTCGGAACGACGAAACGGGTCGTGATCAGTTCGGATGCCGAAGCGCTGGCAGACGCGGTTGCGGGACGGTTGCTCTCCCGCCTGGCGCGGCGCTCGGCCGAGGGAAAGCGCTCACACGTCGCGTTGGCGGGCGGCGCCATCGGGACCGCCGTGCTCCGCGCCGCCGGCGCCGTCTCTTCGGGCTACGACATCGACTGGTCCCACGTGCACTTCTGGTGGAGCGACGAAGTCTTCGCTTCGCGCACCGACGATGAGCGTCACGAGCGCGCGGCACGCGCCGCGCTGATCGACCGCATCGACGTACCGGCGCGCAACGTCCATACCATCGCCGCCGTCGAAGACGTCGCCGAGGTGGATGCCGCGGCCGCCGCCTACGCTGCCGAGCTGGCTCGATTCGGGGACGCCATCCATCCCTGGCCGAACTTCTACGTGTGCTTCCTCGGCGTCGGCTCCGACGGGCACATCGCGTCGCTCTTCCCCGACCGCGCGGAGATCCAGATCACAGACCGGAGCGTCGTGCCGGTGCGCGACGCCCCGACGCCGCCGACGGCGCGAATCACCCTCACTCGTCCGGTCATCAATTCGGCGCAATGCGTATGGCTCGTCGTCTCGGGCACCGACAAGGCGGCCGCCCTCGGCCTCGCCCTGGCCGGCGCCAGCTACGAGACCGTCCCCGCCGCCGGGGCCAAGGGACGCAGGCGCACGCTGTTCTTCATCGATGAAGCCGCCGCCGGTGGCGTTCCTCCCGAACTCATCGACCCGGAGTTCTGAGCCGAGCCGGATCACTCAACCCTGACCGCGCCGCTCCCGTAGCTGCTGCAGTGCGTCCTCGAGCAAGGCGTCGGCCTCCTGCTCGGTGCGCCGCTCCTTCACATAGGCAAGATGCGTCTTGTAGGGCTCGGTCTTGGCCAGTGCCGGCGGGTTGTTCTTGTCACGCCCCGCGGGAAGCCCCGAGTGCGGTGAGTCGATGACCTCGGGGATCTCTTCCTCCGCGATCCCCGCAGCGAAGTAGCGGACGGTCTCGTTGCCGAGCGCATCCCAGTACGAGACGGCGACGCGGTCGGCGTGGTGGCCGTGGTCCTGCTCGCCCATGGGCCCAGCACCCACGCGGGTGCCGCGGATCGCGTTTCCTCCGGTAGCCATCAGATCCCCTGGAACTTGGTGATGAGGCCCAACGCGACGATCGCGACGAACCAGACGAGAGCGAGGACGACCGTGAACCGGTTCAGGTTGCGCTCGGCGAGTCCCGACGACCCCAGAGCGGAACTCATGCCTCCGCCGAACATGTCCGACAGGCCGCCGCCGCGTCCCTTGTGCAGGAGGATCAGCAGTGTCAGCAGGAGGCTGGTGATACCGAGCAGCACCTGCAGCACGAACTCGAGGATGTCCACAGTCGATGAAGCCTTTCGCGGCGCCGCGAAAGGGCGCACAAGGACCGAGTATACCGGCGCACGCCCCGATCGGTGAGCGAGGACGCGGCGAACGGGCGAGAAGCCGCTCGGCATCGCGGCGCCCCCCGCCAGTCCCTCAGGGGCGCTGCCGCACCTCGGGGGCGAGGAATCCTGCCCGGGGAGGCGGGAACTTTGCATCAGCTTCTCAGGGGCGCTGCCGCGCCCTGGGGGCGAGGAATCCTGCCCGGGGAGGCGGGAACTTTGCATCAGTTCTTCGCCAGGGCGGCGCGTTCCTCCTGCCCCAGCCGCCGCTCGAGCGCCGCCGCCAAACCCGGGTGGCGCAGGAGCGCGGGATCGTCGTCGAGCACGCGC
>NZ_JBASZT010000241.1:0-5767 GCF_049661145.1 Microbacterium sp.
TTCCGGCGTGTGAGCGGAACCGAGATGCTCGACGATACGCCGGGTCCCGTGGTTCTTCTCCACGATCTGCACCGCGATCGCCCCGGACGAGGTCCTCACAGTACGCAGATACGGGGACACACCCCCACGCTAGTGCCCCAAAACACACCAACCATGAGAAGAAACCCCAGATCAGCGCACCCCTAGCCCTCAAAACCCCCTCAACGTGAGCCAAGTCGGGTTCGACGACCTCACCGCGGACGCGGATCCCGTGTCGGTGTCACAGTGCAGGGAAGGTTACTGATTCTGTTACTTCGTCCCATCCTTGACACGTCATTCAGGTGGTGTCACGCTAGGGGGAAAGGTTACTGATTCTGATACAAGGCGTATGTCATGACACGGACGATTCCGCCCTCGATGGGCGGCATCCTGGAGGAGCTGGAGTTGGAGCAGCCCACGCTCGTCACGAGCGCACACCTGGCCCGGCTCGTTGCGCAGCAGGGCGTGCAGACTCCGGTCAAGGTCGTTGCCGCGCGGTTGCGTGAGCGTGGCTGGTTGCTTCCGACCGGTCGTCGTGGAGTGTGGGAGTTTGCGCCTGCTGCTGTCGCGGGTGCGTATTCGCGCAACGACCCTGTCACGCCGTTGCGTGCCTTTCTCGCCGGGCGTCCTGACGCGCGTTGCGCGCTCACTTTCCAGGCTGCCGCGTGGGCGCACGGCCTCGCTGATCGTGCCCCAGCGCGCCTGGAGGTCGCTGCCGCTACGAGCGACCTTGTCCGTCAGCTGCCCGCTGTGCTGGCCGGAACCGTGTTCGATCCCCGCCTGGACTGTCAGACCCTTCGGGCAGTGCCCGTGCTCGCCGTGGAAAGTGTCATCGTGCACATGGCCGCTCGGCCGTCTGCGGTGCGCTCCTGGGCGAGTGCCCTGGAGTGGTTCCCCGAGATGACCCAGCTCCTCGCCCTCGATCCGCTCGAGCGCGAGCTTGCCCGCCGGCCGGTGTCTGTACGCGCGCGAACCGGCTACTTGCTGCAGGGACTCAGGCCCGATCTCGCCGACGCGCTTCTGAGCGCGGGCCCTGTGGGCGGCAAGACCTGGTTCGGGCCGCGCGGGAAGCTGCGCCGTCACGACGCGGCCTGGCAGATCGCCGACACTCTGCTGCCCTTCGACCCCCGCACCCTCACCCCAGCGACATGAGCGAGATCCGCCTCACCGTCGGGCACATCGCCCGCCACACCCCGCCGGGTGCCGGGGCTCAGGGCCGCGATGCCGCGATTGTTGACATTGCCCAGGATCTCCTCTTGCGCCACCTCCACGGAACCGGGATCCTCGAGGCGCTCGCGTTCAAAGGCGGCACGTCGCTGCGCAAGCTCTACGCAGGCACCGCCGGCCGGTTCTCCCTCGACCTCGACTTCGACTTCGTGACCATCGGCGCCGACCCCGATGACGCGCTCACGGCCCTGATCGCCGCGATCGACGCTCTCACGATCGGCCCTTTCCGATACGGAATCACAGAGCGGCGCGGCAAGTGGTCGCTGACCTACGACCACGACTACGGAGGCGCCGGACGGCTCACCAGCAAGCTCGATCTGAACCCGCCGCCCTGGCTCCCGCCTGTGCGGCGCGGCTGGCAAACTCGGGCTCGACTCTCTCAGCATGGAGGACGTGATCCGCGAAGCGGGGGTCTCCCGGACCGGGTTCTACCGATTGTGGCCGCAACGCGAGCAGTTCATCGGCGACCTCATCGTGGAGCTGGCGAAAGACGCGATTCCGGTTGAGAACATTCGTGGCGAAGAGGTCACGGCTCAAATCAAAGAACTGCTGTTGCCGCGCACGGGCGAACTTCGAGACCAGGACAGCCGGATGCGGGTCGTCACCGATCTGCTGCCCCAGGCATCCATCCCCGACTTCGCCTACATGTCCTCGCAAACCGCGAGCTGGCGCAGCTACTTCGGGCTGACGGCTCTCGTGATGAATCTCCCCGCAGGCGGCGCCCAAGCCGCGGCACGCGAAGGTGTGGCTCTCTCGGAGTCGCGATACCGTGACCGATTGGCTCGCAACTATGACGTCTTGATGCGGTTCCTGGGTGTCCGTCTGCGCGCGGGATCGGACGCGTCACTCGAAGAGGTCGCCGATCTCGTGATCGCACTCGTGCGCGGGCTCGTGTTACGAAGTCGCGTGGCCGAACCCGAGCCCAGCGAGAGCATCTTCCTCCTCGGCGTCTCCGCCGTGTTCACGCACTTCTTCGAGAACGACCCCGACGTCACGTGGGATGACAAGCGCATCGCCGAACTCATGGCGATGCTCGCGAAGGAGCGGGACTTGTTCACCGTCGCTTGACCTTGTCACCGTGACAAGCTGTGGAATGGCTTGCGGAGGTAGCGAGATGAACGAAGAGAGAGCAGGCACGCCAGGATCCCGGCTGAGGAGCGTGCTCTGGAGCGGCGACGCGTCCGCGCGCTTGCAGGCCGCGCTGACGGCCGGGACGGATCCTCAGCCGGCGTACATCGATGTGCTCGTCGCGCGGTGCGGTGTGGAGCCCGACTTCTTCGTGCGAGACATGCTCACCTGGGCGCTGACACGACACGATCGAGCCTCGACTGTGGATGCCGTGTTGCCCGAGCTCCGTTCCGAGTCTGCTCAGTCACGCAGTCAAGCACTGCACACGCTGTCGAAGATCGGCGAGCCGGATACGTGGTCGGCGATCACCGGCGACCTGCTCCACGACGACGATGTCGAGGTGGCTCGTGCTGCCTGGCGGACGGCCGTGGGACTCGTCCCGGTCGGCCACGAGGCGGAGCTGGCGAGGAAACTGGCAGCCCAACTCGGGCGGGGAGACCGCGAGACGCAGCTGAGCCTCAGTCGGGCGCTCGCGGCGCTCGGGCATGCTGCCGAACCGGTCGTTGAGACCGAGGCTCACAGTGAAGATCCCGCGGTGAGCACCCACGCCGTGGCGACGCTCGCGATCATGGCCGACGCTGACGAGGGGTTCGACGCCGCGATTGCCGAGGCGAAGCGAGTGGTCGCGCTACGCGCAGCGCCGGCAGTGACCGAGTAGCAGCCGTGCTCATCGGGGAGGTGGCGCAGCATTCGGGTATCAGTGCTCGAATGCTGCGCCACTACGACCGGATCGGCTTGGTAACCCCCTCGGAGCGGACCTCGGGTGGGTACCGCGAGTACTCCGAGGATGACGTGCGCCGGCTGTTCCATGTCGAAGGCTTGCGTACACTCGGCCTCAGCCTCGCGCAGATCGCCGAGGTGATCGACGATCGGGAATTCGATCCCGGCTCGGTCGTCGAGAAGGTGATCGAGCGCACTCATCGACAGATCGCTCAGGCGCAGGACCTCGTGCAGCGGCTCGAGGAGGTGAAGGCGACTGGCCCGCGAACCTGGAGTGACGTCCTCCGGAGCATCAGCCTGATCCGGGGCCTCGAGGCGGCGACCCCATCGAATCGCCAGCGGCTGGCGCTGACGATCGACACCCCGGCTCAGGGCGATGTCCCGGTGCTCGTCGATGCGATGCTCCGCGAGCAGAGCGAGGATGCGGCCGGCGCGCTGCAGTGGGCCATCGCCCGGAACCCGGACACAGCGGTCGCCGCGCTCGCCGATGCCCTGTATTCGGAGAACGGCGATCGGCGGCGTCGCGCGTTCGATGCTCTCGTGAAACTCGACACTGCTGCCGCGCGGCGAGTGATCATGGCTGCCGCCGACCACGAGGATGCCCGCATCCGAAGTCGTGCGATCATCATGCGCGCCCAGCAGGGCGAGGGGGGCTCGATCACCGCATTGGTCGGGCTCATCCGAGACGGACTGGACGACGTCGACGCGACCGATGCTCTGGCGGAGTTCGCGACCCGGGAGGATGCTGTCGACCGGACAGTCGCCGAGGTGGCGAGGTCCTTGGAGACCGCGGGTCCACCGGCGCGTCGGCGTCTGGTCGCAGCCCTGAACGCGTTTCCCCTCGGTGCGACGAAGAGCACGCTTCTCGCCCGACTCGACGACGACGACCGTGCCACGGCGCTCACCGCGAAGTACATGCTCGACACCGGGACCAGCGGCTGACGACGGCGAGGGTGCAGGTCAGCTTTTCAGTGGCGCTGCCGCGCCGTGGGGCGAGAAAGTCTGCGTCGGGGATGCGAGACTTTCGCGTTAGGCGACGGGATCGATGAGCTCGGGGCCGTTGTTGCGGACGTTGCCGACGGCGCGATCGACCTCGCGCATCGACAGCGAATCCACGAGCGCCGGAGCCGCGTCCACGGCGGCATCGAGCAGATCGCCGACGTTCTCGGTCGTGGGATCGAGCCACACGTCGGCGTAGTCCCCGTCGATGAACAGCGGCATGCGGTCGTGCACCGACCCCAGCGCGCCGATCGAGTCGCGTGTGAGGATCGTGAAACTCAGCAGCCAGCGCGCCGGATCGTCGGCATCCTTCGCGGGATCCTTCCACCACTCGTACAGACCAGCGAAGAACATCGGCGCATCGTCGGCGGGGTGGATGAAGTAGGGCGTCTTCGCGCCGCCTTCGGACTTCCACTCGTAGTAACCGGTTGCCGGGATGACCGCACGCCGCTTGATGAGCGCCCGCCGGAACATCGGTTTGCTTTCGACCTCTTCGGCACGGGCGTTGAACGCCTTCGCTCCGACGCCGGGATTCTTCGCCCACGCCGGCACGAGCCCCCATCGGGCCGTCTCGAGCCGGCGCGTCGGCGGCTCGGTCTTGGCCGAGTCCAGCACGATCGCGGCGCTGTCGGTCGGGGCGACGTTGAACGAGGGCCCGGGAAGGTCGTCGCCGACGAGGTCCACGCGCAGCACCCCGACGAGCTCGGTGCCGGAGTGTGCCACCACGAAGCGTCCGCACATGCGGTCAAGCCTACGCGTCGCTTCCGACACCGCCGCTGTCGGCGGCGACGACGCCGATCTCCGACAGCCGATCCAGCAGTCCCGCACCGTCGTCGCCGGTCACCCACGGCACGTCGGCCGCGGAGTGGTCGTTCACGGCCGTACGGCCGCCGGCGAGCACAGCTTCGGTGGGGGAGAGCCGCCGGATCGCAACGGCGGTGACGTGCTCGGGGTCGTCGCTCGTGAACGCGGTGTAGAGCGCGTCGTCGTGCTGACCGTCGTCGCCGATCAGCATCCACTTCACGTGCGGGAACTCGCGCGCGAGGCGGCGCAGGTTCTCCGCCTTGTGCACCTTGCCGCTGCGGAACCAGCGGTCGTGCGTCGGGCCCCAGTCCGTCAACAGCAGCGCGCCGGGCGGGAACAGGTGACGACGCAGGAACCGCTGCAGCGTGGGTGCGACGTTCCACGCTCCCGTCGACAGGTACACGACTGGAGCCCCCGGATGATCGCGCACGAGCCGCTCGAGCAGCACCGCCATGCCCGGCACGGGCTGGCGGGCATGCTCGTCCAGCACGAACGAGTTCCACGCCGCAACGAGCGGCCGCGGCAGAGCGGTGACCATCACCGTGTCATCGACGTCGGACACGACGCCGAATCGCACATCGGCGCCGACGATGAACACCCGGGTCTCGAACGGCTCGGAGCCCTCGACCGCCATCGTCACCGGCTGCCACCCGGGCGCGAGCGTCGCCGACAGCACGGTGTCGATGACGCCGCCCCGGTCGGCCACGACCTCGTGGCTTGTCCCGTCGATCGTGACGGTCACCTGGGCGAAGCCGACGGGCACCGCCGCGAAGCTCCGCCAGCCGCGCACCGCAGCGTACTCGCCGCCTTTGCGGGTGCGCATCGGGGGCACGATCAGCACCCGCCCGAGCACGCGCACCCAGTCCTCGCC
>NZ_JBASZT010000242.1:0-3477 GCF_049661145.1 Microbacterium sp.
CTGCGGACCCGCGCGGCCGGGCCGCCGGGTGCCGCGGGCGTGCGGGTGCGGGTCGCGACATGCGTCTGTCCGGCTCTACGCGCAGCCGGTCACCCACGCCTTGACGAACGCGAGCGACTGGTAGGCGTACTGATACGCCCACTGCGCCATCGACAGATTGCGGCGCACCGGGTCGACGAACGTCTCGCCGCTGAAGCACTGCTCGAAGATGTACCGGGTCCGCGACACGTGCGGAGTGTACGTGATGACGACCGCTCGGGCCCCCGGGGCGAACTCGTCGAGCATCTTCGCCTCGCCGGCCGTGGTGTACGGGTCGGGGTGTTCGCACGTGACGAACGACTCGTTGCAGGCGTCGAGTTCGTCGGCCGAATGCACGCCTTTCTCGGCCACCGAAATGAGGACGCGCTCGACGACGCCGCGATCGTGCAGGCGAAGTGCGGCGTTGATCCGTTGGTTCGTCGGGGGTCCGACGACGAAGGCGACGTCGGCCGAGTCGACGTCGTCGGCGTACGGGAACACGTAGACCGGCGCGCCGGCGGCGACGATCGCCGCGCCCGCGAGAACCGCGGCGACGGCGATGATCGCCAGGCGTCTGAGGATCCGGCGCCGGCGGCGGGGCGGCGCCGGGCGCTCGTCGGTCATCTCGGCGCCAGCCATGTGACCGCGAGCTTCAGTTCGGTGTCTCCCGTGGCCGGGGTCCATACCCCTCGCACGCCGTCCGCGCGCGACAGCCCCGCGGCGTCGATCTCGGCGAACGGCTGCGAAAGGCCGACTCCGAGCGCTTTCGCGTAGGACTCCTTCACGCTCCAGAGCTGAGTGAGCCACGCGCGGCGGGAGGTGGGCGCGATGTCGGCGAGCCGTCGGCTCTCCAGGTCAGAGCACATCCGATGCACGAGGGCCGGCTGATCGAAGATCGCGCCCACGCGTTCGACGTCGACGCCGATTCGGCCGCGTTCGGCGACGGCCACGACGAGGTGCTCACCGGTGTGGGAGATGCTGACATCGATGTCGCTGCGGTGCAGCCGGGGCTTCTCGCCCGCCGTTCGCACCGCGAAACCGTGCCATGGCTCGTTCAGCCGATCGCGGACCAGGTCGCGGATCCACGCCCGCGCCGTGATGTACTCGACGCGACGACGCCCCGAGAGTGCGCGCGCACTGACGATGTCGGGCCCGAGGATCGACCGGAGTTCTCCGCCCCGCCGCGGCGCGGAACCTCGTGTCGTGCCGGCGCGAAGGTGGATGCCGGCGCACGACAGCGCGGCGTGCCTCCCGACGCTACTCCGACGCAAGCTGAGAGATGCCTTCCGCCAGCTCGCGGATGGTCGGGTAGTCCCAGACGATCGTGGGGTCGACTTCGAGCTGGTAGGCATCCTCGATGTCACCGCAGAGCGTCAGCGCGTAGACCGAATCCAGGCCCAGCTCGTTCAGCGGGGTGTCAGAGGTGAAGCTCCCGGGTGCGACCTTTCCGTACGCGATGACGCGCTCGGTGAGCCACTGCTCGATGTCGGCGGACGCGGGGACGACGGACATGTAGGGGTCCTCTCTACGGATTCGGGGTGGTGGAGACGTTCCCCGTGATCCCAGGGTAGACGCTCACGGCGTGAAGTCCCATTGACTGCCGGGCATCGACGGAGGTCTCCGCATGGGCGACGAGCCGCTCCACGACGGCGTCGGGCAGCGGGCGCTGGCGCCCGGACAGACGGCCCTGGATGCGGAGCAGACACGCCTGCAGCGCCAGGGGGTCGCCGGCGATTCCTGCATCGCGCTTCCGGTCGGAGGCGTTCGCGTTCAGCCAGACGCCGATGACGGCACCGGCGGCGAGATAGAGCGAGATGCGTCTCGCGACGTCGAAGGATGCGGCGGGGGCATCCGTCGTGAGCTCATCGGGACGCAGGGCCCGCGCCGCCGCTCGTTCCCGTGCATATCCGGCCGCGAGAGCATCGACCAGGGACTTCAGCTCCGTCGTCGAGCTCGCGAGGGCTTCGCTCAGCCGCGGATCCTCGAACACGGCACCGAGCGGGTCCGAGGAGCCGGCGCCCAGCGTGAGAGAGCCGAAGTCCAGCGATGGGAGGACGGTGTCGCCGGACAGATCGGTGAGCGAGAGGTCGGCGGCGGGGGTCTTCTCGGCGCGCCGCGCCCAGGCCGGAAGGTTCGGCAGGATCGTCAGCAGGCACGAGGTCTCGCCGGCATGGCCGATCGGCACGACAGCGAGATCCCGGACGATCTTCTCGATGATCTCGAACGGCTCGATCCGCGCGTAGAAGGTCGAGCCGGCGACCACGGAGATCTGCTGCATCGCTTCGATGAGCAGCCGGGGCGAGAGGTACTTGCACGCCGCGGTCAGGACGAAGCACTCCCGGGGCGACAGGTGCAGTGCGCGGACGGTCGCCGCGCTCATGGCATCGGCGACGAGCATGTCCGCCAGCGCGGTGGCCACGAGTGCGCGGGCGTGGGGGATGTCGAGGACGGTGCCGCCGTAGAGCTCGCGGTCACGACCGTAACGGATCGTCTCGTGGAGTGCTGCTTCCACGGCCCCGACGGCGAGAGCGGGGATCACGGCACGGGTGATCTGGAACGCCTTGAGAGCGGTCTCGACCGCGGCGCCGTCGCCGCCGATGAGGTTCTCGGGGGGCACGGCGACCCCGTCGAATCGGCCCGCGCCGATCACGCAGCCGCGCATGCCGGCGGTGAGAAGCCGCCGACTCGTGTCGGCGTTCGCCGCGGACTCCGGCGATTTGTTCCACAGCAGCAGCGAGAACTGGCGGGCCGTGGTCCCCTCGCGGGTCTTCGCCATGATCAGGATGGATTCGGCGCGGTCGATGTTGTTGACGACCTGCTTCACGCCCCGGACGCGCCACGAGGTTCCGTCGAACTCCGCCGCGCATTCGTTGTTGAGCAGGTCGTTGCCGTGGTCGAGTTCGTGAAAACCGACCGCGATGCGCTCGCCCGCCAGGAGCCGCCGTGCCACGTCCCGCTTCTGGGCGTCGTCTCCGCCCGTCCACACGTTGACCGCCGACATGAGGGTCGTCAACCCGTAACCGAGCCCGACCGCGGGGTCACGGCGGAAGATGGGACGCAGTCGCGTGACGAGGTCGGAGGTGTCGGCCCACCGCCCGCCGAGGTCGACGGGGACGAACTCGGCGGCGGCCCCCCACTCGGCGAGGACGTTCTCGGCGAAGGGACTGAGGCGTCGGGCGTCGTCGTCGTCCGCGATCGACGCGTAGCTGTACGGTTCCGCGGCGTGCGGGTCGCCGAGCAGGATCTCCAGATCGGGTGTCTCCGTGGTCGTCATCGCCCCGCCCTCCATTGATCGATGAGCGTCACGCCGGTGTCCGCGTGTGCGAGGAGCGCCGCCGCGGTGACCGCCTCGGCGACCTCAGCGCTGAGCTCGGGACCGCCGAGACGGTTCGCGACGCGGGCGATGACCGCCGTGATCCATGCGTCGTCGCGTCCCAGCGCGCCGGGAACGTCCTCGCC
>NZ_JBASZT010000243.1:0-3160 GCF_049661145.1 Microbacterium sp.
GTGCGCCGCGACGTCGTCGGCGACGGCGGTTCCGCCGCCGACCGCAAGCTGCGCGATCCGGTCGCGGAGCCCTGCGACGAAGTCCGCGAGCAGTCGGTCCTCGTCCGCGCGTGCGCCCAGCGCCGCAAAGGACGTCGCCGTCGGCACCGGCAGATCGACCTTCGCCATCGTCGTGTTGATGCCGGCTCCCAGCACGACGGCGTGCGGGTCACTCGGCAGCACCTCGGCGAGGATGCCGCTGATCTTCAGACCGTCGACGAGCACATCGTTCGGCCACTTGAGCCGCACGACGTGGCCGGGAAGCTGTGCCACGACGGCATCCGCCATCGCCGCGCCGGCGACGAGCGGAATCCAACCCCGGTCGTGCGTCGCCACCGCGCCGACCCGCAGCAGTATCGACGCCGCGAGTGCGGAGCCGGGCGGCGTGGTCCACGTTCGGTCGAGACGTCCGCGCCCCGCACGCTGATCGCGGGTCACCACGACCGACAGATGCGGGTGACCGGCGGGGTCGTCGGCCGCGTTGCGCAGCAGCTTCGCGTTCGTGGAGTCGACGGTGTCGATGACGTGAACGCGGGGCGAGACGGCGGCGGCCAGCGGGAATCCCTCGGGCGGAGTCGACATGCGGCCACCCTACGCCCGAGCGCTGCGCGGGCCCGCCGAGTGTGCTGGTTGCGCGCGAGTGAGCTGGTTGTGTGCGGGCAGCAACCGGTACGTTCGGCAGCAACCGGCGCGCTCGGCGATCGCGGCAGCGTGGGCGACCCACAGCGGATCGCGATTCTCGTTGTTGATGTCCCCCAACGCGCGCGGGGCACCGCTCGCTAGGGTGGAAGGCGTGCCAGAGCAGCCAGCCCAGCCCCCGCAGCCCGCGCAGCCCGACCTGTCCACGACCGCCGGCAAGATCGCCGACCTCCGCGCGCGGTATCAGGAGGCGATCGTCGACGCCGAGGCCGTCGCTCAGCAGAAGCAGCACGCCAAGGGCAAGATGACAGCGCGCGAGCGCATCGAGCTGCTCGTGGATCCGGGTTCGTTCGTCGAGCTCGACGAATATGTGCGTCACCGGACGACCGCGTTCGGCATGGACCGCTCGCGCCCCTACGGTGACTCCGTCGTCACCGGCGTCGGCACGATCCACGGCCGCACCGTCGCCGTTTACGCGCAGGACTTCACGACCTTCGGCGGTTCGCTCGGCGAGGTCGCCGGCGACAAGATCATCAAGGTCATGGAGTTCGCGCTGCGCGGCGGCATACCGATCATCGGCATCCTGGATTCGGGCGGCGCCCGCATTCAGGAAGGCGTCGTCGCCCTCGGAAAGTACGGCGAGATCTTCCGTCTGAACACCGCGGCATCCGGCGTCATCCCGCAGATCTCGATCATCATGGGTCCCGCCGCGGGTGGCGCCGTCTACTCCCCCGCCCTCACCGACTTCGTCGTGATGGTCGACAAGACGAGTCAGATGTTCGTGACCGGCCCCGACGTCATCAAGACCGTCACGGGCGAGGACGTCGGCATGGAGGAACTCGGCGGCGCCTACACGCACAACACGCGCTCCGGTGTCGCGCACTACCTCGCCGAGGACGAAGACGACGCGATCGACTACGTGCGCAGCATGATCAGCTATCTTCCCGACAACAACATGGCCGACGTCCCCTCGTACGAGAACGGGTTCGAATGGGAGACGACGGATGCCGACCGCACACTCAACAGCCTCATCCCCGACTCCGCGAACCAGCCCTACGATATCCATCAGGTGATCTCGCACGTCGTCGACGACGGCGAGTTCCTGGAGGTTCAGCCGCTGTTCGCGCCGAACATCGTCATCGGGCTCGGGCGGATCGAAGGCCGCACCGTCGGCGTCATCGCGAACCAGCCGTCGCAGATGGCGGGGACGCTCAACATCGAGGCGGGCGAGAAGGCGAGCCGCTTCGTGCGGTTCTGCGACGCCTTCTCGATCCCCATCCTCACCCTCGTCGACGTGCCGGGCTACCTGCCCGGTACCGACCAGGAATGGACCGGCGTCATCCGCCGCGGCGCGAAGCTGCTGTACGCCTACGCCGAGGCGACCGTGCCCCTCGTGACCGTGATCCTGCGCAAGGCCTACGGCGGGGCGTACATCGTCATGGGCTCCAAACAGCTGGGGGCGGACATCAACCTCGCCTGGCCGACGGCCGAGATCGCCGTGATGGGCGGCCAGGGCGCCGTCAATATCCTGTACCGCGGGGAGATCCGCAAGGCCGAGGAGGCGGGCGAGGACGTCGCCGCCGTCCGCACTCGGCTGGCGAACGAGTACACGTACAACGTCGCCTCCCCCTTCCTCGCCGCCGAACGCGGAGAGCTCGACGGCATCATCGAGCCCGCGCAGACCCGTGTCGCCGTCGCGAAGGCTCTGCGGTCGCTGCGTGGAAAGCGCGCCAGCCTGCCGGCGAAGAAGCACGGTAACATCCCGCTATGAGCCGCGTAGAGGGGGCCCCGGGGGCGAACCCGGTCGCGAACCCGGAGTGGGGTGCGGAGGCGGATGCCGTGCATGTCGACGTCCTGCGAGGCGATCCGACACCGGAGGAGCTCGCCGCCGTCATCGCCGTCGTGACGGAGGCCTACGCGCGCGAGGCCGCCGACGCCGTCGCCGACGACGCGCCGCGGCCGTCTGCTTGGCAGATCGCCGCCCGAGGTCTCCGCCCACCGCTGCGCCGCGACATCGCCTGGGGCCGCTTCGCCGGGTGATCACGTCTTGATGCTCGCAGAGCATCAAGACGTGATCATGTCGCGCACCCTGTCGGGTGGAGCCGCGGGGTCGCAAATGGTCGCAACACGTCTGGGATAGCGACCAACTGCGACCCGCCGATGACCCGGCGGCTCCGGCGAGCGTCACGGTTCCGACCCCGACCGGCTCAGCTTGTCCCCCAAAATACCTACAGACACAGCGAGGTGGACGCGTCAGACTGGATCCGCTGGAACGCTTCTGCGTTCGGCTGACCGCGCTGTTTCGGCGCGCTCAGCCCTCGCGAGCCGGTTTTCGGGTAACCGCTCGCCAGGCGAGGGGCGGGCGGCTTCGCCGCCCCTCGCCTCCTTCTTCAGCCCGCCGCGTCGGTCCGCGAAGGCCGGGGCACGCGCACGGCCTCCGGGCGATTCAGTCGCGCGTCGGTCCGCGAAGGCCGGGGCACGC
>NZ_JBASZT010000244.1:0-2620 GCF_049661145.1 Microbacterium sp.
GCGCGTGCCGGCGCGCCGACGCTCCTCGTCGCCGCGGTGGGCACGGACGCCGAGGGCGCGGAACAGGTCGAGGAGTTGCGGCGGGTCGGCGTCGACGTCTCCGAGATCGTGGTCGTCCCCGGTCCTACGGGGATGGCGTTCATCGCGGTGACGCCCGAAGGCGAGAACGCGATCACGGTCGTGCCCGGAGCGAACGGGGCGCTGACGGCGGCGCACGCCGTCGAGGTCCTCGGACGCACCGATCCCGGTGTCGTCGTGCTGCAGACCGAGGTTTCTGCCGCCGTCATCTCCGCGGTTGCGGCCTGGTGCACGGCTGCGCGCACGCGGCTCATCTTGAACGACGGGCCGACGATTCCGCTCCCGGCATCCACCCTCGCCGCAGCCGACCCGATCGTCGTCAATCAGCACGAGGCGCGGTCGATCATCGGGGCAGCGTCCGAGTCGACGTTGCCTGCTGGCCTGGCGCGCGAGGTGCAGCGGGCGACCGGTGCGCGTTCGGTCGTCGTCACGATGGGCGCCGATGGCTCCGAAGTGGCCGAGCCGGGTGGGGTCTACTCCGTTCCCGCCGTCCTTGCCGACGAGGTGGTGGACACGACCGGCGCCGGTGACACCTTCCTGGGCACCCTGGCGTCCGCGCTCGCGAAAGGTGCCGAACTGTCCGCCGCGGTCGCCGCCGCGACTGCCGCCGCCGCCGAATCCGTCGGATGGCTAGGGGCACGTCCGCCGTCGCGGTAGGGTCGCCGCTCGACGTGTCTTCGTCTGCTCCGGCGCCCGTGCGACGATGAGGACATGACCGAATTCACGACGATCCTGGTCGAACAGCGCGGACGCGTCGGCTGGATCACGCTCAACCGTCCCGAGGCGCTCAACGCGCTCAACTCCACCTTGGTCGACGAGCTCGCCGCCGCCGCGACCGCCTTCGACGCCGACGAGGGCGTCGGCTGCCTCGTCCTCACTGGTTCGGCGAGGGCTTTCGCCGCCGGGGCCGACATCAAGCAGATGGCGGACAAGACCCCGCGCGACATGTCGATGCAGAACCCGTTCGCGGGTTTGGAGGCCTTCAGCCGCGTGCGCACCCCCGTCGTCGCCGCGGTCGCCGGCTATGCCCTCGGCGGCGGCTGCGAGCTCGCGATGGCCTGCGACATCATCCTCGCCGCCGACACGGCGCGCTTCGGCCAGCCCGAGATCACCCTCGGCATCATCCCCGGCCTCGGCGGGACGCAGCGGCTGCCGCGCGCGATCGGGTACTACAAGGCGGCCGAGCTGGTATTGACCGGCCGAATGATGGATGCCGACGAGGCCGAGCGATCGGGCCTCGTATCCCGCGTCGTGCCCGCCGCCGACCTGCTCGACGAGGCGTCGAAGACCGCCGAGGCGATCGCCGCGAAATCGCTGCCCGTCGTCTACGCCGCGAAGGAGTCCCTGCGCGCGTCGCTGGAGACCACGGCATCCGAGGGTCTGCGCTTCGAGCGTCAGGTGTTCGCGTCGCTCTTCGGTCTGGACGATCAGAAGGAGGGCATGGCCGCATTCCGTGAGAAGCGCGCCGCGCACTTCACGCACCGCTGACCGCTTCGGGCCGCAGCCGGACACACCTCAGGGATGATCCGCAGTCTCATGGCCAGTGATACTGCGTCGCACCTCGTAGACTGATTCCATCTCGAAGGAGCCGCAATGAAGATCGTGGTGCTGGTCAAAGAAGTCCCCGACACCTATGGCGACCGGAAGCTGAATCTGGAGACCGGTCTCGCCGACCGCGCCGCATCCGAGAGGGTGCTCGACGAGATCGGCGAGCGTGCCCTCGAGGTCGCCCTCTCGTACGCCGACGCGCACCCGGGCACCGAGGTCATCGTCGTCTCGATGACTCCCGAGGAGTCCGCCGCGACCATCCGCAAGGGTCTCGCGATGGGCGCGGCTTCGGCGCTGCAGGTCGTCGATCCGGCCCTCGTGGGCGCCGATCTCGGGGTGACCGCGACGGTGCTCGCCGCCGCCGTGCGGCGTGCCGGGTTCGACCTGGTCATCACGGGGAACCTCTCGACGGACGGCTCGGGAGGCGTCATCCCGGCGATGCTCGCCGAGCACCTCGGCGTCGCGCACGCTACGGCGCTGTCGGCCGTGACCATCTCCGACAGCGAGGTCTCGGGAACCCGTGCGACCGACTTCGGCGCCGCGCAGGTCACGGCGGCTCTTCCCGCTGTCATCTCGATCACCGAGGCCCTGCCCGATGCCCGGTTCCCGAATTTCAAGGGGATCATGGCGGCGAAGAAGAAGCCGTTCGAGACCGTCTCGCTCGCTGACCTCGGGGTCGAGATCGACCCGGGCGTCGTGCCACAGTCGATCATGACGGCCGTCAACGAGAAGCCGCCGCGCGGAGCGGGCATCAAGATCGTCGACGAAGGGGATGCCGGTGACAAGCTCGCCGCTTTCCTCATCGAGAACCGCCTGGCCTGAAGGGAGCGTCGTCATGGTTGATTTCGCATCGGACTCGATTCTCGTCCTGCTCGACGTCACCCCCGCGGGCGAGCTCGCGAGATCCTCGGCGGGACTGCTGGGCGCGGCAGCTGGCATTGGGACGCCGGTCGCGTTGATCGTCGCGGCGGAATCCGCGCACGCGGCGCTCGCC
>NZ_JBASZT010000245.1:0-10690 GCF_049661145.1 Microbacterium sp.
TGGGGGAGCGGGTGCAGTTGCGGATCCGCAATGACACCGAGATGTGGCATCCGTTCCACCTGCACGGCCACACCTACCAGCACACGGGCGGCGGCCCCCGGAAGGACACCTCGATCATCCTCCCGGGCCAGACCCTGACAGTCGACTTCGACGCCGACAACCCCGGTCTGTGGGTCGCGCACTGCCACAACATCTACCACGCCGAGGTCGGCATGACCACGGTGCTCGGGTACCGGTCATGAACCGCGCGTTCATCCCCAGCACGGGAGGATGATCGCGCGGGCGATCGGACGGCGGCGGCGGACGTCAAGTCTAGGTGGACTTCCTACTCTTATGTAGGGATCTGCCATTTCGCGCGGAATCCTGCTGACGAAACTGCTGCCAATTAGCGTGGAATCCCCGAGTTCTCCGCCACCTTGACCGGGAACCTACAGTAGTTGAAGGTTCCACGCCGAGATGACAGTTTCCACGGGTAGTTGGCATGCACTTGGCAGGTCTGCCATTTGCGGCGGACGATAGGACGCTCGCCAGTTCGACTCGGTGAGCTCCTGGGGGTACCAGACAAGGACTCCCACGGCACCGCTCCGGCCTCGTAGCGTTGCTGTCATGGGTTCGATGGACGATGCGCGGGAGTTTCTAGTCTCCCGTCGCGCACAGATCACCCCGACACAGGCGGGGCTTCCCGACGCTGGCGATGACCGACGAGTTCCCGGCTTGCGGCGTGAAGAGGTTGCCGCGCTGGCGCAGGGGCACATGCTCGGCATGCCCCACTCACGCCCGCTCGGGGACGGACTGCGTGAGCTGCGGTTCACCTGCGAAGGGGTGGCACGCCGGATCACCTACGTGCTCGATCCAGAACGGCAAGCGGTCACGCTGACGACGTTCCGAAAGCAGCGCAACAATGAGCGTGGCGAGATCCTCCGAGCTCGTCGGGCACAGGCAAGACACAAGGAAGGGAAGAACTGATGAGCACTCCGTTTCGCGAACTGGAAGCCGCAGCACTCGCTGCCATGACGCCAAGCGAGCGCGCACGGTTCGACGCCGCGCTCGACGAGGAAGAGGCGCGCCTCGCGCTCGCCGAGATGGTCTATCAGGCGCGCACGGCCGCGGGGCTCACACAGGCGGCACTCGCGGAGCGCGTCGGCTCGAAGCAGTCCGTTATATCTGCCATCGAGAACGGGTCGCAGCAACCGACGATCACCACGCTCCGGCGGATCGCACGCGCCGTCGGCCGTCATCTCACGATCGAACTCGCTGTGGCCAGCTGAGGAGGAGATCCAGGGTTGTCGGCATGGCCGTTCGTGAGCGGGTGAGTGAGTACCGGCGCCGGATGCGGGAGCGCGGATTCCGCCTGGTGCAGATCTGGGTGCCTGATGTGCGGACCCTGGCGTTCGCGACGGAGGCGCGTCGTCAGGCAGCGCTTGTGGCTGCCGCCGACCGACGCAGCGATGACCAGGCATTCATCGAAGCGATCTCCGCGCCTTGGGACGAGGAGTGATCCGAGGCGTACTGTCGACCGTCGCGGGCGGTGTCCACGCTTCACAGCCACCCCCGGCATTGATCTTTCAGGATGACGCCTTCGAGAGCACGGGCTCGGTGACCGTGTTACCTCTGACGAGCACGCTCGTCGACGCTCCGCTCCTGCCGGCGCCAACTGTCGGGGAACCCCGGCATCCTTCGCCATCGTGAGCGGGAGCCTGCGGGGAGGCGGGAACCTACGGGTAGATTGAGGCTCCACGCCGGAATGACAGTTCCCACGGGTGGATGGCAGGTCTTGGCATGTCCGCCGACGGGGACCGTCCCCGTGGATACTGACGCTGTCGGGGAATCCAGAACGTAGGCAGAGGAGTGGTGACATGGGCGCCCCGACACCACCGGATGCGGCCCTGGAGCTTGCCCGAGCGGTGTCCAGCGGCGACCCGGACGCTGTTGCGGACGTTGCGACGCGCCATATCTGGCCACTTTTCGATCGTCACTACGTGCAGCTGACGGATGCTGTCCGGGCGCTTCCCGGAAGGGTCCTCGCGCAGCACCCTGTTCTTCAACTCGTCCACCCGCTGGCGCCGGTACTTGCTCGATCGAATGAGCCGTTCGATGCTGGTCGTTTCGCCGAGATGATGCGATCTCGCCCCGAGGCCGAGATCGACGTGCTCACGATGATGCAGGTGATCTCTGCTCGGATGAGCGGGGACATCGCAGGCGCGATGGTCTACGCGGGAAGGCTTGCGAACAGGATCACGCGCATCCACCTCGTTCCCGCAGAACTCGCCGGCCAACCGATTTGGATGCTCCACCATCAGGTGGGCTCCACCATGCTGATGGCGGGGCATACGCGGGCCGCACTTTCACACTTCGCGACCGCCCGTCAGATCGGAGAGCTGACAGGGTCGGATGACGCTGTCCGCTCCTCGCTCGGACGCGCCGCTCTCGCGTCGGCGATTCGTGGGTCACTGGATGACGCTGATCACGCGCTCCGGTCGGCGGCCGCACTGCCCCCGGCCTCGGCGGCCTATCAGGGTGCTGCACGGGGTACAGAGGCAGTCGCCGCGGCGCTCGTCGCGGTCGAGCGGCAGGACGCAGGGGCTGGCTCGTTGGTCGCGCAGCTCGAGGCCCTCGACGTCGCCGACGTGGTCTGGCCGTTCCTGCTCCTCGCCCGGGGTCGCCTGGCGCTCAGTAGCTTGCGTCCGCTCGATGCGCTCGAGGCGGTCGCGACCACCAAGAGCTCGCACCGCGTGCAGATAGGCTCATTCGCGGCAGACGCCGTCACCGCGCTGACCGCCGAGGCGCATCTGGCGCTCGGTGACCTCCCCGCCGCGCGACGCGCCGTCGACGCGGGGAGCTCTCCCGGGTGGCTCACTCTGCTGGCACGGGTGCGAACCGCGATCCATGAGGGTGATCTCACGCATGCCCGCTCAGACGCGCGAGGTCTTCAAGAACGAGAGGGTATCTCTCCGGCGCACCGTGTGGAGTTGCTGGTGCTGAGCGCATGGGCTGATGTGCTGGACGGACGCGAACTCGACGCCGCACTTGCGGTCCGGATCGCCCGTATCGTCGCCGGCGGGGAGGGACGTCGCATCATCGCCTCCGTTCCGGAGACGGTGAGCACCCGGGTAGCGCAGCAGCTATCGAAGACCGAGAAGGGTGCTTTCCTCTCCTCGTTGACCGGTCTCGTCTTCCCGCCGCAGATGCCGGTGCGCGCGGCGTTGACTCCCGCAGAGCTCCGAGTCCTCCGCGCAATAGGAGAGCACACGACAGCGTCGGCTGTCGCCGCGGCGCTTCACGTCTCGCCGAACACGGTCAAGTCCCAGTTGCGGTCGCTGTATCGCAAGCTCGGGGTGGCGACCCGCGCCGATGCCATCATCGAGGGATCCCGGCTGCACCTCGTCAGACCGGACGATCGCACTCACACCGGCGACGACACGTCGGATCGGAGTGCCCTCTAGCCGGATGCTGTCGCCGGGTGAAAAGTGGGTGAAAACCCTGGTGACGTTGCTGGTGAACTTCGTCCCACGCAGAAGCCTTCTGCACGAAGCTTCGACTGGCGCAATATGCCGGTCAGGGGACGCAGACGATGACGCAGGACGATACGGCGTACGTGCTCGGAACCTTCGGCACGCTGCTGTTGGACGCTGGCATGTCGGTGACGGATGTGCGCGAACATCTCGAGGAAGCAGCCTTCATCGCGGATGCCGACGACGTCGTAACCTTCTCGGTGCTGCCCACTCTGGTCCTTGCAGGCAGGGGCGGCACCGAGCCAGCGATCCTCGCGACGACACAGGGCGACTTGTCGCTGCAGCTTGCGGCACGTGCCAACACGCTCAACCGTCTGCTCCGCAGGGGATCGATGGGGGTCGCGGATCTTCCCGCCCGTATCGCGGAGATCCGCGCTATGACACGACCGCCTTCTCTGATGAGGTGGGTGTCCGGTAGCACACTCGTCGGGATCGGCCTGGCAGTCCTGTTCCGATGCGACTGGTGGGCGATCCTCGCCGCTGCCGTGGCGAGTGTGGTCGTCGGCGGAATCACCGGACTCATGAACCGTCAGCCTCGGGCCGCCGCGATCGTTCCCTTCGTCGTAGCGTTCGCATCGACGCTGATCGTGGGTGGGGCGGCACAGGGCCTGCATGCCGGCCCTGTGCCGCTGTTCGCGCTCTGCGCACCGATCGCCATCCTGGTTCCCGGAGCCCTCATCACGAACGCCCTGCTCGAATTGACCGCGCAGGACATCGTGACCGGCTCGGCACGACTCGTGTACGGCATGATCGTGCTGGCCTTCATGTCGGCAGGGATAGCCGCGGGGGCAACGGCCACCGGGCTCCGCTTGGACCCGGCGTCGGCAGCGCTCGTGGGCGAGATCGCTGGGGTCCACTCAGATCTTCAGGGGTGGGGCGCAGTTCCGCCGCTGTGGGTGTCGTGGTTCGGGGTGGTGCTTCTCGCAGTGGGCATCGCACTGGCGTTCGGGGCGGGCGCCCGATTGGGTCTGCTGTGTATCGCCGCGATGATCTGTGCATATGCCCTCCTGGTCGCACTCACCCCGCTGGGGGGAAAGGTCTTCGCGACCGGCGCCGCGTGTGCCCTGCTCTTCCTACTCTCCCGACTCGTCGGCAGCCTCATCATGGCGGTCCCGGCGGCGGTGTCGTTTCAGCCCGCTTTCCTCCTGCTCGTGCCCGGGACCGTCGGTCTTGTTGCTCTCGCCGCTGCCGACGAGACCGCGCTGACCGTCGCCCTCGAAACGCTTGTCAGCCTCTGCATCGGCATCAAGGTCGGCGCACTGCTCGCCGATGGCGTCGCCCACCTGCGACGACACCTTCCTCGAATCCCTTGACATGCTCCGCTCGTCGTCACGCCATACCGAACCCGTCTGAGAGGACACGACCATGACTGCCCCGCCGTTCGCGCTTACGCACGTCACCATCATCACCGGCGATGCCCAGGGGACTGCGCTCCCCGATCACACGCTGCTGGTCGGCGACGATGGCCGTATCGCGGCCGTCGGCCCGTCCGCCGAGGTTCTCGTTCCCCATGGATATCGGGTCATCGAGCGGAGCGCCCACTACGTGCTCCCCGGAATGATCAACGCGCACGCCCACCTGTTCGCCGACGGCAAGCCACTGCCGCAAGTACTCACCAGCGAGAGGGCCGAGAAGCTCGTCTCGATCTTCATGCACAGCCCGTTCGGGAAGAAGATGCTCGCCGGGCGCACGCGTCGAAACATCCTCACCCAACTGAGCTCGGGTGTGACCACGATCCGCAGTCTCGGAGACGTGGGATACGAGGCGGTGAAGGCTCGCGGTGACATCGAAGCAGGCGTGTATGTCGGGCCCCGCCTCATCCCTTCGGGCCCGCTGATGGCCGTCAGCGGCGGCCATGGCGCACCTCAGATCGCCCTCATCAGCGACAACCCCTGGGATGCGCGACGCAACGTCCGCATCAACCTGCGAAACGGGGTCGGCGCGATCAAGATCGCCGCGACCGGCGGAGTGACCGACGCCCGCGCGATCGGCGAAGCAGGAAGGCCGCAGATGACAGAGGAAGAGATGACGGCGATCTGCGAAGAAGCGCACAACGCGGGCATCCTCGTCGCCGCGCACGCCCAGAGCAAAGAGGGCATCACCGCTGCACTCCGCGCCGGCGTCGACACCATCGAACACGGCGCCGGCATGAATGCCGAGATGATCGACCTCTTTCTCAGCAACCCTCGTTCGCTCTACGGGTCGTCCGCACTGATACCGACGTTGCAGGCATGCCTCCCACTGGTGAAGCTCGACCGCTCCATCACGGGGATCGACGACGTCGTCTACGCCAACGCGTCCATGATCCTCGACGAGATGCTCCAGGGGATCCACGACGCCGCGGCGAACGGGATCACGATCGGCATGGGCACCGACTCCGCGTTGACCTACGTCACCCACTACAACACCTGGCGAGAGATCGACCTGGTCGCGCGCTACGGCGGGATCGGCCCCTCCCACGCGCTCCACGCCGCCACACAAGCGAACGCGAAGCTCCTCGGCATTCACAAGGAGACGGGCAGCGTCGCGGCGGGCATGTCCGCGGACCTCCTCGTCGTCGACGCGAACCCGCTCGAGGATCTCCGCGCACTGGCGACTCCGAACCTGGTCGGCATCCGCGGGCAGCTCATCGAGAACCCCGACGTCACAAGATTCCCCGACATCGATGACCACCTCGACAGTCTCTGAACTCACCCCCGACGCCGCCGGCACATCTAGGACGCCGCCGGCACATCCAAAAGGACTCCCGTGAAAACCAGATCCACGACCGCTCTGACCGGGACCTTGCTTCTCGCACTCGGCCTCAGTGCCTGCGCATCCGCTTCCACACCGGATGCCACCTCCACACCCACACCCACGGCAACGAGCGCGTCAGCGGCAGAACAGGCGTGTGCCGCTGCGGACGATCTCGGCGCTGCCCTCACCAACGCTCGTGACAATCTCTCCTCCGTCCGCTCTAGAGCCGACCTGACAGCCCTGACCGACCCGATCTCAGAGTCGTACAGCGCGTTCCGCGCCGCCCTCGGGACGGCAGCGGCGGACCGTGCGCCGGCCGTCGAAGACGCATGGGCCGCCTTTGCCAGCACGCTGAGCGCGCCCAGCGGCGATGCAGGCCTGGTCGAGCGACTCACCTCGATCCGCAGCGCGCTCGACGGCGTGACGGAGTCAGCGAGAGAAGCGCTCCAGCCTCTGGGCTGCGACCTCCCCAATGGTTGAGGCCCCGCGAGGGCCACTCTGCCCGGCGCCTGTCGCGACGGACTCCGGGATCTCCCCCGGTACGTACCTTGGCAGTCGGCTCGCGGGAACGATCGCCAGTGCGCTCACCCCGGCGAGGATGAGCAGCCCGAGCTTGAGCGCCGAGAGGCGGGTGTCCTCGTTGAGGGCGACCGCGGCATCCACCTGCGCCGGCGTCGCGTCGGTTGCGGCGAGGATCTCGTGCAGTCGGTCATTGCTGACGAAGTTGGTGCTGTCGAGGTTGACCTGCGCCGTGAGCGACTCGGGCAGATCGACGTTGCCGGCGAGCGCCGCGGTCACATTCGCGCTGAGGATGCCGACCAGCAGCGCCCCGGAGACGGCGGTGCCCACGGCGGAGGCAAGGTTCTGGGTGGTGCCGCGGACCGAGCCGACATCACCCGCGAGCTCCTTCGGCGACGCCGTGACGAGGACGTTGAACACCAGGGTGACGAGCGCGCCCTGGCCGATGCCGAACACGACGAGGCCGAGGATCGTGGGCAGCGTCTCCCAGTTGTTGCTGACGACGAAGGCCAGCCACATGAGCGCGAGGGTCGTGAGGGTGAACCCGAACATGCCGATGACCCGCGGAGCGAACCGCGAGTAGAACCGCACGACGAGGGTCGCCGTGATGAACACGGTCAGGTTGAACGGGAGCATCGCCAGTGACGTGTCGAACGGCGTTCGACCCTGGACGATCTGGATGTAGAGCGGAACGGTGAAGTTCAGAGCGGCCTCGAGCGAGACCACGATGAACATCGCGTGGATCGCGGCGCGCTCCGTCCCTGCGCCGAACACCGACAGACTCACCAGGGGCACCCTGCCCGCGCGGGTGCGTCGCCGCGTCCACACGAAGAACAGTTGCACGAGGACGACGCCGACCACGATGAGGACGGTGGCGGGTGAGAGCCCGAGGATGTCGAACGGCGCGGTCGGCGTCGCCTGCAGCAGCCCCCATCCATTGAGGTTGTTGACCCCGAGGGTGAGCATGACGATTCCCGCGCCGATCAGCACGGCCGCGACGACGTCGATCTTGATCGCTTCGTTGCCGGGTGCGGAGTGCAGCGTGAAGCTCAGCGCGAAGACGGCGATGGCGATGATGAGGACGACCGCGAACACCCAGCGCCAGCCGACGAGCGTCGCGAGCGTGCCGCCGAGAAGGAAGGCGGTGACCCCCGCGAGCGCACGGGCAGAGCCGAGAGATCCGATCGCGGTGGCCTGCTGCGCACCGCGGTAGTTCTCGGCGATGAGGGCGACCAGGGACGGGACGATGATGGCCGCCGAGGCGCCCGCCAGCGCCTGCGCGAGGATCACCCATCCCACGGATGCCGAGAGGATCATCGTGAGGGCGGATGCTGCGAACAGCACGACGACGATCCGGAACATCAGGATCCAGCCGACCCGCTGACCGATCTTCGCTCCCACCATGACGAGTGCCGCGACGACGAGGCCGTAGGTGACGATCGCAGTGCTCACGTCGGTGGGCGCGACCCCGAAGTCGTCGACCATGCCGCCGAGTGACACCGGCAGCGCGGAGACGTTGTACGACATCAGGATCTGCGCGAGGAAGAGCGCGATCATGGGCAGCCATGACGCGCGGGTGCTGGTGGCCGGGGCGGCGGGGAGAGTGGTCATGTGAGGTGTCCTTGACGGTGGCGGGCCCGGGAGGATCGAGGGGCCGAGGCGAAGATGTTGAGACCGAGCGCGCGGGAGAGGTAGGCGGTGGCGACCTGTCCGCGCACGCTGTTGCCCGCGGCATCCAACCGCGGCGAGTACGCGCCGATGCCGACCTTTCCCGGTGCGATGGTCGTCAGCCCGCCGGCGACGCCCGACTTTCCGGGCAGGCCGATCTCGAACAGCCACTCCCCGGAACGCTCGTACAGGCCAGTGCCTGCCATGACCGCGAGCGTGTCTCGGCAGACGTCGGCCGACACGATCTGCTCGTCAGTGAGGGGGTTCACGCCGCCGTCGGCGAGCGTGGCCGCCATGATGGCGAGGTCGCGGGCATCGACGCGCAGCGCGCACTGGCGTGTGTAGATGTCGACGACCGCCTCTGGATCCCGCTCGATCCGGCCGTAGCTCTCCAGCAACCGAGCGATGGCGCGGTTGCGGTGATTCGTTTTCGACTCCGACCGGTAGACCTCACCGTCGACCTGGAGATCGCGACCCGCGAACCGAGACAGACCCTCGTGCAGGAGTCGCCATTGGTCGTCGGCCGTAGCGCCGGGAAGCAGCGCGGTCGTTGCGATGGCGCCGGCATTGACCATCGGGTTCATCGGATGCCCGTCGTTCAGCTCGATCGCGATGACCGAGTTGAACGCGAGACCGGTGTTATTGACGCCGACCATACCCAGGACGCGCTCATGCCCGACCTGCTCGCACAGCAGGGCGTACACGAAAGCCTTCGAGATCGACTGGATCGAGAACTCGGCGCGCGTGTCGCCGACTTCATGCACGCCGCCGTCGACGTCCGCGATGCACAACCCGAACGCTTCGGGATCGGCTTCGGCAAGGATCGGGATGTAGTCCGCCACCGTTCCCTCGTCGTGGGGCATCGCTCGCGCGTAGGACGCTTCGAGCAACTCATCGATGCGCGCGTTATCGGGGACAGGCCCTGTCTCCGACACCTGTGCAACGCCCGCGACGTCTGTTTCCATATCCGCTCCGACCTCCAGCCCGCCTCCACAGCTTCCTGTGGTCCATGCGCGGGTGACGCAAAGTTCACCAGGGCGATCACTCACCCTTCACCCGGTGAGCGCACTTGACTGAACCTCACCCCAGCCACACGACACCTGAGCTTCGGCTGCACCGCTACCGATCCTCGGACTCGGCGAGGGCGCGCAGGCGGTCGAGGGCCTCGGCGAAAAAGGGCTCGTAGCGGGCGAGCCAGGGCCCGAGTGCAGCGCCGAAAGCGCCGGCGTCCAGAGCGTAGCGTCGATGCCGACCCTCGCGGGCTGCGGAGACCAGGCCGGCGGCGCGCAGCGCCATGAGGTGCTTGGAGATCCCGGAACTCACGAGACCCGGGAACTCCGCGGCGAGTTCCCCGACCGTGAGGGAGCCGTGTTCCGCGAGCAGGTCGAGGATGCGGCGTCGTGTCGGGTCGGCCAGCATCCGGAACAGCTCGTCGCTCCCGCTATCCGACGCCATCTGTCACCAGTGCGGCGAGCCGGGGCAGCAGAGCGTGCGCGTCGGCGCCCTTGTCGTAGGCGTCCCGTACGCGCGGCCAGTCCTGCTTGCCGATCCCGGCGAAACCGTCGTGGAAGATCGTCACCCGCACTCCGGCATCGGTGGGCTCCAGTGTGAACCCCAGCCGTGCCGGATGCAGCCAGCCCGCATCGTGCTCGAACCAGGACAAGATCAGCCTCCGCTCCTGGTCGAGCTCGAGAACGGAGCCGGAGATGCGCTCGCCGCCGTCGGGACCGGTCATCGTGTAACTGCCCCCGACGACGAGATCGATTTCCAGATCGGGACGATCCCACCATCGTCGAAGCGCTTCTTGCGAACTGAACCACTTCCAGACCTCCGCGACCGGCGCGGCGACCTCGATGCTCCTGATGATGTCAGGCATGATCCAATCCTTCCCTTACCTGATAGTAATCTTTACCGTTCGGTAAGGGAAGACGGCGGACCTGACGTTCACTTTCTTGAGTTGTTCACTTCGAGCGGGCTGTCCGGTGACATTGATTCTGTGGTCCGTGCCATTGACTTGTGGTCGTGACGGTGATTCTGTGGTCCGTGCCAGTGATTCTGTGGCGCGCGGGCGCGTCCTGCTCGCGTCGACCAGTGACGCGGCCTAGTAGTACTTGGTTAGGTCTTGTTGACTGTCTTGGGGACTGTTAACCTCGCGGCGTGCGGGTAGATGAGATCGAGCGGGTGCGGGCGGGGTTGGACGAGTTCGTGGGCGAGGTGTTCGCGTCGCTGGGGCGGAAGGATCAGCGGGCCAAGGG
>NZ_JBASZT010000246.1:0-2082 GCF_049661145.1 Microbacterium sp.
GCCGGGCCGCCGATGCTACGGCCCATCGACCGTCGGCGGCGTGCCCTTCTCGTCGGCGACCTTCTCCGCGGCATCCACCGGCGTCCGCGGGACCGCGGCGGGCTCGGCCATCCGTTCGCGCCGCGACGCGACAAGGCTCGCAACGGTCGCGACGATCATCGAGACGACGATAACGCCGAGCGACATCCAGGTCGAGATCTCGGGTGCCCACTCGATATGCTCGCCGCCGTTGATGAAGGGCAGCTCATTGACGTGCATCGCGTGGAAGAAGAGCTTCACTCCGATGAAGGCGAGGATGAACGCGATGCCGTAGTGGAGGTAGCGCAGGCGATCGAGCAGGTCGCCCAGCAGGAAGTACAGCTGCCGCAGTCCCATGAGGGCGAACAGGTTTGCGGTGAAAACGATGAACGGGCTCTGGGTGATGCCGAAGATCGCCGGGATCGAATCGATCGCGAACAGCAGGTCGGTCACACCGATGGCCGCGAAGACGATGATCATCGGGGTGAACATCTTCTTGCCGTTCACGACGGTGCGGACCTTCGCGCCGTCGTAGTGGTCGCTGATGTCGATGGTGCGGCGCAGCAAACGTACGACGAAGTTCTCCTGTTTGACGTCGTCGTCGTGATCTCCGCTGGGGAAGGCCTGTCGCCACGCGGTCCAGATGAGGAACGCGCCGAAGATGTAGAACACCCAGCTGAACTGCTCGATGATCGCGGCGCCGGCGAGGATGAACGCACCACGGAGGACCAGCGCGATGATGATCCCGACCATCAGCACTTCCTGCTGATAGCGGCGCGGCACGGAGAACTGACTCATGATCAGGACGAACACGAACAGGTTGTCGATCGACAGGCTGTACTCGGTCAGCCAGCCGGCGACGAACTGGCCGGCGAACTCACCGCCCGCGAACAGCCACAGCAACCCCGCGAAGATCAGCGCAAGGGTGACATAGAACACCACCCACATCGTCGACTCCCGCGTGGACGGGATGTGCGGACGCTTCAGGATGAGCAGCAGGTCAGCGACGAGGATGAGTACCAGCGCGACGAGCGAGCCGACTTCGAACCAGATGGGGAGCTCCATGCGGGCCTTCCGGAGGGGACGGTTGACGTCGAAAGTCTCTCCCCCGCCCGGGACCGATGACTCCTGGTCCCTGCGACGGCGCGCGCCCGGAGCCCCGACGGCGGAGCCCGTACTGACGGGACACGCGAAGCGGGATACTCCCTCTCGCTCGCCCAAGGATAGACGAGATGTGAGACGAACATGTTACGGCCGACACTTGGGGGTGAGAGACGAACGGGAGGACCATGAGCGACACGCACGCGCGCAGCGACGCCGAACTCGTCGCCGCGGCCGCCGCGGGGAGCGAAAGCGCTTTCCGCGCGCTGTATCGGGCGTACATCCGCCCCGTGTTCTGGATCGCCCACGGCCTCGTCGGCACGCGAGCCGACGCCGAGGACGTCGCACAGGAGACCTTCATGGCGGCCTGGCGCAAGCTCCCCGAGCTCGATCTGGCCGGTGATTCGCTGCTGCCCTGGCTCGCCACGATCTGCCGCTTTCAGGCCGCCAACCGCGTGCGGCGTCAGCAACGGGATCGCGCGAACCTGTCGGCATCCGCCGACGAAACCCTGCCCGCGACGATCGACGTCGAACGCGACGTCGTCGAAGCGCAGCTGGTGGAGCGCATCCTGCGGGAGGTGCGAACGCTCAGTGAGCTGGATCAGCAGATCTTCCGGCTCTGCGCCGCCGAGGGCTACGCCTACCATGAGGCGGCAGAGCGCCTGGGCGTGTCGCACGGTGTCGTCCGCAACCGCCTCTCCCGCATCCGCACGCGATTGCGGAGCACGATCGAACCGGAGGGGACATGAACGACATTGCGCTGCCAGAGCTCGACGAGCGACGCATCGCCGAGATCGAGGACGAGCTGTTCGGGCGCATCGCGGCCGAACGGGAGGACGAGCTCCGCCGCGTCGAAGGCGCGCGCGTTCGCGCCGTGCGACGAGGGCGCATCTGGATGGGAGGTGCGGCCGCGGCCGCCGTGCTCGCCGTGGCTGCCGTCATCGGGCCGACTGTCCTCTCGGG
>NZ_JBASZT010000247.1:0-5516 GCF_049661145.1 Microbacterium sp.
GGGCGCAGCGCCCCCGCGGTGCACCTGTTCGACCAGGATGCCGGCGGGCGCGGCGATCGGCAGTTCGTGATCCTCGTCGGCCACCTCGACAAAGATGCGGCCGGTGGCCTCGGCATCCATCAAGTGCGCGAAGCGCCGCATCGCGGGGACGGCGGTCTCGTCGCCGGCGAGCAGCCAGCCGTCCGGACGCCCGGTCACGAGCATGGACCCGCGCGGGCCGCCGATGCCCGCGATCGCCCCGAGCTCCGCTGTCGCCGCCCAGGGGGCTGCGACGCCGTTGTCGCCGTGGATCGCGAACTCCAGGTCGAGCCAGCCCTCGTCGGCATCCCACGCGAGCGGAGTGTACTCACGGCTCGGCGCGGCACGCAGCTCCTCGACCGAAGCGGGCGGGGTGTCGGGGAAGAAGATGCGGATGTGGTCGTCGGACCCGGGCGAGTCGAACCCGTGCAGGTCCGCGCCCTCCAATCGCACGCGCACGTACGAAGGGGTCAGCCATTGGCGTGCGGCCAGACGCACCTGACGGAAGCGCAGCTCAAGGCCGCGGCGTTCGAGGGTGAAGGTCACGAGGACGCTCCTTTCTCTGCCGGGTCCGATACCCGGTGGTAGACGACGAACGGGCCCGACGGCCCGTCGACCACGGTGACGGGTGTACGGAACACGCGCGTGAGCACGTCGTCGCGGATGATCTCGGCGGGGGTGCCGTGCATTGCGATCCTGCCGTCTTCCATCGCGATGATGTAGTCGCTGTACGCGGCGGCGAAGTTGATGTCGTGCAGCACGATGACGATCGTCCGCCCGAGCACATCGGCGGCCTCGCGCAGCTGCCGCATCATCTGCACGGAGTGCTGTGCGTCGAGGTTGTTGAGCGGCTCGTCGAGCAGGAGGTACTCCGTATCCTGCGCGAGCACCATCGCGACGTACGCCCGCTGACGCTGCCCGCCGGAGAGCTGGTCGAGAAAGCGCTGCTCGAGGTCGGTGAGGTCGAGAAAGTCGATGGCCTCGGAGATCTTGTCCTCGTCGTGCTGGGTGAGCCGGCCCGCGCTGTACGGGTAACGGCCGAATCCGACGAGCTGGCGCACCGTGAGCCGCGTGACGAAGTGGTTCTCCTGGCGCAGGATCGACACCGTCTTCGCGACCTGGCGCGACGGCGTCGCGTGCACGTCGAGGCCGCCGACCTCGACGGTGCCCGAGTCGGGCGCGAGCAGGCGCCCCATCATGGTGAGCACGGTCGACTTGCCGGCGCCGTTCGGCCCGACGAGGGCGACGATGCCTCCCGCCGGCAGCTCCAGTGAGACGGGGCCGATCTCGACACCCCCGCCGTAGCGCTTCGTGACGTTCGACAGGCGGATCACAGGCGGCCCTTTCTCAGGATGACGGCGAGGAAGACGAGCCCGCCGATCAGCTCGACGATGATGGCCACGGCATCGACCATCTTCAACACGTGACGCAGCAGGAAGTACGCGCCGGCGAGCACGACGAAGCCCAGCAGCCAGGCCACGGGCAGGATGCGGCGGTGGTCGTACGTGTCGGTGATGGCATAGGCGAGGGTCGCGACGAGGAACCCGAGGAAGGTCATCGGCCCGATGAGCGACGTGCTCATCGCCATGAGCACCGACACGAGCGTGAGCATGAGCATGATCTGGCGCTTGTGGTTCAGCCCGACGTTGGTGCTGATATCGGCGCCGAGCGCGATGACATCGAGGCGTCGCGCGAAGAGCCAGATCGTGCCGCCCGCGAGGGCGCACACCGGGATGACGAACCAGAGGAAGTCGGTGTTCGCGTTGCCGATGTTGCCGAACAGGCGTGCGGTGAGCACGTCGAACTCGCTGGGGTCGAGCATCTGCTGCAGGAACGACGACAGTGATCCCATGCCGGTGCCGATGATGATGCCGACGAGCAGCATGACGTGCAGGTTGCCGAGCCGCCCCGACAGCAGCCACGAGTACAGCAGCACGGCGAACAGCACCATGAGCGTCGCTTGCAGTACGAAGCGCACGAAGGGGCTGAGACCCGTGAACCCGGCGACGCCGAAGAAGAAGACAATCGAGGTCTGGATGAGGATGTACAGCGACTCGAAGCCCATGATCGAGGGCGTGATGATGCGGTTGTTCGTCGCCGTCTGGAACGTCACGGTCGCGAACGCCTGGCAGAACGTGACGAGGGCGATGACGACGAGGGCCGACGAGCGCATGCCCGAGATGCGCCACCAGCGCTCGCTGAACGGCTCGAACTGATTGTCCCACGACATCAGGAGCACCGCGATGACGACGGATGCCGCGATCAGCCCCACGAGCACGAGCGTGTAGCGGCGCCGGTGGGCGTGCGACGCGAAGGGGCCGACGCGGCGGGCGACGGATGCCGGGGCGCCGTGCGATCCGCCGGAGCCGGGCATTCGGGCGGCACCGGTGAGCGTGTCAGCGGGCATGAGCGCTCCTCGTTCGCAGGAGCATGAGGATGAAGACGACCGATCCGACGATGCCGAGCACGAGGGAGATCGGCATCTCGAACGGCATGATGATCGTGCGGCCGATGAGGTCGCACGCCGTGACGATCCAGATGCCGGCGAGGAACACCCACGGCAGGTTGGAGCGCAGGTCGTCGCCGCGGACCATCGAGACGAGATTGGGCACGATGAGCCCGAGGAACGGCAGCGCGCCGATGATGACGGTGACCACTCCCGTCGTGAGCGAGACGAGGCCGACGCCGAGCAGCACGACGCGCTCGTAGTTCAGGCCGACGTTCGTGGCGATGTCCTTGCCGAGACCGGCGACGGTGAAGCGGTCGGCCGCGATGAAGACCGCGATCGCGACGAACAGCACGATCCAGAGGGGCTCGTAGCGGCCGACCTCGACGCCGGTGAACCGGCCCATGAACCAGCTGCCGAGCACCTGGAGCAGGTTGAACTCGACGGCGAGAAACGTCGAGAACGCGCTGACGACGGCGCCGAACATGATGCCGACGATCGGCACGATCAGCGACGACTTGAGCGTCACGCGGCGCAGGAACGCGAAGAAGATCATCGTGCCGATGAACGCGAAGACGATGGCGACGACGATCTTCAGCATGACGCCCGCCCAGGGCATGACGATATAGCAGAACAGCAGGCCGAGCCCCGCCCACTCGGTCGTGCCGACCGTGGTCGGTTCGACGAAGCGGTTCTGGGTCATGAGCTGCATCACGAGGCCCGCCATCGCCATGCTGGCCCCGGCGAGCACGAGGGCGGAGGTGCGGGGGATGCGGGTGATCCACAGGAACTCGCTGCCCGCTCCGGCATTCGTGATGTCGGCGACGCCCGTGAAGATCGATACGGTCAGCAGCCCGATCGTGAGGACGATCGCGACCAACAGCGGCCACGTTCGCGACCAGCGCGACCGCGCTCTCGGCGTTGCCGCCGTTTTCGGCGCGGACGACGAGAGCGCGTCGACGTTCGTGACGCGGCGCGTGGCGGGATGCTGTGTGGACATGGTGGTTCCGGGACGGATGGGACGTTTCGACTCGGTTGCCTGCGGCGGCCTCGCTCAACGACCGGGGGGAGAGCGGTCCCCCCGGTCATTGAGCGATCGAAACGCAGGGTCGAAACGCAGGGTCGAACGCAGAAGGCGATCGCTTACTGCTCGACGCCGCTGAACACCTCGGCGAGGCCGTCGAGCACCGTGATGTACGCGAAGACGTCCTCGGTCAGGTAGTAGTCGCCGGGCATGACGTAGATCGCCTCGTTCTCGACGGCGGGCAGGCTCGCCAGCGCGGTCGATCCGTTGATCAGTTCGAGGGCGGGCGGGTTCTGGTCGTCTTCGAAAGCGGCGTCGCGGTCGAGGACGAGCAGCACATCGGCGTTCGACTGCGCGAGCGCCTCGAGCGAGACGCTGTCGCCGGTGTGGTCGGACGTGCCTTCGGATTCGAGTGCCGGGGTGAGATCGAGCAGGCTGAAGAAGATGCTCGCGCCGCGGCCGTCGGCGGGGTTGGAGTAGTTGATCTCGCCACCGGAAGTGACCAGGCCGAGTACGGTGGTCGCGGGGTCGTACGCGTCCTTCGCGTCGGCGACGGCGGCGTGGAACTGGTCGATGAGCTCTTCGGCCTCGGCCTTCTTGTTGAAGATCTCTCCCATGAGGGTGAGGCTCTCCACGACGTAGTCGTCGGCCGACTGGTCTTCGGGGCCGGTCGTGTCGACGAACGCGGCGTCGGGAGCGGCATCCTTCACGCCCTGTGCCGTGTCGCCACCGTAGCGGTAGCCGTTGATGACGAGATCGGGGTCGGCCGCGACGATCTGCTCGAAGTCCGGCTCGCGGTGCGTGCCCGTGTTGAGGATCGCCTCGTCGTCCTTGAGCGGGTTGTTCGGGCTCATGAGGTCACGCGGGGCGACGGTGACCGGCAGGTCCCAGTCGGCGGCGAGCTGGAAGAAGCGGTTGTCGGTGATCGCGACGCTGTCGGCACTCTCGATCGTGACCTCGTTGCCGGCCATGTCGGTGACCGTGACGGGGTAGTAGTCCTCGGCTGCGACCGGAGTGGACTCCGTCGCCGCGGGTGCGGCGTCACCTGCGCAGGCGGTGAGGACGAGGGCGGATGCCGCGACGAGCGAGAGTGCGGCAATCGGGCGGAGTAGGGACATGGCTGTGCCTCCAGTGATGGGGGTGTGTGCGCGGGCGACCGCGCGTCAGGAACATCGCCTGCGGGTCGCCAAGAGGCGACCACTTTTAGGTAAGCGTTACCTAAGCGGCGCCTTCGAACCTAGCGAGATTCGCGCGGCTTGTCGAGTCGCAGAGCGTGCCCGGGTGTCGCGGAGGTCGCCCACGGCGCGGCGTTCAGCGGTCGCGGTGATCCTCGGGCGCGAGTCGGGGTCCGCGCCGCGGTTCGAGCGCACCACTGAGCCCCACCAGCCGGATGACCCGCTGGCGGTGCCCGCGCCACGGCTCCAGCAACTCCCGCATGCCGTCGTCGTCGACGCGGTCGCCGGTGAGCGCATAACCGACCTGATGGGCGACGTGGTAGTCGCCGAAACTCACGGCATCCGGGTCGCCGAACGCGCGGATGCGCGTCTCGGCGCTCGTCCAGACCCCGATGCCCGGCAGGCTGGTGAGCACGCGATCGCACTCGTCGCCGTCGACGGATGCCGTGGCCCGCTCGATCGACGCGCGCCGCGCGGCCGCCGTCACGACGGCGCGGGACTGCGGGGGTTCGAGCCCCGCGCGATGCCATGTCCAGCTCGGGATCCGGCGCCAGTCCGCCGGCGTCGCGAACATCGGTCGCGGCGTGGGGCCCGGCGCACGTTCGCCGCACCACGTCAGGATCATGCGCCACGCGCCGAACGCCTGCAGCCCGGTGACCTTCTGCTCGAAGATCGCGCTGGCGAGTGCGTCGAAGACGAGGTCGGTCCGTCCGAGGCGAAGGCCAGGATGGCGTCGATGCGTCGCGGCGACGAGGGGATGCCGATGCGGCTCGAACCCGGCGGGGTCGTCATCCGCGCCGCATAGCCGCGGCAGCTGGTCGAGCGCCCATTCGGCGCCGGGACCCCAGGCGGC
>NZ_JBASZT010000248.1:0-3755 GCF_049661145.1 Microbacterium sp.
GCGCGTGATGCGGGCGTGCGCGTGCGGGCTGACGACGACCCGCAGCACGAGCGCGCCGGTGGCGAGATGATCGGGCGGGAGGTCGAACGTGTACGGCTCGCGGCCCTGCACGATCCGCCGCGCCGCCTCCGGCCGCGCCGAGGTCCCGACCCCTGTCGCCGGCCCCGTCCCCGCCCCCACCGGTGGTTGAGTAGTCGCCGAGGCGCCCCCCGCCGGTGGTTGAGCACCCGCCGGAGCGCCCCCCGCCGGTGGTTGAGTAGCCGCCGAAGGCGGCGTATCGAAACCATCTGTACTGACTCGGCCGCTGTGGTCTCGATACACCGCGCCTTCGGCGCGGCACTCGACCAGCGGGGTGGTGGCGCCGCCGCCGGCGCACTCGACCAGCGGGGTGGTGCCGGCTCCGCCGGCGTACTCGACCAGCGGAGAACCGGCCGGCCCGGTTTCGCGGACCGCGCCGAGCACCGATGAGCGGATCGCCTCGCGGATCGGGCGGTACCCCGTGCAGCGGCACAGGTTGCCCTTCATCCGCCGCTTTAGGTCGGGGAGGTCCGCCGCGCTCAGCGTCGACGCGGTCACGCTCATGCCCGGGGTGCAGAAGCCGCACTGGAAGCCGAAGCCGTCGGCGAGCGCTTCCTGCACGGGGTGCAGGTCGTCGCCCGGCGCGAGCCCCGCGGCCGTCGTCACGGACCGGCCTTCGACGCGGACGGCCGGGATGAGGCACGAGTGCACCGGCACGTCGCCGATCAGCACCGAGCACGCGCCGCAGTCGCCCGCGTCGCAGCCCTTCTTCACGGTGTTGTGACCCGTCTCGCGCAGCAGCGTCCGCAGGCACTGACCCGGGCGCGGATCGGCCTCGACCTGGCGACCGTCGACGTCGAACCTCATGCCAGCTCCTCACGGATGCGCTCCGCGAGCACGACGCTGACCCCGCGGCGCCAGTCCGCCGGCCCCAGTGGGTCGGAGTAGTAACCGGATGCCGACGCCACGGCATCCGCCAGCTCTTCGCGTCCCGGCGTAGACACGAAACGCAGCACGGTCGGTGCGGCGGTGGCGGCCGTGACGGTGAAGACGCTCGCGCCGTCGGGGTCGACGCGGCCCGTGACGACGGCGCCCGACCGGCCGTGCTCGGCGAGGGCGATCTTACGCAGCGCCGCGCGCGAACGGAGTGCCTGCTCCGGCAGCTCGATGGCGCGCAGGACCTCGCCGGGCCCCAGCGTCGTCGTCCCGTTGCCGGTGACGAGCTGACTCACCGGCATCCGCCTGGTCACTGGCTCGTCCTCGGCGCTCTCGGCCGGCGACCAGATCTCGGCGACGCCGTCGAGCGCGACGCACAGTGACACCATCGCGGCGGCGGCGAACGCGCGGCAGACGTTGCCACCGACGGTTGCCGTATTCCAGATCTTGAATGAAGCGAGCAGGGCATGTGCCGCATCGGGAATGATGGCGGTCGCGGTCCACTGCGGCGGCGCGACCTTCGCCCACGCGACGAGAGTGGCGATGGGACACGTCGCCGCGATCCGAAGGCCGTCCGGCGTGATCTCGACGTCGGGCCAGCCCATCCCCGCGAGGTCGACGAAGGCGACGGTGGTCGGCTGTGGCTCGCTCATGAGCCACGTGCCACCCCCGAGGAACACCTCGCCGGGGGCGAGCACGAGGTCGGCGGGCGTCCGGGCGACGCGGTACGTACGCACCGTCGTGATGTCCATACCGCTGTCCTCCCCTTGCCGGCCGATTTAATCAGGCGTCGGTTTCGAGGTTGTTTCCTCGGCCGGGCTTCGCGGCGACGTGTCCCGAACTCCTCCATCTTGGTCGGCGTCGGCCCGCCGCCGCCCGCAATTCTGCGGGCAGCGGGTGCGCGCATCGACGAGATGGAGGAGTTCGGGTCGGGTGAGTGCGGCACGTAACCGCGCGGTCACAGCCGGGGCGTACCGTGGGGCCATGCGTGAGATCCTGCCCGTCGCCGCCGAGTGGGTGCGGCGCCGCCGCCCGTTCGCGATCGCGACGGTCGTCGGTGTGGCCGGCAGCGCCCCGCGCGAGATCGGCGCCAGCATGATCGTCTCGGCCGACGGTGCGGTCGTCGGCAACGTCTCGGGCGGCTGCGTCGAGGGCGTCGTGTACGAGCGGTGCCTCGAGGTGATCGCGACGGGGCTGCCCGTGGTCGAGGAGTTCGGCTACGGCGATGCGGACGGGCTTTCGGTAGGGCTCACCTGCGGCGGCGCCGTCGACGTCCTCGTGCGCGCCGTCCTGCCGGACAGCGCCCCCGCATCCGACATCGCCGTGCTGGCGCAGCGAGAGCAGGATGCCGACGCGATCCGTTACACCCTGGTGACATCGGGTCCGCGGCTCGGACGCGGCGTCATCGACGGGCGTCCGCCCACCGGTGAAGAGCCGTCCGAGCGCACCATCACGATCGAGCTCGGACGACCGGCGCGACTGGTGATCGTCGGCGCCGTCGAGTTCGCCGTCGCGTTGAATCGCCTCGCCGTCGCGATGGGCATGCGCGTCAGCGTCGTCGACCCGCGCTCGGTGTTCGCCGTCCCGGAGCGCTTTCCCGGTGCGGAGGTCGTCGTCGACTGGCCCGACAGGTACCTGGCGGCGCATCCCGCGGACGCGAGCACCGCGGTGTGCGTGCTCAGCCACGATCCGAAGCTCGATGTGCCCGCCCTGACGGCGGCGCTCGCGTCGCGCGCGGGTTATGTCGGCGCGATGGGAAGTCGCCGCACGGATGCCGACCGCAGGCGACGGCTGGGCGAGGCGGCGGTGTCGCCGGCGGCGATGCTCCGCCTGCGCTCGCCGATCGGGCTGGACCTCGGCGGTCGCAGCCCAGAAGAGACGGCGCTGTCGATCCTGGCCGAGATCGTCGCCGATCGCCACGGCGGGAGCGGGCAGCGGATCTCGCAGCGCACCGGTGCCATCCACGGGTCCTCGGCCGCCTCCTCGGGTACGGCCCAGGTCGGCGGCCGGGTGGGTGCCGGCGACGGCGCGGGTGTCGGCGGCCGGGTAGGTGTCACCGACGGGGTGGCTGCCGCCGACCGGGTCTCTGGCGGCGATCGGGTGTCCGGCGGGGACGAGCCTGGGTCCGCCGCCCCCGAATCGGCCGCCGAGTGCGCCTGGATGTCCGACGTCGCCCCGACCGCACTGACCCGAAAGTCTCGCATCCCCGAGGCAGACTTTCTCGCCCCACGGCGCGGCAGCGCCACTGAAGAGCCGACCCGAAAGTCTCGCATCCCCGAGGCAGGCTCTCTCGCCCCACGGCGCGGCAGCGCCACTGAAGAGCCGACCCGAAAGTCTCGTATCCCCGAGGCAGACTCTCTCGCCCCACGGCGCGGCAGCGCCACTGAAGAGCCGACCCGAAAGTCTCGCATCCCCGAGGCAGAGTCTCTCGCCCCGCGGCGCGGCAGCGCCACTGAAGAGCCGTGACGCTCGGCGTGTGCGGCATCGTGCTGGCGGCGGGCGCCGGCACGAGGTACGGCGGACCCAAGGCGCTCGCGCGCGACGACGACGGCATCCCGTGGGTCGTCCGGGCGGTCACGACCCTGCGCGAGGCGGGCTGCGCCCCCGTGATCGTGTGCCTGGGCGCCGCGCGCGCGCAGGCGGCATCCCTCGTTCCCGCGGAGGCGACCATCGTCGAAGTGCCGGAGTGGGCCGAGGGACTGTCGGCATCCGTCCGCGCCGGACTGCGCGCCGCCGCCGCGTGCGACGCCACGGCCGCGCTGGTGATTCCCGTCGACGTGCCCGGGCTCCCGGCATCCGCC
>NZ_JBASZT010000249.1:0-6709 GCF_049661145.1 Microbacterium sp.
GCGGACGCCTTCGACGCGGGAGTCGGCGTGACCTCACTCATCGGGGCGGCCCTGGTCGGCACCGCCGCGATCATCGCGGCGACGACACTTCAAGCGCGTGGGACGTGGAGCGCTCGGTCCGCGTCGCGCGGATAGCGGGGGAGACGGCGCGTCAACCGCGGCGGTGGGCGTTCCGGACGTAGGTGAGCACAGCGAGCACGCGGCGGTGATCATCGGCGGCCTGGGCGAGTCCGAGCTTTGCGAAGATACTGCGCACGTGCGACTGCACGGTCTTGTCGGAAAGGAACAGCGTCGCGCAGATCGCCGCGTTGGATCGGCCCTCCGCCATCAGCGCGAGCACCTCTCGTTCTCGTTCGCTCAGCGCAGCGAGAGGATCGCGGAGGGCTGTGGCGTCGAGCATCGCACGCACGACTCGCGGATCGACCGCTGATCGGCCTGCGACCAGTCGCTGCAGCGTCTCCACGAGCTCCGCGTCGTCGGCGACGGCATCTTTCAAGAGGTACCCGATGCCATCCGCCCCATCGCGCATGAGCTCGGCGACGTAGTTCGACTCGACGTGCTGCGACAGCACGAGCACCGGCAGCCCCGGCTGCTGCCGGCGCAGCTCGAGCGCCGCCTCCAGCCCCTCGGTGGTGAAGGTCGGCGGCATCCGCACGTCCGTGACCACGGCGTCGGGGATGTGCTCGTCGACGGCGGCTCGCAGGCTCGGGACGTCGACGGCCTCGGCCACGACGTCGACCCCCGCGGCCTCGAGCAGGCGTGCGACGCCGGCACGGAACAGCGCCGCGTCGTCGGCCAGCACGACCCTCACGCCGCACCCTTCGCGTCGCGCGGTGCGCCCTGATCAGCGAGCGGGAGCCGCGCATCGATTCTGGTTCCGCCACCGGTCGGACTCGTCACGGTGAGCGTCCCACCGGCGGCCTCCACCCTGTCCTGCAGACCGCGCAGTCCCGACCCCGTCCCGGCTGCGGCCCCGCCCACGCCATCGTCGACAACAGCGACGAGCAGTGCGTCGCCATCGGCTTCGATGCGGATCGACATGCGCGACGCGCGCGCGTGCTTGATGACGTTGGCGAGCGCCTCTGCGACGACGAAATAGACCGTCGCCTCGACGCCGGGAAGGAAACGGTGATGCGGCAACCGCAGGTCGGTCACCGTGACGGGGCAGCGGTCGGCGAGAGCCCGCACGGCCGGGCCGAGCCCGGCGTCCGTGAGGATCGACGGATGGATGCCGCGCGCGAGCTCGCGCAGTTCATCGATTGCGAGCCGCAGTTCGTCGCTCGCCTGCGCGATGGTGGGTGCCGCATCCGCGCCGCTCTCGACCTCGCGCTGCGCGAGCCGCAGCGCGAGCGCGACCGAGAGCAGCCGCTGCTGCGCGCCGTCGTGGAGGTCGCGCTCGACCCGCCGGCGCTCTCGATACCCCGCCTCGACGATGCGGGCGCGCGATGCCTGCACCTCATCCAGCTGTGTCGCCACCTGTGCGCGCAGCGCCTCGTTCTCGAGCGCCATCCCCGCGGCTGCGGCCGCCGCATCGACGGCGGCCTGGTCGAGGCCCGCATCGTGCTCGAGGGAGGCGCGTGGCAGACCGCGTGCGTCGACGACCGTCGTCACGCCGCGCCCCTCGTCGGGCGCCGGGTCGATGGGGAGGTGCGAAGCGTCGGTCCAGCCGCCCGATCCGTCGGCGATGCGCAGGCGGAGAGTCGGGTCGCCGAGAGCATGGCCGAGCGCCGTCTCCAGGGATGCGGCGGTCGTCGGCCGGTCGCCGACACGGACCACCTCCACGACCGTCGATGCGCCGAGCCGGGCGCGCAGCAGACCCCACACGACGATCAGCGGCGCGCTGATGAGCACCACCGAGAGCAGCTGATCGACCGAATCCAGGAGCTCGTCCGACGCGGAGATGAGCCGCAGGATCGATCGGGCGCTGTACACGAGGCCGCCGAGCCCGAGCACGACCCACATCGGCTGGAGATCGCGCCGAGCGGCCGGTGTCGCCAGCATCCAGCGCTGCGTGAAGGCAGCGACGGTGAGCAGGGCGAGGACCGGCGTCCTGATCTGGATCGTCGTGAAGACGACCGAGTTGGCTACGACCGAGGGCCACAACGAGATCGTCGGCACAGCCTCGTCGTAGCCCTGGGCCGCTCGGTCGATCGTCGCGTGTGCGACGAAGTTCGCGATCACGAGCCAGGCGTAGCCGAGCACGATGACGAACCGTGCGAACCTCGTCGCTGCGCGTCCCGTCGGGAAGACGAGCACCATGTGGATGAGGAGCGCTGGGGCGCTGTCGAGCAGCATCCATGCCCACCCGTAGAGCGGCGGGTGGATCGTGAACGCCCACGGCGTGAGGAACGATGCGACACCGAACAGGAGCACGAGCGCGCCGACGGTGTTGCCGGGTCTGCGGTGAACCGCGTAGGTCCCGGCCGCGAGATAGGCGCCACCGGCGAGGAAGTCGAGAGAGTGGTTCCCCGTCCAGCCCGTCGACACGCGGATCCAGGCACCGCCGATGGCCCACACGGCCGCGAGCACGGCGACCAGCGGCAGCATGCCGTGCCCGATGCACGACGTGCGCTCGGCGGCGGGTCGTGCGGCCTCAGTCGTCATCTCCGCGTACCGCCGCGACGACGGCGCGACCGGTCAGATCGCGCTTCTCGATGAAGCCCCTGGCGAGCTCGGCGCCCCGTTCGGGCCCGAAGTCGCGTGCTGCGCGGCTCGAGGTCAGCACGATCGCCGTCCTGCCACGGATCACCTCTGCGACCTCGAATCCCGTCATATCGGGTAGGAGGATGTCGAGCAGCGTGACATCCGGTCGCAACGCCGTGACGGCGTGAATGGCCGAGGCGCCGTCGGCAGCCTCGCCGACCACGTCGAACCCGTCCTCGGTCATCACGCGGCGCGCCCACGACCGGAAGGAGTCGTGGTCGTCGACGATCAGCAGAGTGGGCATCACTCGGATTGTCCCAGGGTGAGTGATCCGCTGTCATCAGGGTCTGCACCGAGGCGGATTGCGGCGCCTGCCCCGATGCCGGTCGCCACCGGCGATTCGTACGCTCACCACATGAGCATTCGTATCGAAACTCGGCACGGTCAGCGGGCATGGCCGGTGCCGGTGGGTCTCGTTCTCGCGATCGTGACGATCGCGCTGGTTCTCCACATCGCACTGGCCACGGGAATCGGTGGCGGCGCTCCTGCCTTGCCGGCGCCGTATCCGGCCCCCTCGCCCGGGCCTGCGCCGACGGCACCGTTGATCGATGGAGTTCCCCGATAGCCTGGACTCGCGCGTGCCACCGTGCGGCGCGCAGGAACAGGAGCGCAAGTGTCTCGCGTCGTGAAACTCGCCGTCATCCCGGGCGACGGCATCGGCCCGGAGGTCGTCGCAGAGGCCGAGAAGGTGCTGGATGCCGTGACGTCGGCATCCGACGTCACGTTCGAGAAGACGAGGTTCTCGCTGGGAGCCGCGCGCTACCTCGGGACCGGCGACACCCTCAGCGACGCCGACCTCGCCGCGATCAAGGAGCACGACGTCATCCTGCTGGGCGCCGTCGGCGGGGTGCCCGGAGATCCGCGACTGAAGGACGCCAACATCGAGCGCGGTCTGTTGCTGAAGCTGAGGTTCGAGCTCGACCACTACGTCAATCTGCGCCCCGCGAGACTCTATCCCGGAGCGCCGGGGCCGCTGGCGGATCCCGGCAAGATCGACTTCATGGTCGTACGTGAGGGGACGGAGGGGCCGTACGTCGGCAACGGCGGGTCGATCCGCACCGGCACTCCGCACGAAGTCGCCAACGAGACGTCGGTCAACACGGCCTTCGGTGTCGAGCGGGTGGTCCGCTACGCATTCGCGCAGGCGGAGCGGCGTCGGAAGAAGCTCACTCTCGTCCACAAGACCAACGTGCTCGTCCACGCCGGCGGGATGTGGAAGCGGATCGTGGATGCCGTGGCCTCGGAGCACCCCGACGTCGCGGTAGACTACATTCACGTCGATGCGGCCACGATCTACCTGGTCACGAACCCGGGCCGTTTCGACGTCATCGTCACCGACAACCTCTTCGGCGACATCCTCACCGACCTGGCCGGCGCCGTCACCGGTGGCATCGGCCTCGCCGCTTCGGGGAACATCAACCCCGACGGCGTGTTTCCCTCGATGTTCGAGCCCGTGCACGGCTCGGCCCCGGACATCGCGGGCAAGCACCTGGCCGACCCCACGGCCGCCATCGGCTCCGTCGCCCTCATGCTCGATCACCTCGGGCTTGCGGACGCGGCCGCGCGCGTCGCGCAGGCCGTCGAACACGACATCGCCAGCCGCGACGGATCCGCGCGTACCACTTCACAGATCGGCGACGCGATCGTCGCGGCCCTCCAGGCGCAGCTGCTGCAGGCGTAGCCTGGGCTCGCGCCACTCCTTCGCACCGGTCACGACCTCACAGGACATTTCATGAGTCTCACGTACGACCCCGACGCCGCCCTCGCCCCGCTCGAGTTCGCTGTCACCCGCAACCTCGCCGCCAAGAGCCCCGCAGAGCGCGAGCAGCTGCTCGTAGACCCCGCCTTCGGGACCACCTTCACCGACCACATGGTCGACATGTGCTGGTCGGTGCGGGGCGGTTGGCATCGACCCCGAGTACAGCCGTACGGACCGATCTCGCTGGACCCGGCCGCGGCGGTGCTGCACTACGGCCAGGAGATCTTCGAGGGCATCAAGGCGTATCGGCACGCCGACGGCTCGGTGTGGACGTTCCGAGCGGACCAGAACGGCCGCCGGTTGCAGCGCAGCGCGCGGCGGCTCGCCCTGCCGGAGCTTCCCGTCGAGTACTTCCTCGAATCGTTGAAGGCTCTGATCGCGGTGGATGGCGACTGGGTGCCCTCCGGCGCCGACCAGAGCCTGTATCTGCGTCCCTTCATGTTCGCCAAGGAAGCCTTCCTGGGCGTGCGACCGGCGAACAAGGTGGCCTACTACCTCATCGCCTCTCCCGTCGGCCCGTACTTCAAGGGCGGCGCGAAGCCGGTCTCGATCTGGCTCAGCGAGGACTATGCCCGCGCCGGTAAGGGCGGCACCGGGGCGGCCAAGACGGGCGGAAACTACGCGGCGAGCCTGCTGCCGCAGGCGGAGGCCTACGAGGAAGGCTGCGACCAGGTCGTGTTCCTCGACCAGGACCGCAACGTGGAAGAGCTCGGCGGCATGAACATCGTGTTCGTCTACAAGGACGGTCGGATCGTGACGCCGCAGTCCGATTCGATCCTCGAGGGGATCACACGTGAGTCGATCCTCCAGCTTGCGATGGATCGTGGCCACAGAGTCGAAGGGCGCGCGGTTTCGATCGACGAGTGGCGTCAGGGGGTGGCCTCCGGTGACATCGTCGAGGTCTTCGCTTGCGGCACTGCCGCCGTCGTCGCGCCCATCGGGCAGTTGAAGGGACACGGATTCGTCGAAGAGCAGCCGTTGGGGACCCTCGCGCTGTCGCTGCGCGAAGAGCTGACCGACATCCAGTATGGGCGACGCGAGGACACTCACGGCTGGTTGCTGCGCCTCGACGCGTGAGCCGGACGCGGGGGTCGGGTGCCGCGGCATCCGACCCCCGCGCTCGGCTCCCGCTTGCCGAGTTTGGTCGTTTCGCGCGAGCTGGGGCGAACGAAGTCGGCAAGTCGAGGCGCCTGGTGCACGCTCAGTAGGCTGATGAAATGCGCATCGTCAGGTTCAGCCATCAGGACGCGATTCGTTTCGGCATCCTCGACGAGGGTGAACTCGTCGTGCTCACCGGTGACCCGCTCTTTGCGGGATTCGAGACGACGGGGGAGCGCGTGCCCCTCGGCGAGATCGCGCTGCTCGCGCCGGTGATCCCGCGGTCGAAGATCGTCTGCGTCGGCAAGAACTACCGCGATCACGCTGCCGAGATGGGCGGTGAGGCGCCGGCGGCGCCACTGCTGTTCCTCAAGCCCAACACGGCCGTCATCGGTCCGGGCGACGCGATCGTGCGCCCGCCGCAGTCGCAGCGCACCGACTTCGAAGGCGAGTTGGCGGTCGTCATCGGCCGCGTCGCGAAGAACGTGTCGGCATCCGACGCGCTGGATCACGTCTTCGGCTACACGATCGGCAACGACGTGACGGCGCGCGACCTGCAGCGCAGCGACGGGCAATGGGCTCGCGCGAAGGGTTTCGACACGTTCTGCCCGCTGGGGCCGGCGATCGAGACCGAGTTCGATCTGGGCGGTGGCGCTCGCATCGTCACCCGCGTCGACGGCGAGGTCCGTCAGGACGGCCCTATCTCCGACATGGTGCATTCGGTTCCGGACATCATCGCGTACGCATCGGCGGCCTTCACGCTGCTGCCCGGCGACGTCGTGCTCACGGGAACGCCCGCGGGCGTCGGCCCGTTCGAGGCGGGTCAGACCGTCGAGGTGGAGATCACGGGACTCGGGACGCTCCGCAACCCGGTGCGGGACGCCTCGCGCGCGGATGGCTGAGCCGGTGCCCGTCGGCGAGACGGATGCCGACGCACTCGACCCCGCCGCGCTCGCTCGCCTGCGGCGTCGCACGGTCGCCGTGCTGGCGTCGGGACAGATCCTCGGCGGCATCGCGTTCGGCGCGACGATTTCGCTCGGGGCGGTCCTAGCTGCGGACATCTCCGGCGATGAGGCGTTCTCGGGGCTCGCGACCGCGTTCGTGACGCTCGGTACGGCGGCTGTCGCGGTACCGCTCGCGGCGCTCGCC
>NZ_JBASZT010000250.1:0-4071 GCF_049661145.1 Microbacterium sp.
GCCCACGCCGGCGAGGGCGAGGACGGCTCGGCTCGTGGCCAGCAGGATGTCATCCATGGCTCAGATTGTGACAGCGAGCGGATGCCGGGGCTACGCCTTCCTCGACTTCACCAGCAGCGCGATGCCCAGGATCAGCGCGAACAGCAGCGCCCCGATCATCCCCCACGGCGGTTGGAACGGCACAGCGAAGGTGAAGATCACGGCCGCGAGGCACAGCAGCGCGACCATCGTCATGGGCAGCCCGATGACCCCGGCGCGCCGCCCGGCCGTCGCCATCAGGACGAGCCATCCTCCCATTCCGACGGCATAGGTGATGAGGCTGTTCGTGAGCACGAGATTGAGTGCCTGGATGAGGGCGACCTGTAGCGCGGGGTCGGGGGCGACTTCGGGGATGCCGGTGCCGACCGACGTGAACGGCGCGTACGCCGCGCCGGCCGTCAGCAGCCACGCGGCGGCGCCGACGACACCCATCGCGAGGCCCACGCGGGATGCGACCGACTCGCCGCCGCCGGCCCTCCGGATGAGCGCCCACGTGCCGAGCACGAGGAACAGCAGCCCCACGCCCACGCCGGTGAAGATCGCCGCCTCGATGCCACCGAGGAACGCACGGTCGCCGACCCAGGCGGCGTAGTCGGGATTGTCCGGGGCGTCGCTCGCGGCGCTCACCGCGACGACGACGGGCTGGCCCGCCCACGCGACGAACGCACCTATGCCGCCCCACCCCGCGGCTCGGTAGAGCCGACGTGGACTGACGGGTGCCGACGCCTTTGCTTCGATCGTGCTCGCGGACATGATCCGCCTCCTTCCGAGGGCGCACCGTGCGCCCACGGCAGCCACGTTGGCGCCGAGCATTCCCGGGATGACAGTGAGACGCGATCACGAAATCGCCGGGAGGAAAGCCACGCCGCGCGTACGCGAGCTACGGCCCGGATGCGCGGCGGGATGGCGGCTCGACGGGGTGGTGGCTCAGGCGCCGTATGGAGCGCGCGTCGCGATGATCGTGACAAGTCGCTCGACCGCGAAGACGGGATCCCGGGACGCACCCTTCACTTCGGCGTCCGCCCGCGCCGCCGCCTGGATCGCCAGCCCGAGCGACGTCTCGTTCCATCCGGTGAGGTCGCGCCGGGCGCGATCGATCTGCCAGTCCTTCATCCCGAAGCGAGCCGCGAGCGAGGCGGAAGACTCGCGGATGCCGGCGACGCGCGCCATCGTCCGCAGCTTCGACGCGATCGCGGCCACCAGCGGCACCGGATCGGCGCCGCTGGCCAGGGCGTGCCCCAGGGCCACGAGCGCATCGCCGTAACGGCCCGCGATCGCGGTGTCGGCCACGGTGAACGCGGAGATCTCGACCCTGCCACCGTAGTAGCGCTCCACGACCTGCTCGGAGATGTCGCCCGGCACGTCCGCGATCAGCTGCTGGCATGCGGCGGCGAGCTCGGTGAGGTCGTCGGCGAAGGCTCCGACCAGAGCACGCAGCGCGACGGGGGCGATCTTCTTGTGCGCGGCCTGGAACTCACCCGCAGCGAAGTCGAACCGGTCGGAGTCGCGCTTGACGGCCGAGCACGCGATCTCTACGCCGCCGCCGGTGCCCGCGCGGATGGCGTCGAGCAGCTTCTTGCCGCGCACGCTGGCCCCGGTGTGCCGCAGCACGACCGTCGCCCCATCCTGCGGCACCTCGAGATATGCCAGCGCCTCGGCGAGGAAGGCGTCAGAGCATTTCTCCACTCCCCCGACGCGCACCAGGCGCGGCTCACCGAACAGCGACGGCGACGTCAACGCCAGGAGGCTCCCCGGCGCGTAGTCGTCGGCGCGCAGATCGGAGACCTCGAGGCTCGCGTCCTCGGCGCGCAGAAAGTCGCGGATGCCGGTGATCGCCCGCTCCGCGCACACCTCCTCGGGGCCGGAGACGAGCACGATCGGTGCGGGCTGCGGCGCCCGCCACGAGATCTGTGGAATCGTCGCTCCGGTGCGTCCGCCTGTGCCCCGCAAGGACGGACGGCGAGGTGCGGACGGCATGGGGCCAGCCTACCCACCTGGCGCGACAGCGGTCGGTGCGCGCTGTCGCCAGAAGTGCAGCGCGTCGGCATCGGCCCACACGACGATGAGGCCGTCGTGATCGGTGCGTGCAACGCGCGCTCCCAGCGCTGCCAGCAGATCCAGAATCTCGTTGCGCGGATGGCCGTAGTCGTTCTCTCCGACGGTGACCAACGCGAGTGCGGGCGCGAGTCGTGTGTACATCGCCTCGTCCTGATCAGCGCTACCGTGATGGGCGACCTTCACGACGGCATAGCCGGAGCGCAGGCGCGCGCCCGCTGCCATGATCCGCTGCGTCGCACCGGACAGGTCGCCGAGGAACACCGACGCCGGGACGGATCCACCAGTGAACTCGACAACGACGCTGGCGTCGTTGCCGGGCGGCGTCCCGGTGACCGGCCACAGCACGCGCCACCGGCTGTCGCCGAGCGACCCGGTCCGTCCCCGCGTCGCATTCTGCAGTCGAGCCCCACCGGCGGCGAGGTCGTCGAGTGCTCGCGCGTCGGTGGCGGCGTCGACGGGACCGTGCAGCACGACACGGACGCGGCCGACCACGGCGGGCACTCCGCCGCGGTGGTCGATGTCGAAATGAGTGAGCACGAGCAGGTCGATCCGGTCGATGCCGAGTTGTTGCAAACAGTGCGCGAGCGGCTCTGGCGCAGGGCCGGTGTCGATGAGCGCAACCACGTCTGCGGAGCGGACGAGCACGGCATCCCCCTGCCCGACATCGCACGCCGCGATCGACCACTCGTCCGGGATCGCGCTGCGCGCGACGGCGTCGACCGCCGGCCCGGTCGCGACGGCCGTGCCGAGGGATACTGCGAGAACGACCGCTGCACCCAGCCGAAGCCATGGCTGCGTGCGCATCGTGAGCACGGCGACGGCAGCGCCGACGACGGCGAGCGCCGCGAACCCTCCCGGGCCCTGCGGCCAGGCGATCGTGGCGCCGGGAACAGTCGCGGTGGTCGTCGCCGTCGCGGCGATCCACGATGCCGGCAGCCATGCCAGCGCCGCGAGCCCACTGCCGAGGAAGGGCACGCCGGCGGCAAGGCAGGCGGCCAGGCCGATCATCGTTCCCAGCGGCGCGGCGGGTGCGGCGAGGAGGTTCGCGAGCACGCCCAGCACCGACACCTGCGGTGCGATCAACACGATCAGCGGTCCGCACACCAGTTGCGCCGCCAGCGGCACCGCAATCGTCAGCGCGAGCGGCGACGGCATCCAACGCGACAGACCGTCGGCAAGCGGTCCCGCGAGCGTCAGCAACGCACCGGTGGCGGCGACCGAGAGCATGAATCCGAGTGATCCGGCCAGCCAGGGGTCCAGGATCAGCAGCAGGATGACGGATGTCGTCAGTAGCGACAGGCCGGCCCCGGAGCGCCCGAGCAGCAGTCCCAGCATGGCGATGGCGGACATCGCGGCAGCGCGCACGACGCTCGGCTCGGGCGAGACCAGAACGACGAACGCGATCAGTGCAGCGAGCCCCGCCGTCACCCTCACGCCGCGCCGCAGTCCGGCCGCGGCGGCGAGAGCGAAGGCGATGCCGACCACCAACGCGCAGTTGGCGCCCGACACGGCAGTGAGATGGGACAGTGACGAGGCTTTCATCGCCGCATCCAGCTCCGGGGTCACCGCGGTCGTGTCTCCGACGGCGAGGCCGGCGATCAGGCCGCCGCCGGGCGGCGGGAGGTCGCTCGTCAGGGCGGCGAGACCCTGACGCAGCGTCGACGCGATCGCGAGGGCGCCGGTGGGCGGCGTCACCAGTTCGGGTGCGGTGGCGACGTCCACGACGAGGACCTCGCGCGTCCCGGCATCCGGGCGCCACGCCGTGCCGGTGAGGCGCACCCGGCCGCCGAGGTCGAGACCGTCGGGCACCTCCGCGGTGCGGATGACGATCGGCACGGGATTCGCAAAGCGGGTGTCACCGAACCGCAGGTTCTCGAGCCGCGCGTCGAACCGCCAACCGTCGCCGCTGCGCTCGATCTTGCCGACGGCGGTCGCTTCGATGCTCAGGCTGCGGCCGCCCGCGATCCCCAGCGC
>NZ_JBASZT010000251.1:0-4449 GCF_049661145.1 Microbacterium sp.
GCCGCCTCTAGCGCGCCTCGCGGCGGCCGAGGCGGACCCGGCCGTGCCCCGCAGCGCCGCTCCGGCCAACGCGACTACGGCCCCGTACGCGAGTGGGCGTTGCAGAACGGGTACACCGTCTCGGAACGGGGGCGGGTCCCGGCATCCGTCCTCGAGGCGTACGACGCCGCGCACTGAATCGGAGTTCAGCCGGCTGGGCCGTGGTGGACGATGCCGCCCGGGACTGCTCCATCGAACAGGGCGTCGACCGTCACCAGCGTCAGTCCGCGGTCGCGCAGACCCGCCACAACGCGATCGAACACGCGTGCCGCGCCGGGCTGGATGTCGTGCATCAGCATGATCGAGCCGCGCTGCGGAGTGTCGATGGCGTACGAAGCGAGGTCGTCATCGCCCGGGCCCGCCCAGTCCCGGGTGTCGACACTCCACAGGATGGCGGGCTCACCGGCCAGCGCGACGACGTGGTCGTCGACATACCCGCCGGGTGGACGGAAGAACGGGATCGATTGCCCTGACAACCGCTGCAGCAACGCACGGGTGTCGCCCAGTTGCGTCGTGACCTGCGCGTCGGAGATATCGGTGAGGTAGGGGTGGTCCCACGTGTGGTTGCCGATCTCGTGGCCTTCGGCGGCGACACGGGCGACTGTGTCGGGGTACCGACTGGCGTTCTTGCCCAGCATGAAGAACGTCGCGGCGGACTGCTGGTCTCTGAGTATGTCGAGGAACTCGGGCGTCAGGGTCGACGGACCGTCGTCGAGCGTGAGCGCCATGCACGCCACCAGATCGCAGGGCACGGGCTCGAAGCCGGTCCCGCGCAGCGCCGGGCCGGTGAAATCGCCGGATGCCGCTGCCACGGCCTGACCCAGCGCGGTCAGCGCCGTCCGCACGGCGGTGAGAGGCAGCGCGACACCGAACGGGCGGGCACCGCCGGACGACCACTGGGAGAATCCGTCGAGAGCGTCGGCGTGCAACTCCGCCGGCACGGGCACGATGAGCTCGTCATACACGATCCCCAGCCCCGCCAGCGACGGCACGAAGACGGCGAGCTGCTCTCCGGTCGGCGGCGCGAGCGGTGACAGGCTGAGGCTCCCCAGATGTCGCCGCAGTGCGTCGATGACCTGCACCCATAGCGCGGACGCGTCGGCGACGAGATCCACCGAGGTACCGGTCGCGCCGTTGGAGAGGTCGGTGTAGAAGGTCGTGCTCTCGTCGGAGACGATGCCGGCGCCGTCGCCGGTGACGGTGCGCAACGTCTCGCCGAAGATCGTCCCCCGTGCGAGCGCGATCTCGCACACGACGACCGAGCCGACGCGGCCGCCGAGCACGTCCTGGGCGGAGTCGGAGGCGGCGCCGGAGGTGCAGCCGCGGTCTCCGAGGCCAGCACCGGCCACGAAGACCTGCGGCCGATAGCCGACACCGGCAACGGCAGACCGGACCGACACCGCTTCGCGCACGGTCTGCTCGACGAGCGCGTTGATCGGCTGATCGCCCGGCAGTCGCGCCCAGCGGGCATCGATGCCGACGTCGTCGTCGCGCAGGCGCAGATCGAACGTCGCGACCGCCGCGCCGTTGTCGGATGCCGACGGCCGCTCGGACAGCACGCGGCCCGCCGACGGCCACTGCACGGGTATCCAGGTCTCATCCCGCGGTGCCGCGCAGGAGGACACCGCGAGCGCACTGATGACGAGCATCGGGAGAGCCCATGCGGCACGTCGTCGCGCGCGCGTCGCCCGTCTGCCTCCCGGCATCCGAGTCGGCGCGGTCACGAGGTCGCCTCGATCACGGCGCCACCTCGATGCGGGCCAGCAGACCGGCGAGCTCGGCGTCGTAGTCGGGTGAGGGGCGCGAGACGAACGCCAGGACGGTCCCACCGTCGACGAGGGCTCCGGCGAGAGCCTCACCGTCGGCGGTGCGGCCGTGGATCACGCCGGCCCGCCCTATCGACTCGTGGTCGAAGACGGCGACGTCGCCCGCGAGCGCGCGAGCCGCGGCATCCGGCTCAAGGGAGGACCCGACGTCGAACTCGATGGTCATGACACCGTCGGGACTGTGCAGCGTCGCGCGGCTCTCATCGAACGGCGAGGTGCTGTACGACCAGTCCCGGTCGACGGGGACGGTCACCGTCGATTCCGATTCGGTGAGCGTGACGGACTCGTCGTCCTCCGCGACGCGGATCGTGGCCGCCGCCCAGATGTCGGGGCCGACCGTGAACACCGAAATGACGACGGCGATGATGATGACTGCTGCGGCCGCCGACGCCACGATGACCGGCGTTCGGTGGCGGAGCGGTGACACAAGACCGATCATGCCAGCCGCGCCGACGACCGCCGCGCTCCCACGCGCAGGACGTCAGTCGACGTCGACGGTGAAGGTGACGTCCTGAATGCCGCCGTCGGTGTTGGCAAGAACGATCTTCGTCTCGCCTTCGGCGAGGGCACGGATGCCGGGGTTCTCCGTCGCCCCGCCGTTGCTGGCGCCGGGGATGAACTCCGCGATCGACGCGTCGGCCACCTGCGCGGTGTAGCTGTCGACCGCGAGGTCGCCCGTCGTGATGTTGAGCACCTGGCCGACGACAAGGTCGACCTCGGCTCCCTGCAACTCGTCGGTGCTCATGGTCACAGACTCGACGGCCGGCTGTGCACCGCCGGACCCGCATCCGGCGAGCGCGAGCGCGAGGAGGCCGGCCGCAGCGGCCGCCGTGACACAGCGTAAAGTGCTCATGGCGTCAGTCTGCCGGTACTGCCTTCGGCGCGGAAGAGCGCCGCGGTTGCGGCCCATCGTCGTCCCACAGCGGTTGATCGAGGCGGACGCGCGCGCAGGCCCGCGATGCTGTTCGAGTTCGCCGGCATCCCTGGCTCGACCAGCGCACAGATCGCGACGGTCCGCAGGATCATACGAGGTCCGCGGCCGCGCGTGTCGGGTTCGGGAGCTCGGCAGGGCGGTCGAGAACGGCGGCGGTGAGGGCGGCGGCATCCGTGATGATCGTGGCGTCGTGAGCGGCGCGGGCGAGGAGCAGCGCACCCTCGAGGTTCGCGACCGCCCAGCGAGCCAGGCGGTCGGCATCCTGCTCGCTGCGTTCTGTCTCGCGGAGTCGGCTCGCGAGCGGTGCGGCCCACGCGCGGAAGGCTTTGTCCGCGGCCTGGGCGACCACCTCGGACTGGCCGGCGCGCTCCAAGGCGATCGTCGCGACCGGACAGCCGCAGGCGTATGCCGAATCACGCAGCTCTGCCGCCTGAGCAGCGGCGACGGCGGTCACGAGTTCACCCGGCGTGGACGTCGCAGCGGCGGCGTAGCGGATGCGGTCGGCGACCCGGTCGCCGCTGTAGCGGATCGCCTCGGTCGCGAGATCCTCCTTTCCACCCGGAAAGTGGTGGTAAAAGGAACCCTTCGGTGCACCACTGGCCGCGAGGATCGTCTCCAGCCCCGTCGCGGCGTATCCCTGCCGGCGGAACAGGTCCGCGGCGGCGGCGATCGCATCGCTCCTGGCGGTCGTGGTCCTCGGCATCCGCGATACCTCCTTGCGTGTCGTCCTTATTCATTCTATGGTGATCGACATACTAAGGCAATCGCCATAGAACGAAAGAGGAGGAACCCCATGCCCGTCATCACCGTCCAAGTCCCGACCGGCTCGCTCGACGCGAGCCAGAAATCCGAACTGATCGCCCGACTCACCGATGTCCTGGTGGATGTCGAGAAGGCCGAACCGATCCGCCCCTTCGTGTACGTCGTCATCGACGAGACCGCCCGCGACGGCTATGGCCTCGGCGGCGTCCCGATCGATGTCGTGCTCGCGAAGGCCGCGGCACGATGACCCTCGAAGGCCGGACGGCCCTCGTCACCGGGTCGACCTCGGGCATCGGCCGCGCCGCCGCCGAGTCGCTCGCCGCGCGCGGTGCGACCGTGATCGTCACCGGCCGTGATCCACAACGGGCCGAGGCGGTCGTCGCACAGATCGCGGCCTCGGGCGGAACTGCTCGCGCTGTCACTGCTGACCTCACCAAGCCGGAGGGAGTAGCCGCCCTCACCTCGTTGGACGGGGTGGACATCCTCGTGAACAACGCCGGCGTCTACCGCTTCTTGCCCACCTCGGGCACCGGCCCGGCGGTCTTCGACCTCCTTCTGGAAGTGAACCTTCGGGTCCCCTTCTTGCTCGGCCAGGCGCTCATCCCCCGGATGGCCGAGCACGGCGGCGGCAGCGTCGTGAACGTCTCGACCGTCGCCGCGCGGGTGGGAACCGCCACGTCCGCCGCCTACGGCGCCGCGAAAGCAGGGCTCGAATCGCTCACCCGAGCGTGGGCGGCCGAGTACGGCCCGCAGGGGGTCAGCTGAATATTCGCGTTTCTGAGCACCGCGGGTATTGGGGTTGAGCACCGCTCGTTCGGTGTCGTGTTCTCGTTGTTGAGCGCCACCGATTATTCGCGTTCAGCACCACCTTCTTAGGCTCCTTCTGCC
>NZ_JBASZT010000252.1:0-8844 GCF_049661145.1 Microbacterium sp.
CCGCGTCGGCGAACCCGACCCCAACCCCGAGGAGGTGACCGAACCCGACCTCCGAGCACTCACCGCATAACCATCAGAACCGAAGGATCACACCATCACCGATACACCACGCCCCAGGACTTGACCCTTTCTGCATCGTCGGGTCGTGGTGACACGCTTCAGACCCTGGTGCGATCCAACCCGTAAGTCAGCGTGATACAGACATAGAGGATTGTGGAGTCGGCGTTGAGCCTCGCGCAGCAAGCCCTCTCCCGGAGACGAAATCGCTGAGCCATGGCAGCAGTTCCGGTCCGAGGTCGGGGCGCTCGGAGGCGATCTCGACGATCGCCTTGAGGTGGTCGAGCTTGTCTCCCGTGTCGTAGCGCTGCCCCCTGAAGATGACGCCGTATACCCCGCCAAACTCCGCCGGGTCGGACGCCATCCGCTCCAGCGCGTCCGTCAGCTGAATCTCTCCGCCTTTTCCGGGCGTCGTGCCTCTGAGGACGTCGAACACCTCGGGTCTGAGGACGTAGCGCCCAATGACCGCGAAGTTTGACGGCGCAGCGCCGGATGCAGGCTTCTCCACCAAGCCCGTGATCCGCACTACGTCGGCTTGGTCGGTCATCTCCACAGAGGCGCAACCATAGAGATGGATCTGCTCCGGATCGACTTCGAGCAACGCGACGACGGAGGCGGCGTGATTCTCGGCGACGTCGATCATGCGTCGCAGAAGGGTTTCACGTTCACCGATCAAGTCACCACCCAGCAATACGGCGAACGGCTCCCGCCCAACATGCGCCTCCGCGCGCGATACCGCATGACCCAGTCCTCTGGGGCTTCCCTGGCGCACGAAGTGCAGATCCGCGAGCTCCGACGCCTTCTTCACATGTGCGAGCTTCGCGTCGTCACTCTTCGTGAACAGGTTCGACTCCAGTTCGGGCACCGAGTCGAAGTGGTTGCTGATCGCACTCTTGTTGCGGCCAAGGACTACGAGGATGTCCTCCAGTCCCGTCGCGACGGCCTCCTCGACGACGTACTGCAGAGCAGGTTTGTCTACGACGGGCAGCATCTCTTTCGGAATCGCCTTTGTTGCAGGAAGGAATCGCGTGCCGAGGCCGGCGGCGGGAATGACTGCTTTGCGTATCATGTGTGGTCGCTATCTGTGTGTTGAGGTTCTGTGCATGAGGTCCGCCGGAACAGTAGGTACCTCTCAGGGTCGCGAGAGGATCCAGGCAAGAAGGTACGCCCGGGAGTTCGCCCCGTCGATGTTCGCGTCGGGGAGCGCGCGCGCCCTCTCGAGGGCGCCGGCCCGGTCGACTTCCGCCTGCAGCATGATCACGTAGTCGATAAGCGGGAGGTTGGTCACGCCCTCTGGGGACGCACCCGTCACGTAGGACGCGAGCCGCTCGGGATCGTCGGGAAGAAACGCCGTTGACGGCGAGAAAGGAATCAAGAGAATGCCGAGAATCGCCGACGGTGTCGCGTCAAAGAACGTGGCGTAGTCCCTCTTGCGCACGTCGACTAGGCTCATCGAAGAATCCGACACGGCATTGCCCACCTATGCGGTGCGACATCTGATCCGTCCAGCGAAGGCCCGTCTGAATTGCAGCACCGAGAAGAGGAGACCTCGTGGGGAGCGCCCGGACGAGCTCCACGTCTGAGCGGTGAAGTGACCCGCGCGCGAGTACTGGACACGGCGTTGGCAATGCTTGAGAAGACCGGGCTGACGGTGAGCCTCGCGCATCTCGCACTGGAGGAGTTGATCCGCGCCGCTGCCGTGCCCCGGAGTTCGTTCTATCGGATCTGGTCGACCAAGGAAGACTTCTACGCCGACCTTCTGGTGGAGCTCGCTTCGACGTCGGAGACTCACGATGCGATGTTCTTCTCAGGAACCCGAGACGCGGGCTACGAAGTGATCGAGAAGCATCGAGACATGCTCGGAACTCAAGAAGGACGCGTGGCCGTACTTCGCGAAGCCGTTCGCGTCGCGACTCGTGTCAACTTCGATCACTTCAGCTCTTCGATTTCCTGGCGAACCCACGTCACGCTCGTCGCGTCGGCGAGCAGTCTCGCGGATGAAGAGACCCGGAGCAGACTTGTGGCCATGCTTCAACAGACGGAGCAGCGCTTCATCGAGCGGACTGCTGAGTTCTACGGCGATGCGCTCGAAAGTCTGGGGTTCGCCTTCTACGCCGGGGCTTCGGCTGAACTGCTGGCAGGTCTCGGTGCCGCCGCCGTCGAAGGTCTGGCCCAGCGGCGCCTGGTCAGCTGACACGATCATCCTCCGGCCGGGCATAGACGGGCAGCCGGTCGAGTGGCATCCGGCCGCACTCGGTTTCTGGGCGATCCTCGAAGCCCTTGTCGACCTAGAAGGGCGTCAGGGCTGACGAGCCCTGACGCCATTCTACCGGGATGGGCGAGGTCGTGACCAGTGCCGTCTCAGCCGCGACGGCGCGTCTCCTCCGATGCGTATGAAGCTCGGGGGTTCCACCCCAGGAGCGATCGGCCGGCGAGTGCCGCCGCCCCTGCCCAATGACGACCACGGGCGAATCGGATCCGCCCCGACGTGAGTGTCATTGCATCGGTGTAAGCCCATCGTGGTGCGAACACCGGCGAACGGCGGCGGTTTTGATCGGCTCGGGTGAGGTGCAGGAACGCCTCGGTGGCGCCGAGACTTACAGCAGCCTTCACCCCCTGCACCACCGACGGCAGCGGGGCGCCGGCCATGGCCGCCTGGAACGTGGCGAGATCGGCGTAGGGCGGGACATAGGGCACGCACCGCGCCAGGTTCACAGTCCGCGTGGCGGCCTCGTCGAGCGTGATGTCGGTGGGCAGCCCCATCATCCGCTCGAATGTATGCCGACTGTTTGGCTCGAACGAGGTCGCTATCGCACCGAATCCGATGTTCATCACGAGGAGATTGGGTACGCCGTGCCGTCTCGCCGCCCGTGCGAGCGCGGTGCCGACGTGGAGGTACCGCAACTCGGACTCGTCGAGGACGAGGTCAGCGCCGGCGACGAACTGGTCGACGTTGTCGATCGTGACGCCGTCTCGGAACGTAACGACGTTGGTGCCGGGACGGATCTTCGTGATGTCCTCCCGCAGCACGTCGACCTTGAGCCTCTGGTAGGTGTCGGTGTGCGCCCACGCGACGCGGTTGGAGTTCTCGGGCACGAAGGTCTCCGGATCCGCGATGCGGATCTCCTTCGGCCCGGCCATCATGACGATTGCCATTGCGAGATCGAAGCCATCGCCGCCGGCGCCCGCCACCGCGATGACCGACTCGCGCATCAACTCCTGTTCACTCCGTCGCCAGAATCCGAGGTTTCGCCGGTACTCCGGCGGAATCGCTTCATGACGAGTGCTCGACGACACGTTCATCGCTTCACCTCGCCCCAGAAACGAATCGCGCCCTCGGCTACGTCGAGCTCGTCGATCTCACGGAGGCCGCCGAGGTTGGCGGCGGACACGATGGGGTCGAGCCGGATCGCGACGTTTACGCCTTGGTACTCGTCGAGCCAGATCGGATCGGCGATGCGCGTGACCCCGATACCCATGATCCGCAACACCCGCTCGAGCGGACGCTCTACGATCGCGTAGACCCGGTCGTCGGTGCCGTGCTGGCGGATGTGGGCAACCGTCGAGCGCAGCAGTTCCCTCAGCACGTCGGCCTGATCCGATCTGTCGTCGAGCCGCGCGATGTATCGCGAGACCTCCAGACATTCCGATCCGAGATCCAGGCCGTACAGGGCATCGGCCGGAAGCGGACGGTTGTCGCTGCCGAGCCGTTCGATCACCCGAACGCAGGCGACTGCCACGGCGTGAGAGGCACGGTTCTCCACCACGAGGAACGCGCTGGAGCGATCATCGTCGTCGTCGATGTCGACTCCATAAGCGAGATCGTTCGTGCTGAGCATTCCGGTCTGCTTGGTGTACACCTCGGTGCGGAGCTCGATGTACGCGGTGTAGAACGCGTTCGCCCGTAGACCATGCCCGAGGGAGAGTACGGCGAACCGGCTGCCGGGGCTCTCAGCGAACATGTCCGCACGGACTTCGGGCGTGACGTCGGCGTTGCGCACCTTCGTCTTGGGAATCTTGGAAGCGGCCATGATGTCATTCCTTCCCGGCGGCGCACGCTGCGGGTAGCGCAGCTACCGCCTTGATGGTTAGTGGAATGACCCATGGTTCGGTGTGCCCGAACGCACGGTTGTCAGTTCGCTTGTCAGCGATTGGGCCGGGTTGTCAGAGACCGACGATGAGCCACGGGAGGGGCTGGAAACCGGCCTCTCGATGACCTTTCAACCGCTGGAGTGCGACATCGGCGAGGGCACCGGTGAGTCTGCCCTGGTTGATGAGCTTGCTCACATACTCGGCGTCGTCGGTGCTGACAGCGGCGGTGACGATGGCCACGCCGAGCGTGATGGGGAGCGAGGGCGCTGCGTCAATGAGTGCTCGGCGCGTCTGGAGGTGCGGGCTGCGCACGAGCCGCCGAGCGGTGCTGATGATGAAGTTCGAGATGGTCTTGGATTGTTTCGAACTGGCGTTGGCCGCCACCCAGCGGCCGACTTCGACGAGTTGTTGGGCGACGAAGGCCGCGTTGTCAGCGTCGGTGATGTCGATGGCGCGCAAGTAGTCGGCGATGTCGCGGAAAGGGTTGGCATCGGGCTTTCCTTGTCCTTGGAGAGGGGGCTCGCGGACGAGGCCCCACAGCGGTTCCCATGCTTCCCGTGTGCCGGTAAGCGCGAGGACCGCGCGATAGGCCGAAAATCCGGCATCGGCAAGTCGGTGGCGCGGAGCGCTCAGCACGGGCTCCGCTGACGCTGGTGTGCGCACGTCGTCGATAACGTGCGTTCGGATGAGAGCGAGTGCCTCCGTGGCGTGATCGAGGCGGGCAGCAACGGCCCGCGGGAACATCTCGATGATCGCGGCACGTGCCATGGGGTCACGAAGGAGCATGAGCTGGTCGCCGAGGTCGCGCACGGTTGGGAAGATCATCTCGTGCGCTTGCAGCTGTTTCGCCAGGCCGCTCGCGTCACGCTGATCCTGATCGTCTCCCCTCATCTTCGCGGCGATGAGCTCACCGATCTGCGCTTGCCGCGACTGAATCGCCGCGCGGCCCGTCGGGTACGCCAGCAGTGCGCGGACGACACCGAGTCGCTGGGTGCGAAGCGCGACGCTCAGCACGACCTCGGCCGCAAGGTCGTCGCGAACTGCGTAGTTCAATCCTGTCTGGACCAGCTCGATCTGGGCGGCCCTTCCCTGCTCAGGTGAAAGGTAGTGAGCGGCGAGCTGATCGGGATCTCGGATGACGTCTCTGACGAGGGCCACGGCCCGAGCCACACCGGCAAGTGCGGCAGGAACGAGAACACCGAGGAGGTACTCCGGCAGACGCCAAAGGAGCGGCTGGTCAGCGAGGAGGTCGCCGGTGACGCGGTTGATCAACTCGTAGGGCGCTTCAGCGTCGGTGAGGACTGCCCGCGCCATGATGGCCCATCGTTGCGCGGACGTACTACCCGCGTTGGAGCGCGCCGGAAGTCCTTCAACGAGCTTGTCGTAGAGGTGATCCCCGACCACGTGAGACGCCAGGGTGTCGGTCTTCAGGATCTCTACGAGAAAGGAGCCGACGATCTGCGGCGGGCTGTCCTCAGCTTTTCGTCCGAACAGCGGCTCCAAGATGCGAGTGATGTGAGCGCGGTTGCGAGAAGTGCAGAGATGCTTGCCGAGGGCATGCCGCTCGGCGGCGCGGGGAACGGTCAGCGGCGCGGTGAACATCTCGTCGATGACTCGCGGTGCCAACGCAAGCCACCAGGCCTCTTCGCCATCCGGCGCCTCCCGAGCAATCGGCTCGAGATGCCGGTAGGTGACCTCGCCGGCCGCGACTCCGAAATCGCGGCGTGCAGATTTGAATCTGCGCGCCGATTGCACCGCACAGGTGACTACTTGCTCAAGGTAGTCGTCGTCGCCTAGCGATGACCAGTGGGCTGCGATCTCATGCAGCAGCTGGAGACACCCAGCGGCGTCCGGGAGGTGGGAAAGCAGCAGGAGGGATGCTGCCCGGGCATACTGTGGGTTCGCACTGGAAATACCGACGGTCAGCTCGATCGTCGGGCCGGGCTGATTCAGCGTCTGCGTTTGTCTCGTGGCCAGGTATTCCACGAGCTTGAGGCGCTCCACCAGCCGCGCAACATCGACGGGCCACCGGCGGACAAGACGCAAGAGGCACGATGTGAGATGCCGATAGACGTGTTGTCTGTGGGTGCTCCAGATGTGCGCAAGGAGGTTGCACGTGGTGTCCGAGTCGAGACGTCGCACCTGTGGGAGATGCCTGAGGAGCCGCGACACGGCGCTCTTGTCGAGGCCAAGGATGAGTTCGTCGTCGACGGTGAGGCCGGGCAGATGGCACCACACCATGACGCCGATCTCACGTAGCGAGGGGCTGGCGGATTCGAGGAGTGCTCGGGCGGCCTCGCTGGCGTGTTGACGGGTCGACGGTTCACTGGCCATGAGGATCACGAGTTGCTCGAGAACCGCACCGGTAAAGAGATCGTGTGGGTGATCTCGCATATGCTCCAAGAGCTTTGCAAGCATCGTTTCTCCGCCGCGCACAAGCAGGCCTTTCGCGGCGACGAACTCGAAGAGCGTTTGGTGAGCAAAACGCCATCCGTCGCCGCCGGCGGTGACCAGAACACCGCGGCGGATGAGACTGCTGATCGCGTGTGATGGCGCGTGCGGGAGCGGAATCGGCAGAGCGACCCGTGGGAGCGTTGTCTCTATGCGGTGGGCGCTAACAGTTGGGCTCGCATCAGCAAGCATGAGAATGCCGACACGCGCCGCGATGCCGCTGAGGTCATCGGCGTCGGCGTACCGCGCGCTCCGTTGGTCACGGACTATTCGCAAGTGCCAGTAGCGTTCATACAGGCCCGACACGTCCAGGTCGAGACTCGGCAGTGTGCCTTCGCTGAGATCGAACAGCAGACGCAGCAGCAGTGGTGACCGGAGTATTTCGACAGCGGGCAGCCCACGGGTCTGAACAGCGTGGATGAGTTCGAGCCCTAGTTCAGCTGCGTGATCGGGGAGGTAGCGTCGCATCAGAGCCCGCACGGCCTGCGGAAGCTCTGCGTCCTCGTCGTAGCCGCCCAACTCGATACGCGCCGATATGCCCGACAGCATCAGCGATTTCTCCTCGACGGGCCGGACGGTCAGGACGACTGGCACAGACGCGGATCGGAGACGCCTGAGCAGCTCGTTCGTCTCGTAGATGAGGCCCTGGCTATGCAAGAGCAGATCGGCGGTGTCAAGCAGAAGAACCGGGCGAAGGCGCGCGTCAGCCATGATGGTGAGCTGATCGACGAGTTCTTGTGTACTCGACAGGCGATCGTTCTCTGACGCCAACCAAGTCGCGGACACCAGTACCGGCAGTCGCCGCCTCTCGCGCAGCCGCCCCGTGACGCTCCACAGCAGGCTGGATTTTCCGGCACCCGCCTCACCCGGGATGAGAACGACGCTCCGCTTGTCGTCGATGGCATCCAGCACGCGCTCTTCAGCGGCGCGGCGCACGTAGAGCCCGGGTTCGTCGATGTCACCGAAGATCTGGGCGCGAATTTCATGCTCATACAGCGTGACGTATCGAAGCAGTCGCTGTGTAGCATCGGGCAGTTCGTCCATCTCGGGGGCGCTCTCGCGGTCGAGCTGATCGCGCAGATAGGCGGAGAGCTCCTCCGCGAACTGCCGCCAATAGTGCCCGGTCGAAGCACGACCGCGAGCGGGATCGAACCGTCGGAAGCCCGGAGACTCGCGTCCAGGGATCAGAAGGGCCGCCTGCTGGCGCCGAAGCGCCGGCGCGGCCCTCGTGTCGTCATCGCGAACGAAGTCCTCCCCGTCCGGATACGTCAAGAATCGGGACACGAAGATGGCGGTTTCTCGGCTGCTGAGGACGCGGCGGTCGCCCACTGCGATGTTGCTGGGCGACGTGTGTTCGCGCTGCTCCAGATCATCCCGGAACACCGTGAGCCGCTGGAGTGGATCATCCCTCCACGCCGCCGCCACGGTTTCCGGCACGTCTGGTGAAGCAAACAACTGGAGCGTTTCCGGAATCGAGAAGAACCACTCGCTCGGGTGTGGTCGGTTTGCGGAGCAGTTCCCATAGTGCACCGCGTAGTGGATCAGCTCCTTCCCGACGCGGTTCACTCGCTGAACAAAGCACAGTACTGCGAATACCCATACTTCCGAAGCTCCGACGGTATCCCCATGTAGGTGCGCCACCCCTGCAACAGGGTGTAATGCTGGTTCTTCTTCAACGACACCACGACCCTCTCGAAGTCGGGCTCGGCATACTCCGACCGCACCCGTGAGCGCCCGTCGGGGAACATCTCGGCGATGTCCGCGTCGGTCAGCCGCGCCAACCCGTCGACGGTGATGCTCCTGCCCACGAGCTGCTTCTTCGCCGCCGCGACACTCTTCTGCGAACAGCCCGCCATCGCCTCGATCTCTCGATAGCTACGCCGCTCCAACAGCAGGCTCATGATCTTCCGGTAGTCCGTGCTCAACACGACCACCCCTCTCAACTGAAATGACGGCCGCAGCAGCTGCTACGACCACCATCAGCCGATCACGACACAAGACCCCAGCGCTTCCCGATCCCCGGAACCCCGCTTCCCGAAACGTGGACAACCGCTTCCAGAAAGAACTACGCGCCACCTCGCTACCCACGGATGAGATGAAGGGTGAAATCAGCTGTTATCAGGGTTGCGTCCAATAGCGTGGTGTACGGATCCGGTGGCCGCGTCGCTGTGAACGTGGCGACGGTCACCGTGTGATCCTTCGAGAGAACTCTTCACATCCATCTCGAAAGGAACCACGACGATG
>NZ_JBASZT010000253.1:0-17094 GCF_049661145.1 Microbacterium sp.
AGCCGACGCGGCGTGCCACGGCGCGTGCATCGCGTCGGCTCTTGCCGCGGCATCCGCCAGCCAACGCTCGCCGCCGGCCCCGTCGCCGAAAAACGTCGCCAGGCGGCCCAGTGCGCATGCGACGGGACCGTAGTAGGGCCCGATCACAGTACCGATCGCGTGCAGATGACCGAACGGTGTCAGCGACTCCAGGATCCAGCGGGCACGCTCCTCGTCGCCGGCGAGGATGGCGAGATCGGCGAAGCCCACCATCGCGAGTACCCACTCGAGCGATCGCAGCGGGAAGTCCTGGAGGTGTGGTGCAAGGTTCCGCCAGATTGCGCGAGCCTCGTCGGTGTTCCCCATGGCGAGCAGGACCCTCGCGCGCCAACCGTGCGCGAGAGCAGGTGCGCCCACGAGCGCCCGTCGAATCTGCGCTTCGACGTCGACCAACCCCTCGTGGGTGCGGATGGCGTATTCCGACCGGATCGTCAGCTCGAGCCACCGCGCGTCCTCCAAGCCGGCCCGCTCGCCCCACTCGGCGACTGCATCGAGGGCCTCGGGGACATCGCCCACGCGATCCTCCAGCAAAGCGATGCTCGCGGCGACACACGACAGCCGCCAGTTCCACACCGGCGAGGCGAGGCGTGCGGTCACCTCTGTCAACGAGGCGATCGCGGTGGTCAGCTCGTACCGCAGTCCCAGCTGCGCGAGAGCATCCGACCGCCAGAAATGGCCCCAGGCCAGGATTTCGTCGTCTGCCGCCCCAGTGCCCAGCTCGACCAACTCCCCTGCGATCGCGAGCCGATCACCTGTCGTCGCTGCACCGAGAGCGGCCGTGTGCGCCGCGCGCAGCCTCGCGAACTGCAGCGACGCGTCAGCGTGATCGATCGGCGCTCCGGTGGCACGCGGACCCAACCACACCGTCGTGATCGCCACGAGGTGTGCGGTGACATGCTCGCGCAGCTGCGCGTCCGAGTCGCCGAGCAGTGCCAGCGCTTCGAGGCACAGTGCCTGGCGTGCAGGGGTCAGCCGGATGCCGAGGATGTCGGGGGCCGCGAGGGCCGTGGCGGCGTGCGCGACGAGACGCGCGTCCTGCAGCTGCCGGCCGATCGCGGCGGCTTCCTGGCAAGCGCGCCACGCGTCATCGTGGGAGCCATTGCGAGACGCGGTTCGCGCCTGCACGAGCAACAGGCCTGCGCGCGCGAGGACCTCGTCGTGCGTCTGTGGGCCACTACTCATGCTGCCCTCCACGATTGCCGGGATTTCACGGATGCTGCAGTGCTGACGGCATCGTAGCGTCGCAGGCGACAACGCAGGAGGTTCCCATGAACTCGGAACGCATCGCTCGAGCGGGCGGGTGGGCATCGGTGATCGCCGGAGTGTTCGGTGCGGCGGCGGCCGTGGTGCTCATCTTCATTCCCCCGGCCGTCCCGGAGACCGTCTTCAGCCATCCGCTCACACCGGAAGGTCACCTGCTCGTGCAGGTGGTTTTCGGCGTCCATCATTTCGTCGCTGCGTACGGGCTGTGGGCGTTCTGGCGCGCCGGGCTCGGGGGAACAGGACGGCTCGCGAATATCACCGGCATCGGATCCACGGTGGTTTTCGCGCTGTTCGGCGTCTGGGAGATCGTCGTGGGAGCTTTCGGTGGGGAGCCGTACCCGACGCCGACGACCGACGTCATCGACGGCGTCTACGGCACGCTCTCGCTCCTGATCGCTGTCCTCCTGGTGCTGTTCGGAGTCGCTGCGGCTCGGGCGCGCGTGCTCGGTCCGGTGACCAGGTGGTTCATGCTCGGATTCGGCGTGTTCCTCATCGTTCCGGGATTGCCGTTGCTGTCCATGGGCTTCGTCGTCGGACGCCTCGTCATCGCGGCGTGGCTGCTGATCCTCGCGCTCGTGGGGTGGACCATGCTGCAATGGTCCGCCCAGGCGGACGAGAGGATCGTCGCGGTCTGAACGACGAAGGGCGGATGCCGGGTCTCCCCCGGCATCCGCCCGTCGTGTGCGCGTCGGCCTACTTCTCGGACTTGTAGATCGGCGCTTTGCCGTGCACGGCGTCACCGATCTTGTGGACGCGGATATCGTTGGTCGAGCCGATGATCCCGGGAGGGGAACCGGAGATCACGACGACCTTGTCGCCCTCGGAGGCGAGCTTGTTGCCGAGGAAGAAGTTGTCGACCTGAAGGAACATGAGATCGGTGTGAGCGACATGCTCCACGAGCGTCGACTGGATGCCCCATGTGAGGGCCATGCGGCGACGGATCGCGGGGTTGACGGTGAACGCCATCATCGGGATGCCGGTGCGCAGCCGCGACATGCGGCGTGCCGTGTCGCCGGACTCGGTGAAGATGCAGATGTACTTCGCGTCGATGAACTCGGCCACCTCGTTCGCGGCGAGCGTGATGATGCCGCCCTGCGTGCGTGGCTTCACGTTGAACGGCCGGATGCGCTCCAGCCCGTGTTCCTCGGTGGACTCCACGATGCGGGCCATCGTCGAAACGACGCCGACGGGGTACTTGCCGACGCTCGTCTCGCCCGAGAGCATGACCGCGTCCGCGCCATCGAGCACGGCGTTGGCCACGTCGCTCGTCTCGGCGCGGGTGGGCACCGGGTTCTCGATCATCGACTCGAGCATCTGTGTCGCGACGATGACGGGCTTGGCCATGCGGCGGCACAACTCGACGGCGCGCTTCTGCACGATCGGCACCGCCTCCAGCGGCAGTTCGACGCCCAGGTCGCCGCGCGCGACCATGATGCCGTCGAAGGACTCGATGATCTCCTCGAGGGCGTCGACGGCCTGGGGTTTCTCGATCTTGGCGATGACCGGGATCTTGCGTCCTTCCTCCGCCATGATCTCGTGCACCCGGGTGACGTCGGCACCGCTGCGCACGAACGACAGCGCGATGATGTCCGCGCCGGCATGCAGCCCCCAGCGCAGATCCGCCTCGTCCTTCTCGGACAGGGCGGGGACACTGACGGCGACACCGGGGAGGTTGATGCCCTTGTTGTTGGAAACGGGTCCGGCGACGATGACCTTCGTCGTGACGACGGGACCGTCGACGCTTTCGACCTGGACGCGGACCTTGCCGTCGTCGATCAGGAGGAAGTCGCCCGGGCTGACGTCGTCAGGCAGACCCTTGAAGGTCGTCGAGACGATCTCCTTGGTGCCGGCCACGTCTTCGGCGGTGATCTTGAAGATGTCGCCGACGGCGAGTTCGTGGGGTCCGTCGGTGAACTTGCCGAGACGGATCTTGGGGCCCTGCAGGTCGACGAGTATGGCGACGGCGCGACCGGCGTCGTCGGCAGCTTTGCGCACGGTCGCGAATCGCGATTCGTGCTCGGTGTAGGAACCGTGACTGAGGTTCATTCGGGTCACGTCCACACCTGCGTCGATGATCGCGCGGATCATTTCGTAGGTATCTGTGGCGGGACCGAGGGTTGCGACGATTTTCGCGCGTCTCACTGACTGACTCTCCGGTCTTTCGTTGTTACGGGGTTGATCTCACACTACGCGGGCTGCAGACCGATCGCGATGTCGGTGGGATGAACCGGAGATGGCAGGCTCGTCCGCCCCATGAGGTACTCATCGACGGATGCCGCCGCAGCACGGCCCTCCGCGATCGCCCAGACGATCAGGGATTGGCCGCGACCGGCGTCGCCCGCGACGAACACGCCGGGGGTGGTCGACTGATAGTCGTCTCCGCGATCGACGTTGCCGCGGCCCGTGAACACGGTACCCAGCTGTTCTTCGAGAACGGAGCGTTCCGGGCCGGTAAAACCCATCGCGATGAGGATGAGGTCGGCGGGGATCTCGCGCTCGGTGCCGCTGCGGGGCACCCGGCGACCATCGGGAAGGTACTCCGTCTCTGCGACGCGCAGTGCCCGTACCTCGCCGGCACCGTTCCCGAGAAACTCGACGGTCGATGCCAGGTAGGTGCGCTCGCCACCCTCTTCGTGAGCGGACGAGATCTCGAACACGGTCGGCGTCATCGGCCACGGCTGGTTGTCGGGTCGGCTGGTCGGCGGCTGCTTGCCGATCGCGAGGTTAGTGACACTCAGCGCACCCTGGCGATGTGCCGTGCCGATGCAGTCGGCGCCGGTGTCACCGCCGCCGATGACGATCACGTGCTTGCCATCGGCGTGGAGCTGCTGGGGCACCTGGTCGCCGGCGACAGCCTTGTTCGACTCCACGAGGTACTCCATCGCGAAGTGCACGCCCGCGAGGTCCCGGCCGGGGAGCGGGAGCTCGCGTGGCACGGTCGACCCGGTCGCAATGACCACGGCGTCGTACCGTGCGCGCAGGTCGTTCCACGTGATGTCGACGCCGATCTCGACGCCCGCGCGGAAGCGGGTGCCCTCGTCCTGCATCTGGCGCAGGCGCGACTCCAAGTGCCGCTTCTCCATCTTGAAGTCGGGGATTCCGTATCGCAGCAACCCGCCGATGCGGTCATCCCGCTCGTAGACGGCGACCGTGTGCCCGGCGCGCGTCAGCTGCTGCGCCGCCGCGAGACCGGCGGGTCCGGACCCCACGACGGCTACGGTCTTGCCGGTCAGCCGCGCGGGCGGTTCGGGTTCGACCCAGCCGTTGGCGAAGGCGTTGTCGATCGTGGACACCTCGATCTGCTTGATCGTGACGGCGGGCTGATTGATGCCCAGCACACACGCGCTCTCGCAGGGCGCCGGACACAACCTCCCGGTGAACTCCGGGAAGTTGTTGGTGGCGTGCAACCGCTCGATCGCAGCACGGCCCTCACCACGCCACATGAGGTCGTTCCACTCCGGGATGAGGTTGCCGAGCGGGCAGCCCTTATGGCAGAACGGGATGCCGCAGTCCATGCAGCGCCCCGCTTGGCGCCGAAGTACCCCGGAATCGCCCGGCTCATAGACCTCTTTCCAGTCCATGATGCGCACGGGAACCGGCCGGCGCGCCGGGAGCTCGCGCTCAGTGGTCTTCAGGAAGCCCTTTGGGTCAGCCACCGGTCACCTCCAGGATGCGGGTCCAGACGACGTCGCCGTCGGGGTCCAGACCCTCGGCGGCCGCCTCCTGGCGGGTCTGCAGCACTGCCGCGTAGTCGCGCGGCAGGACGCGAATGAAGTTCGCGGCTTCGGCTTCGAGATCGTCGAGCAACGCGGCTGCTGTCGTGGAGTCGGTCTCCGCGACGTGGCGTTCCAACAGGTCCCGGAGGATCTCGACGTCCCCCGATCCCATTTCCAGCAGCTCCAGTTCGCCGCTCGCCAGCGCCTCGCGGTTGACGAGGTCGCGGTTCAGGCGGTAGATGTACGCCGCGCCGCCGGACATGCCGGCACCGAGATTGCGACCGGTGCCGCCCAGGATGACCGCGAGGCCGCCGGTCATGTATTCCAGCGCGTGATCGCCGACCCCTTCCACGACGGCCGTCGCGCCGGAGTTGCGCACGAGGAACCGCTCTCCGACGACGCCACGCAGGAACATGCTGCCCTGGGTCGCCCCATAGCCGATGACATTGCCGGCGATGACGTTCTGTGCCGCGTCAAAGCTCGCACCGCGAGGGGGACGGATGACGATCTCCCCGCCGGAGAGGCCCTTGCCGACGTAGTCGTTCGAGTCGCCCTCCAGACGCAGTGTGATTCCGGCGGGCAGGAATGCTCCGAAGGACTGGCCGGCCGACCCCGTGAGGTTGATCTGGATCGTGCCGCTGGGCAGGCCGTGCTCGCCGTGGGCGAGGGTGACCTCGTGACCGAGCATCGTGCCGACGGCGCGCTCCGTGTTGCGGATCGGCAGTGAGATCTCGAAGCGGCCGCCCTGGCCGGCGTTCTGAGCGATCACGTCCCGTGCCCGCTCGATGAGTTGCACGTCGAAGTGCTTGCCGAGCTCGTGGTCCTGGTTGCGCAGGTGTCTGCGCGGCACGTCGGTCCCGAAGGCGGGTCCATCGAGGATCGGCGTCAGGTCGAGGCCGTTCGCCTTCCAGTGCTCGATCGCGCGGTTCATGTCCAGCAGTTCGCTGTGACCGATCGCTTCTTCGATCGACCGGAAGCCGAGCTCCGCGAGATACTCGCGCACCTCTTGCGCGAGGAACTCCATGAAGTTGACGACGAACTCCGGCTTGCCGGTGAAGCGGCTGCGCAGGACGGGGTTCTGCGTCGCGACGCCCACCGGGCAGGTGTCCAGGTGGCACACGCGCATCATGACGCAGCCCTCCACGACCAGCGCCGTGGTCGCGAAGCCGAACTCCTCAGCGCCCAGGAGTGCAGCGATGACGACATCGCGGCCCGTCTTGAGCTGCCCGTCGGCTTGCACGACGACGCGATCGCGCATGTTGTTGAGCATGAGCGTCTGCTGCGTCTCGGCCAGCCCGAGCTCCCACGGTGTACCCGCGTGCTTGAGCGAGTTCAACGGGCTCGCCCCCGTGCCGCCGTCGTGACCGGAGACGAGGATGACATCGGCCAGGGCCTTCGCGGTTCCTGCCGCGACCGCCCCGATCCCGGATTGGCTGACGAGCTTGACGTGCACCCGGGCAGCGGGGTTCGCGCGTTTGAGGTCGAAGATGAGCTGCTTGAGGTCCTCGATCGAGTAGATGTCGTGGTGCGGCGGTGGCGAGATGAGACCCACGCCGGGGGTACCGCCACGCGTGCGCGCGATCCAGGGGTAGACCTTTCCGGGCGGCAACTGGCCGCCCTCGCCGGGCTTCGCGCCCTGCGCAAGCTTGATCTGGATGTCGTCGGCGTGCGTCAGGTACATGCTCGTGACGCCGAAGCGCCCCGACGCGACCTGCTTGATGGCGCTGCGGCGCTGCGGGTCGAGCAGGCGCTCGACATCCTCGCCGCCCTCACCGGTGTTCGACTTCGCACCGATCGAGTTCATCGCGATCGCCAGGGTCTCGTGTGCCTCTCGGGAGATCGAGCCGTAGCTCATCGCACCCGTGGAGAAGCGCTTGACGATCGACGACACCGGCTCGACCTCGTCGATCGGCACGGGGGTGCGTTCTGCCGTCTTGAACCGGAACATGCCGCGGAGGGTCTTGAGTTCCGCGGACTGGTCGTCGACGAGCTTCGTGTACTCGCGGAAGATGTCGTAGCGTCGCGAGCGCGTCGCATGCTGCAGGCGGAAGACCGTGTCGGGGTTGAACAGATGTGGTGCACCGTCGCGACGCCACTGGTACTCCCCACCCGTCCACAGCCGCTCGTGGGCGCGCACCGCGGCATCCTCGGGGTAGGCGTAGTCGTGTCGCGCCTGATTCTCGGTCGCGATCTCACGGATACCGATGCCGCCGAGCTTCGTTTCGGTTCCCGTGAAGTACTTCGCGACGAACTCCTCCGACAGCCCCACCGCCTCGAACACCTGCGATCCGGCGTAGGAGGACACCGTGGAGATGCCCATCTTGGACATGATCTTCAGCACGCCCTTGCCGAGTGCGTAGATCAGGTTCGCCACAGCCTTCTGGGGCGTGATTCCTGTGATGAAGCCCGCGCGTACGAGGTACTCGACGGTCTCCATCGCGAGGTAGGGGTTCACGGCGGACGCACCGTAGCCGATGAGCGTTGCGACGTGGTGCACCTCGCGGACGTCCCCGGCTTCGACGACGAGCCCCACCTTCATGCGATTCTCACGACGGATGAGGTGATGGTGCACTGCAGACAGCGTCAGCAGCGACGGGATCGGCACGAGGTCTTTGTTCGAATCGCGGTCGCTCAGGATGATGAACTCCGCGCCGTCGGCGATGGCCTCGTCGACCTCGGCGCAGATGGCGTCCAGGCGCTGCTCGAGTGCGTCTTCGCTCTGGTCGAGGTGATAGAGGCCGCGGATCGTCGCCGAGCGTCGGCCCGGCAGTGCCTTGTCGATGTTCTGGAGCTTTGCGAGCTCGTCGTTGTCGATCACGGGGAAATCGAGCGTGATCGTGTGCGTGTGGTCCGGTCCCCACTGCAGCAGGTTCCGCTCGGGGCCGAGCCCGATAGACAGCGACGTGACGACCTCTTCGCGGATGGAATCCAACGGGGGGTTGGTCACCTGGGCGAACTGCTGCACGAAGTAGTCGAACAGCAGGCGGGGGCGCTTGCTGAGCACGGCGATCGGGGTGTCGGAGCCCATCGCGCCGAGCGGTTCGGCGCCGTTCTGCCCCATCGGTGTGAGGAGGATCCGCACCTCCTCCTCGGTGTAGCCGAACGTGCGCTGGCGTCGCGTGATCGACGCGATCGGGTGGACGATGTGCTCGCGCTCGGGAAGCTCCTTGAGGCGGACACGCCCGGCATCCAGCCATTGCTGCCACGGCTGCAGGGCGGCGAGCTCGCGCTTGACCTCGTCGTCTTCGATGATCCGATGCTGAGCCGTGTCGACGACGAACATGCGACCGGGCCGCAGACGGCCGCGCCGCTTGATGCGTTCGGGCTCGAAGTCGAGCACTCCCGTCTCGCTGCCGATCACCACGAGGCCGTCGGTCGTCTCGGTCCACCGTCCCGGGCGCAGGCCGTTGCGGTCCAGCGTCGCACCCACGAGCGTCCCGTCGGTGAAGATGAGGGCGGCCGGACCGTCCCACGGCTCCATCTGCGCGGAGTGGTACTCGTAGAAGGCACGTAGCTCGGGCGAGATGTTCGCCTGCTTCTCGTAGGCCTCGGGCACCATCATCATGATCGCGTGGGGGAGGCTCCGGCCCGTGAGGGTGAGGAGCTCGAGGACCTCATCGAAGGATGCCGAGTCGCTCGCCCCTTCTGTGCAGATCGGCAATAGGGGGCGGATGTCGCCGATGAGCTCGGACTCTAGCTGCGATTGCCTCGCCCGCATCCAGTTGCGGTTGGCGCCGACGGTGTTGATCTCGCCGTTGTGCGCCAGCATACGCAACGGCTGAGCGAGCGGCCACGACGGGAACGTGTTCGTCGAGTACCGGGAGTGGACCACGGCGAGCTCGCTCTGGAAGCGCTCGTCCTGCAGATCGGGATAGAACGGTTCCAGCTGCAGCGTCGTGACCATGCCCTTGTACCCGAGGGTGCGTGAGCTCAGCGAGACGAAGTACGCGTCGTGCTCGCGCCGCGCGCGCTTGCGCAGCCGGTAGACGCGCCGATCGAGGGCGATGCCGCTCAGTGCGGGGGCATCGCCCACGGCGGGGCGGCCGACAAAGAGCTGCTCGAAGTGCGGGCGGGCGTCGAAGGCGAGCTTGCCCAGGTGCTGGTCCTCGGTCGGCACGTCGCGCCAGCCGAGGACGGTGAGCCCTTCGGACGCGGCGATCCTCTCCACGCCCGCTTTGATGGCCGCACGCGCGGTCTCGTCCAGCGGCAGGAAGGCCATGCCCGCCGCATACTCCCCCACCGGTGGCAGGTCGAAGTCGACGACGGCGCGCAGGAATGCATCCGGCATCTGCGTGAGGATGCCTGCGCCGTCACCGGTGCCGGCATCGGATCCGATGGCGCCGCGATGCTCGAGGTTGCGCAGGGCCGTCAGCGCGAGGTCGACGATGTCGTGCCCCGGTTCGCCGCGCAGCGTCGCGACCATCGCGAGGCCACAGGCATCCTTCTCGAAGGCAGGGTTGTACATGCCCTGCTTCACGGGGAGCCCGGGAAGGGCTTGGTCGGTCGAGGCCATAGCTACCGTCCTCATGGTCGAACTGATCTGGGACGACGTCGGCCCTGTCGCACTGGAGCTGTTGGTGTTTACGTGGTGGCGACTGTGCTTGTGGCGTCGTCCCCGACGAGCTCGCGCGTCGGGGGTGCGCTCAGGTCCACGAACTCGTCGGTGTTCTGCGATTGTACAGCCCCACCGCCGGACCATTCGCGGCCGCGCACGTAGGGCGACGGCTCGAAGCCGGGGTGACGTCGCTGTTGCGCGAAGAAGATCGTCAGTCCGACGACGACGCCGACGATCGCGGCCCACACGTTCGTACGCAGGCCGAAGAAGATCTCGCTCGGATCGATGCGGAGGTTCTCCCAGACGATGCGGCCCGCGCTGTACCAGATGAGGTAAAGCGCGAAGACGCGCCCCCATTGCAGGCGGAAGCGTTTGCCTGCCCACAGCAGGAAGACGACGCCGAGCGTGTTCCAGATGACTTCGTACAGGAATGTCGGGTGGAACAGGGTGTCTTCCGGCAGGCCGACCGGCCAGGCCGAGTTCGGATAGGCGATCTCCAGCCCCCACGGCAGGTCGGTCGGCAGACCGTAGAGCTCCTGGTTGAACCAGTTGCCGAACCGGCCGATGGCCTGCGCCAGCAGCAGGCCAGGGGCGAGCGCGTCTGCGAAGGTCCAGAAGCGGATGCCGGTCCATTTGCAGCCGAGCCACGCTCCGATCGCGCCGCCGATCAGGGCACCGAAGATGGCGATGCCGCCGTCCCAGATGTTCCAGATCGCATCCTTGACGAACGGATTCCACCACTCCCGATCCTGACCGAAGTAGAAGCCCCAATGCGTGAGGACGTGGAAGATCCGCGCCCCGATGATCGCCAGCGGCACGGCCAGCAGGCAGATGTCGATCACCACCCCGGGCTCGGCACCGCGCTTGGTGAGCCGGTAGTTCGTCATGAACCCTGCGACGAGGATGCCGACGAGGATGCACAGCGCGTAGAAGTGGATGAACGGGCCGCCTGGCCACAGGCTGAAGCCGTTGATGGGCGGGCTCGGGATGCTGGCGACGACATTCACGGCGGGAGAAAGCACGAGCGGCAGTCTACTTCCCCTTCCGCAGGCGGCGCCCCCACCGGTGGTTGAGTAGCCGCCGCAGGCGGCGTATCGAAACCATCTGTGCCGGCTCAGTCGCCGTGGTCTCGACGAACGACGCGGACTAGGTACCGGCGGCGAGGGCGCGGGCGGTGGCGGTGAGGCCGGGGACACCGCCGTCGCGAAGGGCTCGCACGAGCGCGGTACCGACGATCGCGCCATCGGCATACTCCAGCACTCCGGCGACCTGGTCCGGTGTGGAGATCCCGATGCCGACGCACGCGTGCGCAACCCCGTGCTCGCGCAGCCGCGCGACGAGCGTGCGTGCGGCGGCATCCAGCTCAGTCCGCTCCCCCGTGATCCCCATCGTCGAGACGGTGTAGACGAAGCCCGTGGAACTCTCTGCGATCAACTGCAGGCGCTCGTCGGTCGAGGTGGGAGCTGCGAGGAAGACGCGGTCGAGACCGGTGCGCTCGGAGGCGGCGATCCAGTCGGCGGCGGCGTCCGGCGTGATGTCGGGCGTGATGAGCCCGGCTCCCCCGGCGGCGACCAGTTCGTCGGCGAACCGGTCGACCCCGTACTGCAGCACCGGATTCCAGTACGTCATGACGAGGATCGGCACATCGACCCGCGCCGCGATCTCGCGCACCGCGATGAACGTGTCCCGCAACCGGAACCCGGCCGCGAGCGCGGCCTGCGTCGCCTCCTGGATGATCGGGCCGTCCATCACCGGGTCGGAATAGGGCGGACCGAGCTCGAGGATGTCGGCGCCGGCCTCGGCGAGGGCGACGGCCGCGTCGATGCTCGTGGCCAGGTCGGGGTAGCCGATCGGCAGGTAGCCCACGAACGCGCCGCGCCCGGCGGCCTCCGCGGCGTCGATGGCGGTGGCGACGCGGCTCACAGCTCGGTCCCCTCTCCGGCCGCCGCGTCCGTTGCGGGCGGCACCTCCACGGGGCCCTCGGCCTCGTCGTACAGGCCGAACCACCGCGCGGCGGTGTCCATGTCCTTGTCGCCGCGCCCTGACAGGCTCACCGCGATGATCGCGTCCGGACCGAGCTCACGACCGATCCGCAGCGCGCCGGCGAGGGCGTGCGCCGACTCGATCGCAGGAATGATGCCCTCGGTGCGGCTGAGCAGGCGCAGGGCCTCCATCGCCTCGGCATCCGTCGCGGGGATGTACTGCGCACGCCCGATGTCGGACAGCCACGCGTGCTCCGGACCGACGCCGGGGTAGTCGAGGCCCGCCGAGATCGAGTGCGACTCGATCGTCTGGCCGTCTTCGTCCTGCAGGACGTACGTCCGCGCACCGTGCAGCACGCCGGGTCGTCCCCGTTCGATGGATGCCGCGTGCTTGTCCGTGTCGACGCCGTCGCCGGCGGCCTCCACGCCGTAGAGGGCCACACCCTCGTCGTCGAGGAACGCGTCGAACATGCCGATCGCGTTCGAGCCGCCGCCGACGCACGCGACGACGGCGTCGGGCAGGCGCCCCGTCTCGGCGAGCAGCTGCGCGCGTGCCTCTTCGGAGATGATCTTCTGGAAGTCACGGACCATGGCGGGGAACGGGTGCGGTCCCGCGGCCGTCCCGAAGATGTAGTTGGTGGTCTCGACGGATGCCACCCAATCGCGATACGCCTCGTTGATGGCGTCCTTCAGGGTGCGCGAGCCGGTCGTCACGGGCACCACTTCGGCGCCCAGCAGCCGCATGCGGGCGACGTTGAGGGCCTGCCGCTCGGTGTCGACCTCGCCCATGTAGATGGTGCAGTCGAAGCCGAACAGAGCCGCCGCGGTCGCTGTCGCGACGCCGTGCTGACCGGCGCCGGTCTCGGCGATCACCCGTGTCTTGCCGAGGCGCTTGGTGAGCAGCGCCTGTCCGATGACGTTGTTGATCTTGTGCGAGCCGGTGTGGTTGAGGTCCTCGCGCTTGAGGAAGATGCGCGCACCGCCGGCATGCTCTGCGAACCGCGGCACCTCCGTGAGGGCCGAAGGGCGCCCCCCGTAGGCGTGCAGCAGGTTCTCGTACTCGGCCACGAATGCGGGGTCGGCCACCGCGGTCTCGTACACGGCGGTCAACTCGTCGATCGCCGCGATGAGCGACTCGGGCATGTAGCGTCCGCCGAAGTCGCCGAAGAAGGGACCGTGTGCCTCGCGCAGGCTGGACGCACTCATGAACCCGCCTCCAAGAACGCATGCAGCGTGGTGACGGGGTCGTTCGTCACGAGGGCCTCCCCGACCAGCACGACGTCGGCGCCGTCGGCGCGGTAGTGCGCGACATCCGCGGGGGCGAGGACGGCGGATTCGGCGATCTTCACGGCATCCGTCGGGAAACGTTCAGCGAGCGTGCCGAACAGATTCTTGTCGAGTTCGAACGTGGACAGGTTTCGCGCGTTGACGCCGATGAGCCTCGCTCCGAGGTCGGCGGCGCGCTCGAGCTCGTCACGCGAGTGGGCTTCGACGAGCGGCGTCATGCCGAGGTCGGTGACGAGAGCGAAAAGCTCGCGCAGCACTCGCTGGTCGAGCGCGGCGACGATCAGCAGGACGAGGTCCGCACCGGAGGCCCGGGCCTCGAACACTTGGTACGGCGTTGCGATGAAGTCCTTGCGCAGCACCGGGATGCCGACACGCGCCTTGACCGCCTCGAGGTCGGTCAGCGATCCCTTGAAGCGGCGGCGTTCGGTCAGCACCGAGATGGTGGACGCGCCCCCTTGTTCGTAGAGCGCCGCCTGATGGGCGGGATCCGGAATCGCGGCGAGGTCGCCGCGCGACGGGCTAGCGCGCTTGACTTCGGCGATGATCTTGACGCGCTCGGCGGGAGCGAGGGCGGCGAGGGCGTCGAGGGCGGGTGCTTGAGCGAGCGCAGCACGCTCGATGACAGCCAGAGGACGGTCGGCTGCGCGCGCCTCGGCATCCTCCACCGCGCCGGCGGTGAGGCCTGCCAGCATGTCAGTGCTGCTTCGGCGTGTACTTCGGGCCGGCGGCACCGTAGCCGGCCTTGGCCAGCGCCCACCCGACGATGGCCCCGATGACGAGCAGCGCCGCCGACGCCCAGACCAGTACGGGCATGTCGAGGAAGAAGAAGAGCGTGCCGAGGGTCACCGCCAGGAGCATGATGACGACGGCCGTCCAGGCCGCCGGCGAGTGTCCGTGGCCGGGGTCGTCGATCGAGTCGCTCATGGTTCTCCCTCGTTGTCGAGCGGGCGCGGGTGCGCCGCCAGTCTAGCGGGCGGTGGGGTCTTCACCGTGCGACAGGTCGTCCCACGAGTCGATCGCGTTGTCCCTCGACGCGTCGTACGGGCGCGGCGAGGTTGCGCCGTCTGCCGCGCGATCGGTGTCGGCTCGGTCGGCGGCGGTCCGGTAGCGGCGGCCGGAGCCCCGCCAGGTGTGCGCCGTGACCAGCGCGAGGATGCCCCCGGCGGCGACGAGCGCCCCAGCGACGGCAGTGAGCCATGGCCAGGCTGTGCCCGCGACGTCGTCGACCAGCGCTGCGACGGCATCGGAACCGGACAGCCCCGTGGCCTCGGTGACAGCGGCGGAGACGGCGTCGAGCGGATGCTGGGTCGCGATCCGTGCGGCCCCGATCAGCAGCGTGGCGCCGATCGCTGCCGCAAGCACGCCGAACACGTAGCGCAGCACCCGTCCGACGACGGTGAGTGCCAGTCCCAGGGCGAGCGCCGCCAGGCTGAGCGGGGCGAGCAGAGTGAGGGCGGTCGCGCCCGGCACCGAGAGGGCGGAGGTCGCCCCCGCGCTGACGGTCACCTCCAGCCACGTCTGCGTCGAAGCGATGATCGCGATTGCGCCGCCGAGGATGACCGCGAGCACTGCCAGCATCCGCGCGCGTGCGATCATCGAGCCTCCCCCGCGACGGGGGTGAGGTCGTCCGCGTCGAAGCACGTGTGCTCGCCGGTGTGGCACGCCGCGCCGATCTGCTCGACCTCGATGAGCAGGGCGTCGCCGTCGCAATCGAGGCGCGCGCCCTTCACGTACTGGACGTGGCCGGACGTGTCGCCCTTGCGCCAGTACTCGCCGCGAGAGCGCGACCAGAATGTGACGCGACCCTCCGTCAACGTGCGGCGTAACGCCTCGGCATCCATCCACCCGAGCATGAGCACCTCAGCGGTGTCGTACTGCTGGATGATCGCCGGCACCAGGCCGTCGGCGTTGAAGGCGACGCGCTCGATGCGGGGGTCTGAGGTGACGTTCATCGAACCTCGATGCCGTCGGCGACGAGTGCCCGCTTGACGTCGCCGATCGTGAGCTGGCCGGAGTGGAAGACCGATGCCGCGAGCACCGCGTCGGCGCCGGCGCGCAACGCGGGGGCAAAGTCCTCGACAGCACCGGCGCCGCCCGAGGCGATGACCGGCACACTCGACAGCTCGCGCATGAGACCCACGAGCTCCAGGTCGAAGCCGTCTTTCGTGCCGTCGGCATCGATCGAGTTGACGAGCAGCTCGCCTGCGCCGCGGTCGATGGCCTCGCGCGCCCAGTCGAGAGCGTCGAGGCTCGTCGCAGTGCGTCCGCCGTGCGTCGTGACGACGAAGCCAGAGCGGGTGCGCCTGGTGTCCGTGTGGCGGGCGCGCTTGACGTCGAGCGACAGGACGAGCACTTGCGACCCGAACCGGTCGGCGATCTCGCCGACGAGATCGGGGCGGGCGATGGCGGCGGAGTTCACGCCGACCTTGTCCGCGCCGACCGCCAGCAGCCGTGCCACGTCATCGGCGGTGCGCACGCCACCGCCGACCGTGAGCGGGATGAACACCTCCTCCGCCGTGCGGCGGACGACCTCGTATGTCGTCGCACGATCGTCGACCGTCGCGGTGACATCGAGGAAGGTCAGTTCGTCGGCGCCCTGGGCGTAGTACAGCGCGGCGAGCTCGACAGGGTCTCCCATGTCGCGCAGGTTCTCGAAGTTGACGCCCTTGACGACCCGGCCCGCTGCGACGTCGAGGCACGGGATCACCCGGCATACGAGCGACATCACAGCCTCGCGTTGTGGATCGGGGTGACGAAGATCGCCCGCGCGCCGATCGCGTACAGCGCGTCCATCACCTGGTTGAGGGTCTTTCGCGGGCTCATGACGCGCACGGCTACCCACGCCGGATCGCGCAGCGGCGACACCGTCGGAGATTCGATGCCGGGCGCGATCGCCTCCGCCTCGTCGACGAGGTGCGCGGGCAGGTCGTAGTCGATGAGCACGTAGCGTCGGGCGACCAGGACGCCACGCAATCGCCGCAGCAGCGTGTCGGTGCCTTCGGCCTCGGTCGGGGCACCGATGAGCACCGCCTCGGACTCCAGCAGCACGGGGCCGAAGATCTCCAGCCCTGCCTGTTTGAGGGTGGTGCCGGTGGAGACGACGTCCGCCACGGCATCCGCGACGCCCAGCTGGACGGCGGACTCCACGGCGCCGTCCAGCGGCACCAGGTCGACCGCCACACCCTGGTCGTCGAGAAAGGCATCCACGAGACCCGGGTAAGCGGTCGCGACGCGCAGGCCCTCCAGATCGGATACCGCCGTGAAACGCCCCGGCGGGCCGGCGAATCGGAACGTGGAGCCGGCGAAGCCCAACTGCTCGATCTCGCGCGCTCCCGGCATCCGCGCGTCAAGAAGCAGGTCGCGCCCCGTGATGCCGACGTCGAGCGCGCCCGACCCGACGTAGGTCGCGATGTCCTTGGGGCGCAGGTAGAAGAACTCGACCTCGTTCACGGGGTCGATGACGTGCAGGTCCTTGGGGTCGCGGCGGCCGGTGTATCCAGCCTCGGCGAGCATCTCGGCGGCGGTGTCGGCGAGCGACCCCTTGTTCGGCACGGCGATTCGCAGCATGTGCGTGGGCATTTCAGTGAGCGGGCTTTCGGTCTGGGTGGCGGGAGGATGCTGAGGATGCGGCTCACAGATGTCGGTAGACGTCTTCGAGCGACAATCCCTTCGCGAGCATGAGCACCTGCAGGTGGTACAGCAGCTGCGAGATCTCCTCGGCCGTCTCGACGTCCGACTCGTATTCGGCGGCCATCCAGACCTCTGCCGCCTCTTCGACGATCTTCTTGCCGATGCCGTGCACTCCGCGATCCAGCTCCGCGACGGTCCCGGAACCGGCCGGGCGCGTCGCGGCGGTCACGGTGAGCTCCGCGAACAGCGTGTCGAACGTCTTCACCCTGACAGGCTACCGGTCCCGCGCGCGGGGGCGGCGCCGCCCCGGTGGTTCAGAGGCGTCGACTTGAGGATGCTGGACCGACGCATCGGCAGGTCGGCGCCTCCGAACCGGGAGAGGGACTCTTCGGCGGCGAACTGTGGGCCTGCGGCGAAAGCACCCGCACGATGACGCCTCCGAAGTTCTCCCGCATCGTTCGGAAACGGACTCACTCATTTAGGGCACGCTAATAAATAACTACTTCTGATATGAGTTGGCGTGGGACAATGGTGTATGGCCATTGCTCCTGAGACTGTTGTCGCGTTGCGGGCGAAGTTCGATGCGTTGCTGCCGCATCTGGATGAGCGGGCGCAGCGGCTG
>NZ_JBASZT010000254.1:0-8171 GCF_049661145.1 Microbacterium sp.
CCGACGCCGGCTGGACCGGCCCCGACCCCCACACCCCCGACCACGTCGCCCACCACGACACCGTCACCCCCTTCTAAACCCCACCCACCGGAGGAACAACAGTTACACCACGAAACGGGACTTGACCTGCCGCAGAATCCGTCGGGTCGGTCGCGCATCGAGCGGCCGTTCGCGGCTTGGGGTCTGGGGAGTTGAGGTGCCGACTCGCCAGGTCGGTCGAGGAACGAGGGGACCCTCCAGCAACGCGGGCAGGGTTCAAACCTTGTGCGTGGGGTGGACGCATGGAGCGTTGCGGGAACAGACGACCACGGGTTCAGAAGCTCGTTTCCGCATGGAATCAAGGTCTCCGCGAGGATGCCGAGTCCGAGGACGGGGCCGATGACCCGTTGATCGGGGCGTCGGCGGAACCAAGTAAACGACCTCGAACACGGCTCACGGATGAGGAAGTGGACGCTATGCGAACAGCCCGCGCGCAGGGTGTGAGCGTGACCGCGCTGGCGCGTCGGTTCGGGGTTCACCGAGGCACGGTGTGGGCTAAGACGAGGTGACATCTCTCGACTGCAGATGGGGGTCGAACTGTCTTGTTCTCCTTCCGCATCTGCCGATGAGCACGCTCGGCGACGGGAGCCCTCGTCTCGGCTTCGCGGGCGTCGTCGCCGCATCGGGCTGACGGATACGGGCTGATCAGCTCGCACGCAAGCTTCCTTCTCCGTTCAGCCGTCGGCGGTGATGTTGGTCTCGACCCAGTCGCGCAGGTGTTTCAGGGGTGCGGCGGCGCTGTGGCCGAGCTGGGTGAGTTCGTAGTCGACGCGGGCGGGGACCTCGGCGTAGACGGTGCGGGTCAGCAGGTCGTGCTCTTCGAGGCGTTTCAGGGTCTGGGAGAGGACCTTGGGGCTGATGCCTTCCAGGCGTCTGCGGAGTTGGCCGAAGCGTTGCGGGCCGTCTTCGAGGGCGCCGATGACCAGGGCGCTCCACTTGTTCGCCAGCAGGTCGAGCATGTCACGGCACGGGCACATCGCCGCGTACACGTCGTTGCGGGCGCACTCCTCACTCACCAGAACCATGCACCAATGGTACCCATTGGGAAGCAGATGCCCTTGACGGTAACTACAGGCTCGCGGGAATGATCGTCGTATGACGACAACGACGGCCATCGGCTACGAGAACAACCTGCCCACCAACGACCCCGCGAGTCTCATCGAGCGCACCATCGACGTGCCCGCCCTCGGCGCCCACGACCTGTTGGTCGAGGTCCGGGCGGTGTCGGTGAACCCGGTCGATGTGAAGCTCCGTGCCGGAGCACACGCGGGCGGGTTCCGGGTGCTCGGCTTCGACGCCGCCGGGATCGTCCGCGAGGTCGGTGACGCGGTGACGCTGTTCGCGCCCGGCGACGAGGTGTTCTACGCCGGCAGCATCGACCGGCCCGGCACCAACCAGCGCCTGCACGGCGTGGACGAGCGGATCGTGGGCCGCAAGCCGCGGTCGCTGTCCTTCGCCGACGCCGCGGCCCTCCCGCTGACGGCGATCACCGCCTGGGAGACCCTGTTCGATAGGTTCGCCCTCACCCCGGACGACACCGGCACGTTGCTGGTGATCGGCGCGACCGGCGGCGTCGGGTCGGTGATGCTCCAACTCGCCGAGGCCCTCCTGCCCGGCGTCACCGTGATCGCCACCGCCTCCGACCCGGAGCGTGCCGCGTGGGTGCGTGAGCTGGGAGCTGAGCACACGGTGGACCACCACGGTGACCTGGCCGCGCAGGTGCTCAGCCTCGCGCCCGGCGGGGTGGACTGGCTGTTCACCGCGCACTCCGAGGGACAGATAGGCCTGTACTCGCAGATCGTTCGCCCGTTCGGGCAGATCACCGCGATCGACGACGGCCCCCGCGACATCGCACCCTTGAAGGCCAAGAGCATCACCTGGCACTGGAAACTCATGTTCACCCGCCCCCTGCACCAGACCCCGGACCTGATCGAGCAGCACCGCCTTCTCGACACCGTGGCGGGACTCGTCGACGACAGCAGGCTGCGCACGACCACGACCCGGACCCTCACCCCGATCAACGCCGCGACACTGCGCGAAGCGCATGAGCTGGTCGAGACCGGCCGCACCCTCGGCAAGATCGTCCTCCACGACGGGAACTGACCCACCGGAGAAGACCTCGCGCGAAGCCGTGGGCCCAGCCCTCAAAGAAGTCACCGCGAAAAAGAAGTCACCGCGAAATCCTTAAGTCATCGCTGCGATTGGGTGTCAGGCTCTACATGTCAGCAACTTGGATGAGGACCTTCCCGACGGTGCCCGCTTGGACCGCATCGTGAGCCGCCGGGGTCTCATTGAGTTGGAACCAGGTCAGTGGTAGGCCAGCGTTAGTTCCCACGGGCAGCGCGCCGTCGGAGAGCGCGTTCCTCGTGTCTTCGACGGCGGCGTGCAGGGCTTTCTCGCTCAGGGTGTAGAGCAGGATGCCCTGCAGGCGGAGGTTCTTGGCGAAGGACGTGCGCACTGGAAGGGTGAGGATGTCGCCTCCGTCATCGGCGTAATATGCGATGCTCGCGTGGTTTGCCGCGACAGTAGCGTCGAGAGAAGCGTTCGCGCCGATGGCAACTTCCACGATGTGATCGACTCCATCCGGTGCGGCCCGTTGAACGGTCGCCGTAAGGTCCGATGCGTGGCGGTCGATTACGTCGTGAGCCCCCGCCGACAATGCGAGGTGCGTCTTTTCCTTTGAACTGACGGTCGTGATGACTTGCGCCCCGGCCCATCGGGCAAGCTGGATAGCTGCGTGGCCGACCGCGCCCGCGCCCCCTGCAATCAGTACGGTGCGTCCGGTCAGCGCGCCTGGAAAGAGACGGGGTGGTCCTTGCTCGTGCACAGTCAGTGCGCGGTGGGCGGTGAGCGCTGGGACGCCCAGGCTGGCGCCGGTGGCGAAATCTACGGTGGTGGGGAGGGGTACGGTGCGAGCGGCTGGGACAACCGTGAGTTCCTGGGCGGTACCGGTGGGCCGCTCATGCTGGGCGAGGAAGACCCACACTCGGTCGCCGACGGCCAGCCCTTCGACACCATCTCCCACAGCGTCGATGACGCCCGCGCCATCCTGGTTTGGCACGACCTCGGCGAACCCGGCCGGGCTCGCCGAGGTCGGTCGTGCCCGTGCCTTCCAATCCGTCGGATTCACCCCCGACACCGCGATCCGTACCCGCACCTCGCCGTGGCCCGGCTCACCGGGCTCGCGTTCAACGAGGGTCAGCGTGCTGGATGCTCCAGTCTTCGTGTAGACGACGGCTTTCACAACTCTCTCCTGGTCGTCGGCGTAGCGCAGGACGACATCTCGTCGTCTTGGAGACTCAGTCGCCGGTGCCAGGCGTTTCTGCCGTCGCTACGAGGACCGCCCGGGCGAGGACATGGCTGTTGAGCGTGAACGCGAGGAGCGCGGGGGAGGCATCCGGGCCCACCCCGATGTGCTCGGTGTCCAGGGCACTGACGATGATGTAGTAGCGGTGCGGGCCGTGTCCGGCAGGCGGTGCTGCGCCGATGTAGCGGGCGGCTCCCGCATCATTACGGAGCTGATACGCACCTTGCGGGAGCTCGGCATCTCCCGGTTCCCCGGCGCCCTCTGCCAGTTCGGTCGTGCTCGCAGGAAGGTCGGCCACCGCCCAGTGCCAGAAGCCTGATCCGGTCGGTGCGTCCGGGTCGTGGATCGTGACAGTGAAGCTCTTGGTCTCTGCGGGTGCTCCGCTCCACGAGAGATGAGGGGAGCGGTCCTGACCACCAGGCACTCCGAAGAGACCAGACAACTGCCCCTCCGGCCACGCGGCTCCGTCCTCGACAGTGTCACTGCGGATCTCGAAGCCGGGGACGGTGGGCAAGGGTGCGAGCGGGTCGAAGTCACTCATGGGCTTCCTCCTATGAAGCAGTCTGGGGCCGCCGTTACAGCGACATATCGAGTATTAACGATGTATTCTGGCGCCGTCAAGTGCTGTCAGCCCGCGCGATCGACTGCAGCCCAGGTGCAGATCCTGTCGAGTCAGCGCCTGGGCCGTGTCGCCGGCGTCGGGGGGGTATTCGTGACGAAGTGTGACGAGCTTGCTCGCCGGTGCTCTTCCGTAGCGAGTCATCCCTGATGGCCGCGACGCGCGTGGCTGCGACGGGTCGGTAGCCAGCGGGGGCTAGTGCGTGATCGGTGCGGGCGCTCGGCGAGACGTTGACGACCAGCACTCATATCGGTACTCTGCGATATGTCGATGCATTTTCGGGCATCGAGGCGCTTGACGACTGAAGGGACATGCTCATGACACAGCGAACGAGAGCCCTCCCGGCCGGGCTGATCGCTCTGGCCCTCGGTGGCTTCGGCATTGGTCTCACGGAGTTCGGCATCGCTGGTCTTCTCCCCGAGATCGCCGCGGACTTCGCCGTCACGGCGAACATCGCCGGGTATCTCGTGTCTGGCTATGCGTTGAGTGTGGCCGTGGGCGCGATCGTGCTGACTGCGGCGGTCGCCCGGGTGGAACGCAAGCGCGTTCTGCTCGGGCTGGTGGTGCTGTTCATCCTCGGCAACTTGATTTCTGCGCTGGCGCCCACGTACGAGGTGATGCTCATCGGGCGGATCGTCGCGGCGTTGTGCCACGGCGCGTTCTTCGGCGTCGGGGCGGTCGTCGCCTCCGACATGGTCGCCGAGGACAAGAAGGCTGGCGCGATCTCTCTGATGTTCGCCGGCCTCACGGTCGCTAACGTCGTCGGGATCCCGTTCGGGACGTTCGTCGGACAACAGTTCGGCTGGCGGGCAACATTCTGGGCGATCACCGCGATCGGCATCGTCACTTTCCTCGGCATCCAGCTCTTGGTGGGGAAGTCACCAGCGCCTCCGACAGGCAACCTGCGTCAGGAGCTGGGGGTGCTCCGACGACCCCAGGTGCTGCTTTCGGCGACGGTCAGCATCCTGACTTTCGGTGCGGTCGTCGGTGCATACACCTACATCGCGTTCACCCTGACCGAAGTCACCGGTTTCGCTGCCTCCACCGTGCCGTGGTTGCTGCTGCTGTTCGGCGTGGGCACGTTCATCGGAAACCTCGTCGGCGGTCGCCTGGCGGACTGGTCTCTCGACCGCTCGCTCCTGACGATCCTCGTGGCTCTGATCGTCACCCTGACAGGATTCGCGCTCACGGCGTCGATCGTTGGCACCACCCTGGTGGCGATGTTCCTCTTGGGTGCTGTGGGCTTCGCAACCGCACCGGGGCTGCAACTGCGCATCATGCGGTTCGCGGGAGACGCACCCACGGTTGCGTCTGGAGCGAACATCGCCGCGCTCAATATCGGCAATGCGGTCGGCGCGTGGCTTGGTGGTGTCACGATCGCCGCGGGGCTGGGGTTCGTCTCCCCTCTCTATGTGGGCGCTGCCCTGGCCGTCGTCGCACTGCTCGTCCTCGCTCCTACCAGCCTCGCCGCACGACGACGCACCTCGGCGGAAACTACCACCGCCACTTCTCCGGCACCCACCGCCGATGTCACTCCGCAGCCGGAGCGAGGGGTCTGACATTGCTCCCATAGTTTACGGCGCCGCGCTGGCAACCATTCTCGCCTTTGGCAGGCGGGAAGACTCGGAACGGCGAATCGATTCCGATCGACAGACCGGACGACGACCAGCCTTGTGAGATTCACGCACTACCGAAGCCGGACACAGCTCAAGTTTGGGGGGATCAACATGAGCAACAAGAATGCGGCATCCAAGCCGAGCATCATCGAACGGAATGTGCCGTCAGCTTCTCGGTTGATCACACACGACAGCCGTCGCCGTGCGACGGCCGAGCCTTCCGCTGACAGGTTCACCACGGCAGTGTTCTTTCCGGGACTCGGAAGCAGGACCGCGTACCGTGATGTCGGCGTGAACTCGATCCAGTCTGACTTCGACTCCGTTCAGCGAGTGTATGACGAAGCCGCGGACGCGCTGGACTTGGGCGGTGCGTCCGGGCTCGAACTGACCGCGTCGAACATCCCGAGCGATCCAGTGGAACGACAAGGGTTCATCGGCGCAGCATTGCTCGTTCATAACCTCGCCATCCACCGAGATGTCGATGAACGCGCCGCACGCGCCGGGGATATTCGCACGCTCGCGTACACAGGGGAAAGTTTCGGAGTGCTGGCAGCGGCCGTTGCTTCGGGCTCTCTGTCTGTCCATGACGGTGCGCTCCTCGCCCGCGCGTTCACACCGCTGCTGCTTGCCGCGTCGAGTCAACGGGCCGGCGGCGAGTTCGGCCGGGCGATCGAGAAGTACCTGCCGCAGTATGCATCGGGCACCGCGCCCATCGCTCAGCCCTCCCACGTCATCGCGCTCAAAGCGCAACCTGAAGAACTCGCAGATGTCGTGGCCCACCTGACGCAGCGTCACGGGGACGCCGTGGAAGTCCACAAGCGCTATTCGCAATACCAAGTCAACGTGTACGTCGAGGCCAGCTTCATCTCCACTTTCGTGCGGCTACTTCGCGGATACCCGGCGGTGACGGTCGAGGAGCTCAAGGCTCCCACGCGGTTCCTGGCGCATTCGCGGAGGATGATCGCAGCTCGTGAAGCTCTCGATCGATTCATTGATGCTGAGAGCATCCATTTCGCGGATCCTCATACGCCGGTGATCTCCAACAGCGGCGGTAGCTTCCTTCTCGCCGCCGATCAGGTGCGGCAAGCGGTGTTGGCTATGACCGACGAGGTCATGGACTCCCAGCGTACCGCTGAACTGATCAATGAACTGCGCCCCGACTTGGTGACCGAGGTCGGTCTTGGCGGGAAATCGTTGCAGCTTCTCAGAGACAATGCGATCAGCAGCGAGGTGATGGGTGTTGCGAACGCGAAGGACGCCGCTCGTGTTGTCAGATACGCGGCCGCAGCTCGCCAACTGAAGGAGACCGGGCGAGAGCTGAGAGGCCAAGACGGCGGCGAGCCGGGTCCGGACGTGATGTCTGTGCTCCGTAAGGTCACAGAGCTCGCGGCGCGCGAGCCGGTTTTCGACGGCTACCTCCGCAGAGCCGTGTGCGCGATGGTCCGTGAGGCTGAACGCAAAACTCACCATGACGCAAGTTCCGCCGTGCGGATCTTCCGAGAGACCCTGCAGTACACGATTGCGTATCGAAACCAGATTCGTCCTCGAGAGCTTGTCTTGAACGCACGCTTGAGACGGCGCCTCGTCGGCACCCGAGAGCAACGAGGGCAGACGTACACGGAGCTGAGAGTGCTCTCACAGAAGGGCACCCTCCGCTACCGGGAGACGGTGTCGGACGAAGACTCCGAGGCCCTCGTCGTTCACTTCGAACGGCCCCGCCGACCGCAGTTGCGTCAGAGCACCCTCGCAGCGCGCCGCATGCTCGACTCGCAACCAGCGGCGCAGCGAATTCGCGATGCGATCGTGAGCCATCTCCTGCAGCAGGACGCGGATGCGTACGCCCCGGCGGGATTGGAGGTTGTGGTCGCGCACACCGACGCAGTCGACACGATCGTCCATCAAGCCGCGCTCTTCGAGATGCTCAAACAGCACCGGCCCGGACTGATCGGACAGAGCCCGGTCTTCTTGGAGGGCAGCGACCCTCTGGGGTGGCTCATTGCCCTGGTTGCCGGCGGAGCTGCCTCCCCCGGCGACGTTGTGGACCTCGCTGCTCAGATCCTCCTGGATCGCGTCGGCGGTAGTACCCACTCCCTGGTGAGCGAACTGTCGGCCAAGCTCCGCGATGCAGAGGTCCCGTTGCTGGCGCTGCGGGGCACACCGGTGCGGGCACGCAAAGACCTTCAGGCGGAGACCGCCGCGATCTTCGGCCACCGCAATCCACGCCGGACGCCCCGGCTCGTGCGCCTCAGCGCCTCGTGCACCGTCGTCGCGCTCGCACACGCAAACCAACTGGCTCGATTGGACACAGGCGGGTACCCCCGCCGAGATCTGGTCGTCCGCCGACCCGAAGAGCTTCAGCGTCCCGGCCTCAACCCGGACCTCGATGCAACCGAATCACGAGTGCTGCTCACAAGCTCACAAGAGCGGCGCATCATCGCGTCGTTCGCCCGCAAACGCAATCTTCTGAATATTCGCGTTTCTGAGCACCGCGGGTATTGGGGTTGAGCACCGCTCGTTCGGTGTCGTGTTCTCGTTGTTGAGCGCCACCGATTATTCGCGTTCAGCACCACCTTCTTAGGCTCCTTCTGCC
>NZ_JBASZT010000255.1:0-4625 GCF_049661145.1 Microbacterium sp.
TCCTTACGGTGATGCAACCGCGCGAGCGAGAGCGGCACGATGACCACGCCGACGCCCGTCGCGGCGATCGCGATGGCGTCGGCGACGGTCGCCGGCGGATCGAACCGGGGGGCGACGGCACCGGGCATGTCGACCCGCAGCGGCGCATCACGCGGGACGATGACGACTTCGTCGGCAAGGTCCTCCCGGGTGAGCTCGTCGGCCGCGGTCAGGTGCGAGTCGGCGGCGCAGACGACGGCTGCGACCTCGTCATAGAGGGGGATCACGTGCAGCCCTGCGGTATTCAGCGGGCGTCGGACGAGAGCGGCGTCGACGGATGCCGAGTCCAGCGCCGTGCGCTGATCCGCCATCGTCAGGGGGATGAGTTCGAGGGCGATCTGCGGCATCCGCTCGTGCCAGATGTCGATCCACTTGCCAGGAGTTGCGCCCTCGATCGCGCCGAGGCGGAAGGGTCCCGTCGGCAGGGCCGGGACAGTGGCGTCACCGGGCCGCTTGGCGCGGGGTGAGGGACGTCCCCGCCTCGATACTCGTCCGGCCATCTGGTCAGCGTACCCGCGCTGATGCGTCGCGAAAGCAGGCTGAATCGTCACTCGGCGCGTCTCTGGGCACCCGAATGTGCGTTTCGGCCTGCTTTTGCGAAAGTGTCCCTCCGGGACCCACGGCTTTCGACACCTCACAACGCGGCTCCGCCGCCTCTGAGCTCTCGCGGCGCGGGTCCCGGAAGGGACGCTCTTGCATTAGCGTGCGGTCATGGTGTCGATCATCGCGACAGTGGCGGCGGCGCTCGCGGCGCTGCTGCACGTCTACATCTTTGTCATGGAGTCGATCCAGTGGACTCAGCCGCGCACGTGGCGCCGCTTCGGCGTGCCTGATCAGACCGCCGCCGACATCACGAGGCCGATGGCGTACAACCAGGGCTTCTACAACCTGTTCCTCGCGGTCGGCGTGATCATCGGCCTGGCGCTGTTCTGGGTGGGGGATGTCGGCACCACTGCAGACGTCGCCGGGCGCGCACTCGTGCTGTTCGGCCTCGGTTCGATGCTCGCCGCCGCGCTCGTACTGATCACGACCGGGGCGAGGTATCTGCGGCCCGCGCTGATCCAGGGCACCCTGCCGCTGATCGGCTTCGTGCTCTTTCTCTTCGCCTGACGCGCCCCGACCTCACGCGGCCAGGCGCAGGCCCCGCTTGTCGGTCGCGACCTGTTCGCCGTCGCCGATCTGCTGGTCGTCGCCGATGAGCGATCCGCCGGCGACGCGCGCGTGCGCGCCGATCACGGTGCGCACACCGATCTTGGCACCCCGGCCGATCGCCGCACCGGCGCGGATGTGGGCGTGCGGAGCGATCTCGACATCCGGCCCGATGACGGCATCGGGTTCGACCCATGCGCCGCGCCCGATGTGCGCGCCGGCGGCGATCTGCGCCCCCGGCTCGACGTACGCGCCGACTTCGACGAGCGCGCTGGAGTGGACCTTGGCGCCGTTGGCGACAAGCCCACGACCGTTGACGTGCTTGCGATAGCGCAGGATCTGCCCCTGGTCGTCTTCGATGTCGATGTAGTTCTTTCCCACAAAAGCCTCCGCTGAATCGAACGACGAGGCGCCGAGGAACATTCCCGCCGATCCCCGCGCGGAAGCCCGGACACTTTCGCATCAGCTTTTCCGGGGCGCTGCCGCGCCGTGGGGGCGAGAAAACCTGCCTCAGGTGGCGAGACTTTCGCGTTAGTTATTCCGTGGCGCTGCCGCGCCGCGGGGCGAGAAAGCCTGGGTCATGTCACGAGACTTTCGCGTTAGTTGTGGGCGAGGATGGATGCCGTGACCGCCACTCCCGCCGCCGATGACGCCGCCACTGGGCCGTCCCTGGTGTTCGACGAGAAGGCGCAGGCCCACTCCGTCGCCGAGGACGTCCTTGGCATCCTGACCGGCACCTTCCTCGTCTCGCTCGGACTGCACCTGCTCCATGCCGCCCACGCCGTCACCGGTGGCACGGCGGGGCTCTCGCTGCTGCTCGGATACGCGACGGCGTGGCCGTTCTGGCTGCTGTTCGCCGTCATCAACGTGCCGTTCGCGTTGCTGGCCTCGATCTTTCATCGGTTGGCTGGGTCGCTGTGTTCGGCGTCGTTGCCGGGGTTGTGGTGCTGATTCTGGCATGAGGGTACGACAGTGGCCGCGTTGCGCTGCGGTGGCGGATCTCCAGGCTCCGGTCGTGGTGTTCAGTGGGGTCGGCTGGGTCAGCCCGAGGGTGTGGGCAGTGCGCGAATTCTGCTGATGCCCGCGACGACGATGTCCGCCCATCGGGACCGGTTTGCGAGGTGCAGGATCACGCGTCGCTCATGGTGGGCGATGGTCGCCGGGATGGTGAACAGCCGGTAGCGCAGCTTCTTCGGTTCCCAGCGGCGGGCCTCATGCTGTGCGTGGGCGAGCAGACCCGCCCACGCGGTCAGGTCGCCGGCGAGGGCGACGATGGCGCACCAGATTCGGTTCTGATCGAACCCGTGCAGGGGCAGGTTGCGCAGTCCGGTGTCTTTGGCCTGCCGGATCCGGTCCTCGCATCTGCCGCGGCGCCGGTGGCGGAGTTCGAGTTGTTGCAGCTGCCCGCGGCGGGTGTTGGTCGCGAACGCGGTGAGCCGGTAGCCGTCGACGTCGTCGAAGCGGAGTTGCGCGCCGGGGTGGGGGCGTTCCCGCCGCACGATGACCCGCATCCCGTCCGGCCACCCGTCCAGGTCGAGGATCCCGGTCAGTTCCGCGACGGCGGCGCCGTCACGGACGTCGCCGTCCGCGTCGAGGGCGGGTTCCCAGGCCTTGTGGTCGGTGAGGAGCTTGTAGAGTTGCGGGGTGTGGAACGGGAGCGTGAACCCGACCGAGTACGACAACCTGCGGCCGGTGAGCCAGGTCACGAACTGTTTCGTCCCGCCGGCACCGTCGGTGCGGATCAGCACGCTCTTGCCCGGCCGCGGGTTCCCGTCTGGCAGTTGGGCGAGCGCGTCCTTCACGACGGCGATGTGGTCGGCCGCGGTGTTCGACCCGGCGTTCCCGGGTCGCAGCCGGATCGCGAGCATCTCCCCGGTCCCGGCCGGCCCGTGGTCGACGAACGCGCAGAGAGGGTGGAACCCGAACCCGCGCTTGAACGTCGGTTTCGCGTCTTCCTTCTCCGAATGCGCGGTGATCAACGTGGCGTCCAGATCGATCACCAACGGCTGATCCGTCGAGATCGCAGCATCAGGCGCCTGGTCGGCGGCCAGTGCCCACGCGGCGGCGCGCGCCTCCTGCCGGGCGGCGCCGATCGCTGCGAGCACTCGATCCGCGTCACCGGCCAACGCCGCGATCGTGCGTGACACCGTCGGATCCGACGCGACCCGCCCGAACACCCCCGGCTCCGCACGCAGCGTCGACAGATCGCACAACGCGTCGCCGCCCAGCGCGAGAGTGATCGCGAGATCGAGCACGATCTTCGCGGGATCGTGCACAGCCAGCGGCTTGCGCCACCGGGACAGCTGTTCCGAGAGCACCCGATCCAGGCCCGTCGCGCGGATCGTCTCGGTCAACAGCACACCGCCCGCCTGACCAACCGCGGCGACCGCCGCGGTGTCTACATGAAGACGCGGATACGACCCGGTAGTGTTCACCCTGAAGGTGCTCCTCGATCTCGACGATTCGTTCCCTTAGCAAGAACAATTCTTCCAGATCAGGAGCACTTTCAACGTCTACGACACCACCTCAACGACCCTCAACGATGAAAGCCCGAGGCTGGCGATCTGGCGGCGCGGTTGGGACTTCACGATCCGCACGATCGTGTCGATCGGCCTCGTCTCGGCGTGGGCGCTCGTGCACGACGCGCTGTTTCCCGTCCCGTGGATCGAACCCTGGTACGGCACGCTCGCCGGCAATCTGCTCGCCGGCGTCGGCGTGCTGATCCTGTTCCGCCACCGCTCCAGCGTCGGCGGCGTCAACATCATCGGGCTCGAGGTGCAGGACCGCACCGGTTTTCGCGCCGGCTGGACGATGATGATCTTCGACCTCGCGATCATCCTCGCCGCGCTCCTGGTCATGCCGTGGCCGAACGTCGTGATGAGCGCGGTGGGCGCGGTGCTGCTGAACCTCGTGCTCGCCCTCAACCACCGCCCTGGCCGTTACCTGGGTCACTGATTCGGATCCCCGAGTTCTGGATCCCCGAGCGGGCGCGCCAGTGCCCCGCCGGTGTACTCCAGCGCGCGGGTGTCGGGTCCCACCACGCGGCCCATCTGCTTCGCAATACGCAGCACTACCGCGCGGTCGGCGATGCGCGAACCCTGTAGGGCGGTCTCCAGCGCCATCTCGAACCGGTTCACGTCGGCCATGGTGCGCAGCCACACAGCGAGGATCAGGTTGTAGCGGCTCGCGGCCGTCATCGCGAGCCGCACCTCCGGCACGCTCGTGATCGCCGTGCGGGCGGCGGCGACGACGCGCGCGGGCACCTCGACGAAATACCACGTGTAGATCGGCCAGTCGACGTATGCGCGGGCGATGTCGATGCGGAACCGCAGCTCGCCGCGCTGGCGCAGCGTCGCGATCGCGTCGGCGAGGCGCTGGGGCGCGAACCCGGTCTGATCGGCGAGGGCGGCGATCGGCATGCGTGCGTCTCGCCACAG
>NZ_JBASZT010000256.1:0-30943 GCF_049661145.1 Microbacterium sp.
GACCGGAGCGGAGAGCGTTCCGGTCGCCATGACGCCGACCATCGCGACGATCATCGCGATCGTGGAGACGCCAACTGCGGCGCGTGAGCGTGCCGGACCGACGAACGCGCAACACGACGCCAGGAGCGTCAGTGTGAGCGATGTCGCGGCCAGCATCGAAGGCTCAGTGGTGCGCGCAGCAGGAGCCGTCATGCGCCGACCCGGTCTCGCCGCGGTGGGCGTGCGACATCGTCGAAGCGGGGACGTCGAGCGTGGGGTTGCGGTCGAAGAAGCCGTGCGGCTTCATCGTGAACCCCGCGTAGTCCACGGGCATGATGGGCCAGTCCTCCGTCCTCGGGAAGTGAGTGAGACCGAACGTGTGCCATAGCACGACGTCGGCATCCTCGAGCGACCGGTCGCCCGCGGCGTACGCGGGGAGACCCGCGCCGCCCGGATGCTGGTTGACGATACGTCCCGCAGCCCACAGCTCATCGCGGTCGTAGCTGGTGACCCACAGGTGCTTCGTCGCGAAGTCCGCGCGGCGCTGTGCCGACGAGCCGTCCGCCGCCATGAGCACGGGCTGACCCTCGGGATAGAGCACGTACGAGGGTGCCTCGCCGAGCCGGTTCTTCGTCTCGGCGTTCGAGACGCGCCAGACGCGGCCGGTTCCGGGCGAGGCGAGTCGTTGCGCCCGCGCCTCGGAGGTCAGCCTTGTCGCGCGCCGGGTGAGTGCGTTGCCCCACGGATTATCGGGGCTGACCGGCATGCGCACCGCGTCGACCTCGTCGACGTTGTTCGCGACGCCGTCGACCGTCATGTCGAGGCGGGCGCAGAACAGGTGCTGGTGGAACGGGGCGCCCAGGCCCGGTGCGAGTTGGCTCGCGTGCGGATCGTCGTTGCCGCTGACGCCGGACGTGAAGACGATGCCCGTCGCCTTGCCCTCGAGCTGGATGGTGCCGTCTAGGTAGAGGTACCAGTAGAAGCCGTAGTCGTAGTTGCCCACGGTGACGAAGAACGATACGACGAGACGGCGCTGACGTCGAGTCTCATGAGTGCCCGCAAAGGAATCCGTGTGTTTCCAGAGGATCCCGTAGTCCTCCTCGTGGATGCAGATGGCGTTCTTGATCGTGCGCGGCGTGCCGAGGTCGTCGACGACCGTCGCGTCCAGGTAGGTGATCTCACCGAGGCAGTCGCAGCCGAGCTCCAGCGTGTTGGCGAGGCGCCCGAACTGGTATTCGCCGACGTCGAAGTAGTTCTGCCATCCGTGCGTGGGGCCCGGCTCGCCATAAGGGACGACCATCTCGGACACCGATCCCCGGTACATGATGGGGCGGACCCGGTCGCCGTCGCGGAACGCCAGCTGGTGGAGCGTCAGACCCTCGCGTCCGTTGAATCCGATGCGCACAGACCAGTTCTGCCACGTCAGCAGATTGCCGTCGATCTGGAAGCTGACCCCCTCCGGCTGGGTGATCACGATTGGGCGGAGGTCGGTCCGCTCGGGGCCGCGCAGCGCGGGGTCGGTGTAATCGCCCGACTCGCGGGGGACGTCGCGGTGGTCCGTTTCGACGACACGCAGCACCTTCCCGGTGGAGAGATCGACGTGGGCCACGACGCCATCGATGGGGTGCGCCCACATCAGGTCGCTCGGGTGCTCTTGCCAGAAGGCGAGGACGCGCACGACGCGGACCCCCGCCTCATCCTCGTAACCGTAGACCCCCGCCGAGAGGGGCACCGTGCACACCCGATCGAGGTCGGTGATCCCGCGACGGGCGAGCGCGGCGACCCATTCCGGGTCGGCCTTGAGGATCGCATCGGGCCGGACGAAGTCCTCGTCGAGGGCCGGGCCCCAGCCGTCGGTACGCGGGTCGAGCTCACGGGAGTGGATGACGCGTCGACTGACGACGTCCACGAGCACATCCGTCAGGGTGTTCGCCGCGACATCCATGACGAGGGCTCCGACCTCTCGCGTGACGTCGTCTCCCGTGCGGAATGCGAGGACGCTTGCCTTCTCGGGCTCGCGCAGCACGACGTAGCCGTAGCGCGCGGACGGACCTGCGAGTCCTGCGGCCTCGACGGTCTCGCGGAACGCGTCGATCTCTGCCATGGACAGGGGGTCGAGGGGGTGGCCGATGATTTTAGTCGCCGATTGCATACTTAAAATGTAAAGGGGTCTGTGTTTCCGGGGGGTACCGTCGTGCGACGAACGTGTTACGTTCACGGGGTCACCGCGACCTTGAGCGCCTTCCGCGCGTCCATGAGCTCGTACGCGACGGCGATCTGAGCGAGCTGCACCGTCCGGTCGAAGACCCGGCCCGGGTCGACGACACTTTCCAGGACATCGGGCAGTAGGCGCTCGATATATGCGCGGGCAGGGGCTACTCCGCCCGTCAGGGTGAGATTTCGGCCGAAGAGGTGGTTCCATCCGGTCGGGATGAGGTGTTACTGCGGCACGCCCACGCGCGACAGCGTGCCGCCGGGGCGGACGACACCGCATGCCTGTTCGTACGCGGCGAAGTGACCAACGGCGTCCACTACCACGTCGGTGCCGAGCCCGTCGGTGAGGTCGAGCACGTGCGCGATGCCCGCGGCATCCCGCTCCTCGACGAAATCGGTCGCGCCGAACTCCTCGCCGAGCGCCGTGCGCGCCCCATGCCTGCCCATGAGGATGATCCGGCTCGCCCCGCGACGGGCAATGCTCGTGAGAGGCTCGTCGCGGGCGGTCATCGGTGCGGGCGTTGAGGTTTCCTCTGCGGGCGCCGCGGGCTGCGGTGAGCCCAGGCGTGGTCCGGGTTGCGATGTCTCGACGGGGTCGTGCTCGTCTGTCCGTGCACTGAGCAGTCGCGCTCTCGGCGCGGTGCTGTCATTATCCTGAGGTGCACGATCCGGACGCCTCATACATCACCTATCTCCAACGCCTGGACTTGGAGGAGTTCGCGACCCGAGTGCGGGCGTTCTGGGGAGATCCACCTGCGACGGAGGATGAAGTCTTCACCCGCTTCATGGAAGTTGTCGCGATTGGACGCAATGATCAGCCGGGCAATTCGTCTGCGTACTCGATTTCCACGGTGACCTATCCGGTCGGCCAGGCAATGTGGCGTGTGCGTAGGGTGCAGCACAAGGGCAACGGCACAGCGATTCCGGGGATGAACCGCGAGGCGGACCTGTGGGAAGCGCCCGCGCACGCCGTCCGGGCGCGTGGGCGACTCAACGACGTAGGCGAATCGGTGCTCTACGCCTCTGTGGGCGATCCTATCGTCGCGATGATTGAAGCGCGCGTGCCCAGGGGCGAGCGGTTCGCACTAATCCGATACAAGACAAATCGAGCGGTGACGCTCACATCCATCGCCGCCGATACTGCTCCCGATTGGCTGCCAGCTGAATTCGTCGAAGCACACTCAGCCGTGACAGCGTTCTATAGAGATGTCTTTGCCCGAGAGTTCGACGGTCAGAACGATCTGACCTATGTTCTGTCTCGTCGGGTGGCGAAGGACTGGTTTGACCTTCCCGACGCGGTCGTTGATGGCTGGAGCTTCCCCTCGATCGCGTACGAACGCGGCGTGAATGCCGCCTTTCGGCCCGCCCGCGCGCACGAGGTGCTAGAGGTGGGGGGCGTTGCCTACTGTGAAGCCGTCGACTCGGCCCTACTCGGACGAAGAATCAAGGCCTTCGGGTTCTCACCCGGCGCTGAGATGAACGAGTCGGACTTCCGCTGGTTCACCATGGGCAGCCTGTTCCAGACTTCCCAGTTCCCAGAGTTCCGGTAGCCGCCCTTGATGATCCTCAAACGGGCACTGCGCGGAGCAGGGACGAGGCGTGCGTGTCTGGGGCCGCTCCATTGAGGGTCCACTCCGGGCAACGCACTTTCGCGATCCGAGTTTGCGTGCTCACATGACGAGCACGCTGCGTCCTTTCGCGCCGGCACGCATGAGGTCGAACGCTGCGTTGACGTCGTCGAGTGCGAAGCGGTTGGTGATGAGTCGGTCGATGGGGAGTTTGCCGTCGAGGTATAGCTGGGCGAGCATCGGGAAGTCGCGCGCGGGAACGGTGGAGCCGTAGTTCGAGCCGATCAATGTCTTGCCTTCCTCGGCGAGCGCGAGCGCGTCGATCGGGACGGGACGTCCTTGCGGGGGGAGTCCCACGATGACCGCCGAGCCGCCGCGTTGGAGGGTTTCGGGCATCATCGCGATCGTCTCGGGGCGCCCGATTGCTTCGAAGGCGAAGTCGGCGCCCTCGGGGGTGATCTGTCGGACGAGGTCGGGGAGGTCGTGGCCGGATCTGACGGTGTGCGTCGCTCCGAAGGTGCGGGCGAGTTCGAGGGCCTCCTCGTTGAGGTCGGCGGCGATGATCGGGCTTGCGCCGGCGAGTGCGAGTCCCATGATGATGCTGAGGCCGACTCCTCCGGCACCGATCACGACAGCGGAGCGTCCGGGCTGGACCCGCGCGTCGTTGACGACTGCTCCGACGCCGGTCGCGATGGAGCAGCCTATGAGTGCCGCGACGTCGAAGGGGACGTCCTGGGGTACTCGTACCGCGGCCTGTTCGGCGACGACGATGTGCTCGCTCATTGATCCGACCGCGAGGTAGGGGTATGCGGCCTGGCCGTCGACGGCGGCCGGTGTTGTCCCGTCGGGCAGCAGGCATTCCTCCGATCGCGATCCGGTACATACCCAGGTGCGGCCTTGTCGGCAGCTCGTGCAGGTTCCGCACGGGTAGAACCAGGTCATGATGACGTGGTCGCCCACCTCGAGCGAGGTGACCCCGTCGCCTACCGCATCGATGATTCCGGCGCCTTCGTGGCCCATGATCGTTGGGGTTGGCATCTGCCAGTCGCCTTCGAGCACGTGCCGGTCGGATCCGCACACGCCCGACGCGCGGATGCGGATGCGGACCTCGCCGCGGCCGGGTTCGCGCAGTGCCACGTCCCGGACCTCAAGACGGTCGGATCCGGTGAACAGCGCACCGCGGGTAATCAGGGTGGACGTCATTGGGGGTCTCCAGGAGTCGGCATGAGTGAAAGGAGTGGTGAGAACGCGTGTCGGCTAGGAGGGCGTCGCGACGAGTGCGAGCGCGGCGAGGAAGAGTTCGAGCTGCTTGCCGAAGACCTCTTCGTAGTTGACGCGTCGCAGCTCAGTTTTGACTGCCTCGGCGTAGGGGTATGCGGATGGGTCGGAGGGTGTGTAGACCTGCAGCCAGTCGTCCTGATCCCGCCCGCTGCCCGTTGCGGACAGCCGGGTGGCTTGGGCCTGCGCGGCTCCAAGGACAAGGTTGGCGTACACCTGGTAGTAGATGACCGCTTCCCGTCCTCTCAGGCCGGACTGGTGTAGGGCTCGCAGCACGGCATCCACGGCTCGAAGTTCGTGGATACCGTTCGTGATGATGCCGAGCGCGAGGGATGCTGCGGCGGGGTGCGCGATGGCCACGTTCCACGCGCGCCAGGCAAGGTCCTCGAGGTCCGCACGCCAGTCGTCATGCGGTTCGTAGCCCCGCAGCGAGAGTCCGTCGAGGTGGTCGGCAATCGCCCTCAGCAGGTCGGCACGGCTCGCGAAGTGGCGGTAGACGGCGGTCGGGGACGATTCAAGCTCCCGCCCGAGCAGGGCGAAAGTCAGCGGAGACTCGCCCTCGCGATCGAGGAGCGCGAGGGACGCGGCGACGATCTCGTCGGGTGAGAGTGATCCGCGCTTGCGGCGTGCGCGAGGTTCGGTCACGGGGTTCCTTCCGGTCGCTTCCTATCGTCCACCCTGCCCGCTGGCCAGACGTTCCGATGCCGTTCCGGTGTTGTTACGAGTTAGTGAACAGCCTTGACTACAGCATTCACTATGTCGAATACTCTTCTCAACCCGGGCGCAGCGACGCGCCCGACAACTCTGAGACAGGACTCCGCCATGCGCCTCGAAGATCCACCCCAGCTCCGCTTCGCCTTCCGCATCGTCGCCGAAGTCGGCGACTACCTCCCGGTGCAGCAGCGCGACGCAGAGCTCCTCGAGTTCATCCCGATCACCGGCGGGCCCGTCACTGGTGACATCGCCGGCGCCATCATCCCGGGCGGCGGCGACTGGTGCCTGACCCGCTCCGACGACGCCTATCAGGTCGAGGCCCGATACCTGATCCGCACTGACCAGGGCGAGATCGTCGATGTCGTCAATGTCGGCATTCTCCGTCACCTCGAGGGCGGGACGGGACCGTCCTCGCAGATGGGGTACTTCCAGTCGACGCCGCGATTCCGCACCACGTCACCTCGCTTGCAGTGGCTGACTCGCTCCGTGTTCATCGGCCGCGCCCACGTGAACACCGACAACACCACGATCGACGTCTTCGAAGTCCTGAACTGACCCGAGCACCACACACCACGAGAGGCAACACCACCATGTCCCGACGACACCCGATCCTCGCGGCAGCGGCGATCACCATCACCGCCGGCCTCGCCGTCACCGGCTGCACTGCAGGTAGCGGCACACCCAGCGAGACCGGCACCGACACGATCCGCACGACGATCGACATCCCGGCATCCTTCGACCCAACACTCACCCAGTCGCTTCCCGACTATGTGCTCGCGCGGACCTCGTACGACACCCTCGTACGCAAGGACGAGTCCGGCCTGGTTCCCGGTCTCGCAACAGAGTGGACGACCACCCCGACTCAGGGGGTCTTCACGATCCGGGAGGGCGCGACCTGCGCCGATGGCACCGAGATCACTCCGACCGTCGTGAAGAACTCGCTCGACTACTTCGCCCGCCCGGGGAGTGGTTCGGTCGTTCCCGGTCAGGTCTTCGGCCCGGCCGCGTCCCCGACGATCACGGCGGATGACGAGGCGGGAACGGTGACCATCGATCTCGCCGATGCGTGGCCCGACATGCTCACCGGACTGTCGATCTCCTCGACCGGTATTATCTGCCCGACTGGGCTCGCCGACCCAGAGGGCCTCGCGGCCGGGACGGTCGAGGGCAGCGAGTCGGGCCCGTACGTGCTCGAGAGCTTCGAGCCCGGCGTCCGCTACAAGTACACCCTCCGCGACGACTACGACGCCTGGCCCGAGTGGACGAGCGACGTCACCGGCACCCCGGCGAAGAACCTCGAGTACGTCGTGTCCGCCGACTCGACCGCCACCGCGAACCTCGTCATCAGCGACCAGCTCGACATCGCCAAGATCCAGGCACAAACGATGGACCGCTTCGAGGGCATGGACGGGTACGAGGTCGCGGTGAACCGCTTCTCTGACTTCTATCTCATCTTCAACGAGCGAGACGGCAGCCCCTTCACCGATCAGACCACCCGCCTCGGTGTCGCCCAAGCGATCGACCGTGCCATGTTCGAAGAGGTCACCTCGCTCGGCACCGGCGAGATCGCAACCTCGCTCGCGTCCAGCAGCATCGCGTGCGTGCCCGCGGATAACTCGCTCATCCCTGAGCAGGACGTCGCCGGAGCCAGCGCTGCGCTCGACGGTGTGAAGATCCGGTTCGTTGCTCCGAACATCGTCGGGGCCGCCGGCGCCGGGAACGAGTACATCGCGGAAGCGCTTCGCGCCGCGGGCGCCGAGGTCGTGATCGAGAACACCGATGTGGGCACGTGGGTCGGGAAGGTCTTCGGCGAGCCGGATGCCTGGGACCTGACGCTGTTCGCCGACCTCAACTTCCTCGGCTCGCTGACCAGCCCCCTGACCTCGTTCGTCGGTCCGGTCGTGATGGAGGGCGGCGGAAACGTCGGCGCCGTCGCGAACGCCACCGCCGAGGAGCAGTTCGCAGCGTCCCTGACCGCCGCAGACGAGGAGGCCCGCTGCACCGCGCTGAACGGTGCGGTCGACGCGCTCATCGAGAACACCGACGTGTTCCCGCTGATCAACGACGCCTTCATCTACGTGCAGCGCCCGGGCTTCACCGTGCAGATGCTCGGAGGCTCGCTCGACGACCCGATCTTCCGCATCGCGGAATGACCTCCGCCCGGCGGCCGGCCAACCGGCCGCCGGGCCCCTACGACAGGACACCTCATGCTCGACCCCTTCATCTCCGCCACCGACCTGGCCCGCCTGATCCGCACCCGCGAGGTCTCCGCCGTCGAGACCGCACAGTTCTTCCTCCACCGCGTCGATGCCATCAACCCCGAGATCAACGCGATCGTCTGGATGGACCGCGACGACGTGCTGCGCCGAGCGGAGGCCGCCGACCAGCGCGTGGCATCCGGGCAGGCCCGCCCGTTCGAAGGCGTGCCGATGCCGATCAAGGACCTCACCCCCGTCAAGGGGCAGCCGTACACCGGCAGTTCGATGGCGATCGACCCCGACCCGGCCGAGGAGAACGAGGTCACTGTCGACCTCATCGAAGACGCCGGGTTCGTGCTGTTCGGACGCACCAACAGCCCCGAGTTCGGTCCCCTGACCGTCTCCGAGAACCGACGATGGGGCAAGACCCGCAACCCCTGGAACCCCGCGCACACCTCGGGCGGCTCATCCGGCGGCGCCTCGGCGGCCGTCGCCGCCGCGCTCGCCCCGATCGGCCACGCCTCCGATGGCGGAGGGTCGATTCGGGTGCCGTCGGCGGCGACCGGTCTCGTCGGTATCAAGCCGAGCCGCGGGCGTGTCCCCAGCGACGTGCGCGGCTGGGAGCAGTCCGTCACCGAGGGGGCGATCGCCCGCTCGATCGGCGACGCCGCCGCCGCCCTCGACGTGCTCGGAAAGCCCGACCTGCTCGGCTGGTACTCGGCACCCGCGCCGGCGCGCCCGTTCGTCGACGAGCTCACTGCCACCGGCCCGCGTCTGCGCATCGGTCTGCTCACGACCCCGCCCACGGGCGTCGACGTCGACCCGGAGTGCATCGCCGCGGCGGAGAAGCTCGCCCGCGCGCTCGAGCACGCGGGACACACCATCGTCCCCGCCGACCCGTTCCTCTACACGCCGGACGCCGTCCAGGGATTCGCCGACCTCGTCATCAGCGCATCGGTATGGGCGACCCCGTTCGATCACGCCAACGTGAACCGGCTCGACCCCTACATCCGCTACCGCTTCGAACGCGCCACCCGCTTCCACGCCGGCGAATACGTCCAGCTCGCCAACCGCCTCCAGTGGGAGACCCGCCAGGTCGTAGCCCAGTGGGGTGGAGCGTTCGACGTGCTGCTCACCCCGACGACCGCGTGCCCGACGCCGCTGGTCGGCCAGGTGTACGACGAGGCGAACGAGACCCCGGACGGTCCCCGTCTCACCGAACTGCGCACGATCTCGTTCACCAGCTTCGTCAACATCGCCGGGCTTCCCGCCGTCTCGCTCCCGGTGCACGCCGGCGCGAACGGGATGCCGCTCGGAGCACAGCTGATTGGGGGCCCGTTCGATGAGGCGACGCTCATCCGCCTCGCCGCCGAGGTCGAGCCCGCCTTCCAGTGGCAGCACAAGCACGCGCCGCTCGCCGAACACGTGCGGGTCGGCTGATGTCGACCGTGGAACTCACCGCCCTCGCGGACGCCCCCAAGCCCGGCATCCACCGGAGATTCGCGCGCAGCACCTGGGGCGCCTTCGCGCTGCGCCGTCTCGGCGGCCTCGCACTGTCGCTCGCGTTGCTCGTGCTGCTGACCTTCCTGATCGTGCCGCTGATCCCCGGCGACCCGGCCATCGCGATCCTCGGACCGGACGCGACTCCCGACGCGATCGCGGCGATGCACGAGAGGCTCAACCTCGACCTCCCGCTGTGGACGCAGTTCGGTCTGTATCTGCAGGGTCTGCTGACCTTCGACCTGGGCGACAGCTTCCGGTACGGCACCCCGGTCACGACGACGATCCTGACCAAGCTCCCTTACACCGCGACGATCGCGTTCGGGTCGATCGCCGTCGTGGTGCTCGTCGCGATCCCACTGGGCATGCTCATTGGCGTGCTCACCCGGGGCGGGCGCCGCTCGTGGCTCGCGACCGGGTTCGGTGCGGTCGCCGGGTTCCTGGCCTCATTCCCCGCCTACGTCGCAGCAACCCTGCTGATCATCGTCTTCGCGATCTGGCTGCACCTGCTGCCCGCAGGCGGCGCGACCGCCCCCGGATCGTTCGTGCTTCCCATCGCCGCCCTCGCGATCGGCCCCACGTTCGCAGTGGCGCGGGTCGTGCGACAGGAGACGTTCGGTGTGCTCGCACAGGACTACATCCGCACCGCACGCGGACGCCGCATTCGCGCAGCCGTCCTCTACCTTCGGCATGCGCTGCCGAACCTCATGGCATCCACGCTCACCCTCACCGGCCTCATCCTCGCCGGTCTCCTCGGTGGGGCGGTGATCATCGAGACGGTCTTCTCCCTCCCTGGGCTGGGCATGGAGATCGTGCAGGCGATCATCTACCGCGACTACCCGGTGATCCAAGGGGCGATCCTCACGATCGGCGCGATCGCCATCCTCATCAACCTGCTCATCGATGTGCTGCTCGGCGTCATCGACCCGAGGACCCTGGGAGGTCCGACCAATGACTGAGACCCGCCGCCGCTACCCGACCTCCCTCATCGCCGGCTTGGCGATGTTCGCCGCGCTGATCCTCGTCGGGATCCTCGCCCCGATCTTCCTCGCCGACGCAGCGAACACCATCAGCCCCGACACCCGCGCGCAGCCGTCCGCGGAGCACTGGTTCGGCACCGATGAGCTGGGGCGCGACATCCTCGCCCGCTCGCTCGTCGCCACCCGGCTGACACTGATCATGTCCGCGTCCGCCACCGCGATCGCCGTCGTCGCCGGTGTGCTGATCGGTGGAATGGTGTGGGTCGGCCCGCGCCGGTTGCGCGAGGCGGTGCTTCGCGTCATCGACTCGACCGTCGCGTTCCCCGCCCTTATCCTCGCGCTCGTGATCGCCGCGATCCTCGGCCCCGCCACGAGTTCCGCGATCATCGCGATCGGTATCGCCGGCATCCCTGGCTTCGCACGCATCACGTCGAACATGACCGCCACCATCGTGCACAAGGACTACGTGGGAACCGCGCGCCTGCTCGGCGTCCCGGGCTGGCGCCTGTTCACCCGCCACCTGCTGCCCAATATCGGCGGGCCGCTGCTCGTGCTCATCGCGTCCAGCTTCGCGCTGTCGCTGCTGGAGATCTCCAGCCTCTCGTTCGTCGGCCTCGGCGTGCAGAGCCCCGACTACGACTGGGGCCGCCTGCTCAACGAGGGTCTCCCTGCGATCTACTCACAGCCCCTCCAGGTGGTCGCGCCCTCGGCGATGCTCATCATCGCCGGTGTCGCGGCCATGCTCACCGGCGACGGGCTCGCCGCGCACATCGATCCCTACGGCCGCCAGGCGCGCCCCGCCCGCCGCGCAACCAAGCGCACCACGGCACCCTCGACCGCACCCGACGCGCTCGTCGAGGTCCGCGACCTCACCGTCACGACCGCTGCCGGGAAACCCATCGTCAAGGGCATCGACTTCGAGATCGCCCCCGGTGAGATCCTGGGCCTCGTCGGCGAATCCGGGTCGGGCAAGTCGATGACCGCGATGACCCTCGCCCGACTGCAGCCTGACAGTGTCTCCACTTCCGCCGGCCTGATCCGCCTGGGCGACCTCGATCTGCGATCCGGACGGCAGCGCTCACGCCTCGCCAAGGAGATCGGACTCGTCTTCCAAGACCCCGGCTCGACCTTCAACCCGGCGCTGCGGATGGGAACCCAACTCACCGAAGTCGCACGCGTCCACCTCGGCATGTCCAAGCGCACCGCCGACGCGACCCTGGTCGAAGCGCTGCGGAAGATGCGCATCCGCCACCCCGAAGACCGGATGGGGCAGCACCCCTTCCAACTGTCCGGGGGCATGCTGCAGCGGGCGATCATCGCGTCGTCACTGGTCACCGAACCGAAGCTCATCATCGCCGACGAACCCACGACCGCGCTCGACGTGACCGTGCAGGCCGAAGTGCTCCGCCACCTCAAGCAGATCAACCGGACGCAGGGAACCGCCATCCTGTTCATCTCCCACGACATCGGCGTGGTCGAAGCGCTCTGCGACCGCGTGCTCGTCATGCGCAACGGCGAGATCGTCGAGCAGCTCACCGGCGCGCAGCTCGCCGCACGGGACGTATCCCACCCATACACGCGTGCGCTCCTCGACGCCACACCAACGCTCGACACGTCCCGCCTCAGCCTGCCCGAAGGAGCGACCCCGTGAACACCAACGCCCCCCTGCTGCAGATCTCAGACCTCTACGTCACGCTCGGGCACGGGCTCCGTGCAGCCAGAGTGCTGAACAACGTCAGCATCTCCGTACCCCAGGGCAGCACCGTCGGGCTCGTCGGGGAGTCCGGCTCTGGCAAGTCGACGATCGCGAAGACCATCGTCGGCATTCACAACGCGGACAGCGGCTCGATCACCTTCGATGGAGTCGAACTCGTCGGAGCCGACCGGCGAACCCGGCACGATATCCGGCGCCGCGTGCAACTCATCCCGCAGGACCCGTACTCGTCCCTCGACCCGCGCCGGACCATCGGGCAGACCCTGGCCGAGGCGATCGACCCCCGGCGCGGGCGGGTGCGCCCCCACCGAGACCGGATCGTTCAGGCTCTGGGGGCCGTCGCACTCGACGCGAGCGCGACCGACCGCTACCCGCACGAGTTCTCCGGCGGCCAACGGCAGCGCATCGCGATCGCGCGCGCGCTCGTCACCGAACCCGAACTCATCATCGCCGACGAGATCACCTCAGCCCTCGACGTGTCGACCCAGGCAGAGATCCTCGCTCTCCTCGCCCGCCTACGCAAAGAGCTCGGCCTGACCATCCTCTTCATCTCGCACAACCTCGCGGTCGTGCACGACATCTGCGACGAAGTCGTCGTCCTCCTCCACGGCGACGTCGTGGAGGCAGCCCCCGTCACGCAGCTGTTTACTTCACCGACGACGGAGTACACACACCGACTCATCGCCTCCGTGCCGGGCGGCCCGGACTTCAGCCTCGAGATGGCGAGCTGATCGTGCGAACTCCGGCAGCGAACACCACCGCCGCGGACGCTCTGGCGCGCGAGCAGCAGGTGGCGGCGTGACCTCGACAATCTACAGCGGTGGCCGGATCTTCACGGCGGGGACCGATACGTGGGCGGAGGCACTCGTCGTCGACGGCGACACGATCGTGTTCGCCGGGGACGCCACAGCAGCCGCCGCGATCGCGGGGGCGGATGCCGACTCCGTCGACCTCGGCGGGCGACTGCTGGTCCCAGGCTTCACCGACGCGCACACCCACCTCATCGCGATGGGAGAGGCGCTGAGCAAGGTCGGACTCACCGACGCACGCAACCTCGCGACGATCCAACAGCGATTGCGTCAGGCACGCGCGACCCAACCGAAACCCACGCGGCTGCTCGGCCGGGGCTGGCTATTCGACTCCGTGCCCGACGGCACCCCGACCGCGGCGATGCTCGACGAGGCCGTGCCCGACGTGCCGGTCTACCTCGACGCGAATGACTACCACTCCTGCTGGGTGAACTCCGCCGCCCTGGTCGAACTCGGCATCACGCGCGACACACCCGACCCGCACGGCGGGAGCATCGGCCGCGATGCCGACGGCGAGCCGAACGGCATGCTGTACGAGACCGCCGCCCACGCCCACGCGTGGGCATTCCTCGCCGACGCGACCAGCGACGCCGACCGCGATGCCGCGGTCGAGCGCACCCTCGCCGCATACTCCGCCGCCGGTGTGACCGGCGCAGTCGACATGGCGTTCGACGAACTCGGCCTGGCAGCCCTCCAGCGCGCGTCGGAACGGCGCGGCGGCGTGCTGCCGATCCGCATCGCCGCGCACTGGTTCATCGAGAACACCGGCGACGACGACGCGAACCTCGCGCAGGTTTCCCGCGCCACCGAGCTCGCGCGCACCGTGCGGTCGCCATGGCTGCGGATCGTCGGCATCAAACTTGTCGTCGACGGGGTCATCGACGCCTGCACCGCCGCGATGCGGCATCCCTACGCCGACGGCACGAACGCCCAGCCGATCTGGTCACTCACCGCCATCACCCCGGTGGTCACCGCCGCGGACGCAGCTGGTCTCCAGATCGCACTCCACGCGATCGGGGACCTCGCCAGCGACATCGCCCTCGACGCGCTGGAACACGCCGTGCAGGCGAACGGCGACCTTCAGCGTCGACACCGAATCGAGCACCTCGAATACGCAGCCCCCGGGACCGCGGAGCGGATGGCGCGGCTCGGGGTCACCGCATCGATGCAGCCCGTGCACGCCGACCCCGCGATCTTCGACAACTGGGCGGCCATGCTCGGTGATGACCGCGTCGATCGCGCATTTGCGTGGCCCGAGTACGTGGAGGCCGGGGCACTCCTCGCGTTCTCCACGGATGCGCCCACAGCGCCACACCATGCGCTCGACAACCTATATATCGCCGCGACGCGACGCTCGGCGCTCGATGCCTCCGCTCCGCCAATCCACCCCCGGTACGCGCTCCCACTCGATGAGGCGCTCCGGCATGCGACCCGGGATGCCGCAACCTCCGTCGGCGAGGAGAACACGCGCGGACGTCTCGAGACGAACCTCGCCGCAGACTTCGCCGTCATCGACGCCGACCCATTCACGCAGGGAGTGGAGTCGCTGCTGTCCGCGCAAATCGTCCGCACCGTCGTCGCTGGAATGGTGCAACACGACACAGGCGTCCTCTGACGAGAACGGTGGCACGAGTCGAAGTTCCCCAGCAAGGCAGTCGGCAAGCGACGTCGTCGGAGGCGCTCCTACCATCCGCAACCGTGCGATGCGCGGTAGGGCGATGTGGCGGGCGACGCCTAGCATCAGCTCACGAGGGGTTTCCGCGATGAATCCCCTTCGGGGAGATCCCCAACACGTCGTAGGAGCGCGAGCCGCGAAGCATTTTCCCCAGCGGAGACTCCAAGTCGGTGAAGTGAAGACGGTCATCGCGACCAAACCCAAGCAGGGGACCAAGGACTGCATCCGCAAAGCCATCGTGTCGACGAACGACCTCTGCTCCGGCATGTGTCTCGAACTCGGCCGGGACTGGAGCGCCCCACTCGCGGTTGGAGCGGGCGGGATTCGTCTCCTCCAGCACGACGACCTCGCCCTTGCCGTCGTCTACCTCCAGAACTGTTGCGAACCAACTACCGAAGTCGGTGCGGAACGCCGGCTCCTTGTGTTCGGCAAAGCTAATCATCAGTGACCGTCGCCTCGGCGGATGGTCGACAAGTCCAGCGGCGGATAAGGCGTCAGCGATCGCCCAAACGCGTTCCCGTTCTCGCCTGATCTCCCCTTGGATCAGGTTTGCTTTCGCAGGAACGAGGACGGAACGCAGACCTGAGTTGAAGGACCGGCCTACCTTGTCTATCGATTCGAGCAGAGTGGTCATCGGGTGCTCGATTGATCCGGTGCTTCGGAAGTGTGACGTCGTCCGCAATATGCGCTCCTGTCCGTGCAGGTACCCATCTGCTCGTAGACGCACCTCGAAGAGCGGATCTCTCGGCGAGACGATCAACTCCGAGGGAAGTTGTCGAGTTCGTGCGCTTGAATCCGTGGACAGTTCATATGTCGTCCATCTCTCAGGTGCGCCCTGTCCGTCGAGCAGGTAGCGGCGCCCTCCTAAGCCCAAGACTTCCAGTTCTTCGTGCGTGCTGACCTGCCGCAAGGCGCCTGCACAGGCGACTAGCAGGTCAAGGTAATCGGCGATGTCCGCAGCATTCGCAACAGTCGTACTGACGAGCTTCAGTTCGCTGGCAGCAACACCCTCGCGATAGGTCCCGTATCTGATGCGCGCCTGCGGGAGGGGAACCAACCGCTCAACGTCAACGTACGGCGAGGTTACGGAGAACGTCTCGAGTTTGTCTACCGCGGCATCACGCTGCTCCCACGTTGAAAACTTCGCAGTGAAGCTCACAGGCTGTTCGTCCACGATGATCGTCGCGCCGAGAGCAGGAGTGTCCGACTCCATGCGGAATGTCTTCGGATCGCGTAGAGCCGCCACGTTTTCCTTGTGATCGAGCAACGTCGCTCGCCCCAGCGAAATTACCGCGCGATCGAAACCCGGAAGCTGCGGCCGTATGTGTCGAGTGAACGCGTGACTCGCAAAGCCAGGGCGTGGAGTCGCGTGGAAGCGGAGGTAGATCTCGCCTAGCAATGTTGCGTACTCGATCGCATTAGGAATCGTGGCCCGGATGAGCCTGGTGTCCTCGAGTTCCACCGCTTTGATCAGTCCCCACCGCTCGAGCGACTCAATCGCCTCTAGTGGATCGATTTGGATCTTTGCGCGCGCTTCGGCGTACCTCAGTACCTCTGGAATCCCCACGAACCCGCGCCATTGACCATCAGGTTCCATCACTTCAAGAAGCGCCCACAACACCGCGATCGACGCGTCGGTCATTGCGAGCACAGAGCTGAGGTCATCCCCATCAGGCCGCACGGAGCATCGCGAGAGAAGAGCAGCCGATGGCGGCAACCACTCAGGAACTATCTCCTCGCTCTCGAGTGCTTCCGTCAGCGCTACAAGCGCCTCTCTAGCAACGTATGAGCGTTGAGTGATATCGAGCACCCGGCGCCAGATGAAGTCTCGCCGACGATCGTGAAACCAGAGCCGCCCATCGGCACGCTGAACGAATACTCCGAGATCAACAAGACTCCTGCGCGTGAGACCCCATTGGAGGGGGTCCTGACCCAAGTGGGCAGCGACGAACTCGTCCGGAGGTGGGTCGATGAACGCGGACAGCCGAACCACGATGTGCTGGATCGGCAAGGAGACACGCGACCACGTATCCCGCATGAGCGCATCGAAGCCGTCTGGCGCGTTGATCTCGTCGAGGGACCCACCGTGCGCTACGGCTCGTACAGCATCGTCGACGAAGAAGGGGTAGCCGCTGGACAGTCGGGCGATTGCGTCCCATTGCGACCGTGGAACCCTAGCCTGCCCTAGCCACTCATCGATCGCGGCACGGGAAAGTGCCTGCAAGCTGTGAGACCCTGCTCCGCGAGATTGGGTAAGTCGCACAACTTCGTCACCCTCTGCGTGGTGCGGAGTCACGCAAACAATGAGGCGGACGTCGCCTGACAACGCCGACGCCAGTTCAGCGAGCAAGCGATGATCAGGCGGGCTAAGCCTCTCTGCGTTGTCTAAGCGGATGACGACAGGCCGTTGCGTTGTCTCGCTGAGCTCCGCTAACAAGCCGCAGAGTTCCTGCGCTAGATCCGTAGCCCGAATTGATGAAAGGCGATCGTCAAGACCGAGCGCGCCACCCTTGAGCGCATCGCCCAGTACCGCTCTTCCTAGAGATACAGCTTCCTTGCCTAGCTTCGACTCCAGCAGCTCGACGGCGCTACTGACGACCGCAGCACCGATCTCTCTGCCAGTCACGCGGCCTGCCCGCCGGGCGATCGCGTTGATGACCGTCCACGCATGCCTCGACTGCGAGTCGTCACGAAGAAATGTCGCGATGCAATCACTTATCCCGTCGGCGATCGCATTTTGCAGCGCGCCTTCGACGGACTTCAACACGATCGGTCGGCTGATGAGAGCGTGGGATGGCCAGTACTCGTCCAACGTTGACAAGAACGCAGACTTGCCAATGCCGGAGTCTCCGATGATGAGGCTCAATCGTTCCGTCAGTGCGAGCACGGCTTCGTGGTCCGAGTCCCGCCCATACTGCCGAATCTGATCCATTCCCACATTCTGGATCTTCCAGGGACGCCGCACGCTACGGCACGCAGCGAGTCATCCTGTCTTCGGCCGTGACGGCGCTGAGTCCTCAACTCGCTCGGAATCTCCCTGCGTCGAGCTGGGCGCAGCCGCAGGGAGTCCCCGCACCGATGTGCTTCTTCGGTGAGCTACCCCGTCCCGTCCGGCGCGTAGACCAGCCCGTAGGCCGGCGCTCTCTCGCACTCAACCCGTCGTCAATCAGATTCACGGACCAGGAGCACCCCTTGCGCCGGGTGGTGGATCATCTCCGAGATCGCAGCCGTGGTGATCACGTACCCGATGTCGGCATCGTCGCGGATGCGTCCGCTGTAGATCCCCAGTAGCTCGTACGGCTGAGTCTGCGATCCGATCGAGAGTGTCCCCTGCTCATTGATCAAGGGAGCACCCTCCGAATAGAAGATCACGGGCGCCCCCGAAAGGCCACTACGCGTGCGACTGTCGATGAGAAAGCGGGGGAGGTCCCCATTGATGGGTAGACCGGGCGTGCTGGCTAGGATGCCGCTGACCGCGACTGGAAGTCCCTCGACCCCGCCGTGAAACCGAAGCGGATATCCAAGGACGATTACGGGCGCTGGTACCCGAATTTGGACAGGGGCACCCGAGGCGTACATTCGGCCCGTGGCCGTACTCGTGAAGAGGCCGTGCGGCCACGGCAGTCCTACGAGATCGAGCCGATGGGCATAGGTCGGATGCTCGACCCACAGTTCGTTTCTGTCGTCGTCGAACAGGTTGAGATCCACCGAGACGGTCTGCACCAGTTCGTTGATCGACGACACTCGAATCCTCGTCGGCTGACGGCCCTGAGGGTCCTTGTATGCGTTTGTTTCGGGCTCGCGCCCTACTACTACGTGTCGGTTCGAAACCAACATCCTTCCGGATGGGCCCTCGACGATGAATCCTGTCCCCGACCCGACCCGGTCTTCACCTGCAAAGACCTCGATGTACATCGCGTGGGTGAGCAAGGGGGAGATGAGCAACATGCTGGCCTTCGCGGTGGAGTGTGGGTGGCCTGCCAGGGTATCGTCCGGCATCGGCTGAAGAACTTCGAGCGCTTCGCCGAGTCTCCCGAGTTGTCGCTCTGCACGCTGATGGCGGTTGCGGCTAGCGACGGAACTCGCTGGCTGGTGAACGCAAGCCGGTCCTCTTGCGTCCGCGCAGTAGTTGTCTGGTGAGTAGATCGGACGAGCTTGCCGCGGTGTCTCAGATGACCTGTTCGGTCGAAGTCGCAAGAGCGGTGCGCCAAACGCGCGCCAGCTGACGCCTCAGACACCTCGCTCGCCGACGTCACTGTCGCGGTCACTCCTCTTCGGAACCCGCCTCGAGCTCGCTGACGTCGGCCAGCAACGAAACCAGCAATGCACGCAGGCACTTTCTGTGTATCCGTGGCGTGGATATGCGGATCAAGCGTATGGTGGGCGCATGCGCGGCGGGCTGGAGCGCTGGAAGCGCGGGGTTGAATCGCACGGGGTGCGGTCGGCGATGGCGTATGCACTGGAGGGCTCGTGTGATGCGTCGATGCGCCTCTCGAGCGGCGTGGAGGCCCTCGCTACCTACAGCGAGTCCGCGGAACGCACCGTCACCAGGTTCACGGTGACGGACGGCTCAATAACCTCCGACGAGCTCACTCGCGAGCAGTTGACTCAGTGGGTGGGCGGGTTCGATCCGGAGTCGGGGGCGCGGCGTGGGCGTGACTTGTCGTCGCCGCAGGCGGACCTGCTTCTGGACGGGACGATCAATGCGCCGAAGTCGTTCAGCCTGGTCGCGCTGCTGCATGAGGATTTGGCGGCGGAGTTCGAGGCGTTGCAGGACCGCCTTCGAGAGCGCGTGATCCGGATCTGGCAGCGCGAGCTGAACGCGCGCCGCGGCGCCGGCGGGCGGTTCCGTGAGGGCATCCACCGACTGGAGGTGGTCGAGCTGCAGCACCGGCGCTCGCGTGCCCTGGATCCCCACATCCATCGGCATCTGTGGCTGAGTGTGAAGGTGCAGGGGCGAGATGGCGCGTGGTCGAATGTCGACTCCCGGGTCGCCATGAAGCTGCACACGTTGATCAACGCGGAGGGTGAGCTCGCGGCGCGCACCGACCCTGAGTGGGTGAGCGCATTGGCGCGGCACGGCTACACGCTCAATGCGGCGGGTGAGGTCGCGGAGGTCGCGCACGCGGTGCGGCCGTTGTCGCGGCGGGCGAATCAGATTGAGGCCAACCGTGCGGTGAAGCTGGCCGGGTGGCGTGCGGCGCATCCTGGTCAGGAGCCGGACTGGGAGGTGCTGCGGCAGATCGACCGGTTCGCTTGGTCGAAGGACCGGCCGGCGAAACCGCGGGTCGTCGACGAGGATGACTGGGCCCAACTCATCCGCGATGAGATCGCGGCGATCGACCCGATGTTGATCGAGGACGCTCGGCGTGCCGTGGGGGAGACCGTCCTGGCGGGACTGGATCGTGAGTTGCTGATGATGATGGCGCTCGTGGATGCGGACCAGCGTTCGTCTGCGTCGGGCGGCCGCTTCAGCATGGTCGATGTCCGCGCCGGTGCTACGCGCGCTGTTGCCGCCTCTGGGATCGTTGCGACTCGAGACGCACTGCAACCGCTGATCGACGACGTCGTTGCGGGCGCACTTACGGAGGTCGTCGACCTGCTGGGCGCGGACCCGGATCGCCCGCAGCATGTGAAGGCGTTCATGGCTCGCCACGTCGCCGAGCTGAAGGTCGAGTTGGCGGCGCGGTTCGACCGGCTGAACGTGGCCGGTACCGACCTCACCTCCGACGTGGTCGGCATGGTCGCGGACACGGTCGGCACCGATGCCCTCGATGAGGGGCAGGTCGACGCCGCGCGGGTTATCGCCGGCACCAACCGGCTGGTGACAGTGACCGGGCCTGCGGGGGCAGGGAAGACGACGATGCTCCGCGTTGCCGGTGAAGCGCTGCGACTGCAGAGTCGTCGCATGGTGGTCGTCGCTCCCACGAAGAAGGCTGCCTCGGTCGCCGCCCGTGAGGTCGGCGTGACCGCCTCCAGCCTCCACGCGTTGCTCGCCGACTACGGCTGGCGGTGGGGGTATGACGACGCCGGCATGGAGCAGTGGACGCGGGCATCCGTCGGCGATGTCGAAGAGATGGGGGTCTACGCGGGGCCGCGCCGGTACCCGTTGCGACCGGGGGATCGGATCGTGATCGACGAGGCGGGCATGGTCGACCTGCACGCGGCGCGCGCACTCGCAATCGTGGCCGAGGAGACCGGCGCACAACTGGCGATGGTGGGCGATCACCTGCAAGCACTCCCGGTCGGGCACTCGGGGGCGATGGGGTGCATGGCCCGCCGCAGCGGCGCGGTGGTGGAGCTGCAGGCTATTCACCGGTTCCGAGATCCCGAGTACGCGGCCCTCACACTCCGGCTTCGGGAGCCGGTTTCGCGCGCGGATGCTGTCCTGGTTGCGCAGCAGCTCGAGGCGCGCGGCGAAGTGCACGCCGTCACCCATGCCGGCGCGGCACGGCAGATGATGGTGGACCGCTACTTCCAAGCGACGGACACGCACCAGCGCATCGCACTCGTGACAGCCACCAACGACGAAGCTGACGCCATCAACGACGCCATCCAACAGCGGCGCCTCGACCGCGGCGAACTCACCCTGGACTCGATCGCGGTCGGCATGGACGAACAACGCATCCTCGTCGGCGACACCGTACAGACCCGCCGCAACGACACCACCTTCGACGTCGAGAACCGCGCCATCTGGACCGTCGCCGCCATCGACGCGACGACTCTGACGCTGCAGAACCCGACAGATCCTCTCGATATCCGCATCGTCACACCGGACTACGCCGCCGATCACCTCCACCTCGCCTACGCGTCAACCGTGCACGGCGTCCAGGGCGAGACCACGGACCTCGGCGTCGTCGGCCCCGGCGTCGGAGCGGCCGGTCTATACGTCGGGATGACCCGCGGACGCCACCACAACGAGGCGATCGTTCTGGTCCCACCCCACCAGACTCCGATAGAAGTCCTCGCCGACGTGATGATGCGAGGCACTCCCGAGATCACCCTCGACGACTCCCAACGTGCCGCCTGCACCGAGCTGGAGCGCGCGGCCCGCGATCCCGTCGAGAGCGAACTCGCCCACCTGGACATCTGGATCCGCGACGCCACGGCCGCCCTCGCCGCCGCCGACGCCCGCACCGCCTCCGCCGATGCCCTCAGCGACGCCCGCACTGCCGACTCGGCGACACCGGATGCAGCGGACAGGGAGGCGCTGCGTGTGCTGCTGTCGACCCGGCACGAGGCGGGGGAAGTCCTGCGCGCTCGCTTGCGAACCCCGGCACCCATCGCGTCGGAGCCACCGCCACCCGCAGTGAGCGTGGCGCCGACGCCCAGCCGCAACCGGGGGCTCAGCCGGTAGGCGCGTCCCTCACGGCGCCGCGCCACACCCAGCAGCGTTGCTCCTGATCCTCGACGAGGAATCTGATCGCGACGGCGCGGTCGGTCCACCTGCAGGCCTCGGCGTCGACCTCCGCGGACGCCGGCCCGAACCGCACCCAGGCCCGCACCCTCGACGGCTGCGGATCGATGGTCACCGGCGTCCGATCCAACTGCAACTCCTCGGCCGTCAGCGTCTGCAGGGGCCCGGAATGAGCGATGCGGCCGAGTATGCGCTTGTCCATGTCGCGGTCGACCGAGGCGGCATACCTGCGACTCGTCCCCATCTCCCACGCTCCGATCTCGCCCCGCCCAGAGCCGCTCCGAGCACTATCGAGCGTAGAAGTAATGTTCTACACTCGGATGCCATGGTTCAAGTGCATGTAGAACACGATCTCGCCTTATGGATGGACGACGACATCCCGACTCGGATGTTCTATGCCGGCCGACGTTGGCAAGTCACCGACATGCCAACTCGGATCCGCGACAGCGTCTGGGCCACGGAACCGAACACCGGCCGCGGGTTCTACGGGTGGCGATTCCAGGCGACGGACGAGAAGGGGGAGAGCTTCGTATTCGACGTGTACCCGGGCGCGGAAGGCTGGCACGTCCACCACTGCTACGCGTGAGAGAGTCGCCACGTAGCCCTGCGATCGAGCGATGCGGACTCGCGGGGCGGGAGCGCAGAGGTGACTGTGAGTTCGGTCGGGCCGCCGCCGGCCTCGATAGGTTGGCCGCGTGAAGAACCCACGTCCCCTGTTGGCCTTGAGCATCGCGGGTGTGTCGCTCGTCGCCCTGACCGGATGTTCGATCAACGCGCTGGTGTGGGGGCCCGATGGTGCACGCGTGGTCGACACCACCGAGCAGTTAATCGCCGCCGCTGATGTGGGCGGTCAAGACGCCTTTGCCTGCAGAGATTCTGCGGCCGTGTTCGGTGACGCGGGAGTGTGGGAAGGGCTCAGCGCGGGTGAGCCGGAGCAGTCCGACCCGGAGACGTCCGTCGATGCGCCAGGGGTGGACGCGACTTGGAGAATCAACCTCGAGGGCCTGTCGGCGAGTGCGCTTTCCGGTGAGGAGGTCCCGACGGATGTCTTCTATCGGGAGACCGAGACCGGCGTGTGCGTGGCTGACGTCATCTGGCAGACGATCGAAGTGCATTGGGCCCCTCGCTGATCAACGCGAACTCGCCGACATCTCAGGCGGGAAAGTAGTCGGTGGGGGCGGTGGTGGCGCCGAGGATGACGGCGATGACGGTGCCGATGGTCAGCAGTGCGCCGCTGGTGATGGTGTGGCGCAGCGCCGCTCGGGGGTGGAGGGTGATGACGGCCGTGAGGGCCGCGATGAGTTGGACGGCGAGTGCGAGGCAGATGAGCGCGAGGACGACGGCTGCGGCGCTCACGGGGATGTTCATGGGGTCCTTCTTCGGTGTTCGTCACGGTGGCAGGTGGTCGCCGGTGTGGGGAGGGATCGACGGGGTGGGCGGGCGAGAGTAGCCTGTGACTCTCGCCCGCCCTGGTGTGTTCCGGATCAGCGGGTGAGGGAGGAGTCGGCGTATCGCGTCGGTTCTGCTACCGGCCCCGTTGCAGCGGGGCCGTTAGCTTTTGGGGCGCGGTCGATTCCGACGTTGGTGAACTTCAGCGAGGCGCCGACGTTGTCGGCGACGATGTCGCGGGTTTCGCGACTGTTGCCGGTCTCCTTGTCGATGTAGGTGCCGAACCGGAGTTCGCCAGCGACGACGACCGAGTCTCCCTTGCGGAGGGATGCGGCGACGTGGCTGGCTTGCTGGTTGAACACGACGACACGGTGGAAGACGGTGCCGGCGTCTTCCCACAGGCGGGTGTTCTCGTTGAGGCGGCGGTCGTTGACGGCGACGGTGAACCGTGTCCACCGGCCGGCGTCAGCTTGGCCGTGCTCGGGGTCGCCGGTGAGGTTCCCCTCGATCGTGACCGGGATCTTGGTCGACATTGCTCATTTTCCTTTCGTCGGGGGCGGCCTGTGTGGCGCCCGGGTGTGCGTGGGACTGGGCGACCCACGCGGTCCATTTGTCCATGTCGGTGCCGTCCCGCAAGCGGCGGGGGGCGAGCCCGTGGTGTTCGCGGCTGCAACCACTGCCAGCGCGGGTGATGCGGGGCATCGCGTTGGCGACCAGTTGCAGGAAGGTGGAGGGCCCTTCGCCGCGGTTGCCGGGGTCGAGATAGAGGAGCCTGGCCGACCGGAGCGCGGAGAGCTCTTCAACGAGGACGGGGTGCTCGAACCAGCAGTTGGGAACCACGCTGGTGGGGACTTCGAAGGAGTAGACGAACCACTCGGTGAACGCGAACAGAGCTGCCCACTCGATCGGCGCGCGGTCATCGGTGAGGGTCTGCCAGTCCACGACACGCGACGCATACTGGGCGGGATCAGGGGCCGAGCTGGGGGTGCGTGGTGGGCCGCTGGCGACCTGCCGGGAGAGGCCGGCGACGACTGCGGCATTGGGGTTGTCGGTCATGATTCCGCCTCCTCAGGGATGGGGGTCGGGGCCGGCCTCGTGAAGGTGGCCAGCTGCTCTTGCTCGGTCGTGGCCTTGCCCGACTTGATGTCGCGGGCATCGCGCCGACGATCCCAGCCGGTGAGGTCCAGCAGCACGCTGCGCCGGTTCCGGTAGGCGAGCAGACCGATCTCTGGCGGCATCCTGCGGATCTCGTCGATCGACATCAGCGGAAGCCGCTCGTTGAGGAGGGTGGTGTTGTGTCCGGGCCGGTCGGTCGACCATGACTTCTGCTGCCGACGGGTGTCGCGGGAGCCGAGGAGGGCCTCGATGTCGCGCAGGTGGGTGACGTGGGACGCGCCGCCGAGGATGACTTTCGCGGTCGCGGCCGCCCAGATCGTGTCGGCTTCGGCCCGGGACCACGCGGTCTCGGCCTGGGACAGGGCCTGCAGGACGACGAAGGTGCAGATGCCGCGGCCTCCGCCATCGGCCATGGTGCGGGGCAGGTTCGCCCACCGGAACATGTTCGCGATCTCATCCAGGATCAGCCCGAGCGGATGCGGCAGCCGAGAGCCCGGTGAGGCGAGCGCGCGGGTGCGGGCGACTTCGACGATGTTGTCCAGGAGGGCGCTGATCCACCCGCCCATCGCGGTCGCGCCGGCGGCGGACCCGATCAGGTACAGGGTGTTGGCCCCGCTGAGAAACTCGATCGGGTCGAACACGCGGTCGCCCGGCCGCGGGCTGAGACTGTCCCGCACCTGCGGCACCGCCAGCGGTGCCACGGCGCCCTGCACACCGAACCAAATAGAGGAGAGCAGCTTCTCGTCACCGTTGATGGTCGCTTCCAGGCTTTCGGCCCACCCGCGCGCACCGGATTCGCGGAGGAGAGGGACGGCGTGGCGGGCCGCTGTCGGGCTCGACCCCCACTCGTAGAGGCTGTCGATGCTGCCTCCACCGACGGCAGCCGCATGCAGCAGCCGACTGAGGATGATCCCGGCCGCTTGCGCCCATTCTTCGTTCTGACTGCTGCGTCCCAAGGCGGTGCCAGTGACGATCGCCATGCCACGTTGGGTGGCGATCAGCGGGTCCTCGCAGCCTGCGATCAGGTCGATGCGGAGGGTGTCGCGGATGCCGGAGAGCCCCTGCGGGTCGAACACGTACACGTCGCCGCGCTGCTGACGCATCCGCATCGTCGCGGTCAGGTTGTCGTTGGTGGTGGAGGTGGTGATGAGTGGGCCGGACCAGTCGAGGATCGCGGAGATCAGCACCCGGTACCCCTTGCCCGACCGTGGTGGTCCCTCGAGGGCGACGGAGTCTTCGATCGACACGTATACGTCCTTCCCGCGGGAGGCGCCTACCCGCCAGCCGACGTCGGTGGGCTTCGGTGCGGGCATGTCACGGCGCAGCTGTGGGGCGCGGCGCAGCGCCGCTTTCGCTGACAGGTGTCGGCGAATCTCCGCCGACGTCGCGAACCCGGGCCGCGTGCGAAGGTCCGCGACGAAGGCCTGATCTGATTCCTGGTACCGGGCGTACCAGACCCAGCCCGCGATCAGGCCGGCAGCGATCAGCAGCACGGCCACAAGGTCCGCAATGCGGATCGCCGCAACCGGGAGCGGGCACGCCTCATTTGGGACGTAGGTGGCGGGGTCGCCGGTGAGGGCGAGCCAGAGGGGGGAGAACAGCATGTCGGGCTCGGCAGGTGACCCGCAGGCGATCGCGGTGACCAGGGCGGTGACGGCGGCCAGTCCCAGGCTGAGGACGACGGCGATGGCGATGCCGATGGCGATGGCTTTGCCGATGGCTGCTTCGTTCATCACTGCCTCCGCGGGTTCTGGCGGTTAGAGGGTGTCGGTTGCGGCGGCGGCGACGCGGAGCCACGCGTCGCGGGTGGCGGGGCGCAGGTTCTCGAACCGGAGGGGCCCGGATTTGAGGGCGGGGTCGAAGGGGATGGTTTCGACGGCGCGGACGTGGGGCGTGAAGCCGGCGGCGATGTCGCGGACGTGGGCGGCGTCGTGGGGTTCGGCTTGGGTGACGACGACGATCGCGTTATCGGCGAGATCGCGGGAGGCGTTGCTGCGGTCGCGGAGGGCCTCGAGGAGGAGCAGGGCGGATTCGGCGGATTCGGGGGACGCGAGGGTGGGGATGACGAGCTGCCGGGTGGAGTCGATCATGCGGATCCACCGGTCGGAGGATTCGTCGTTGCCGGAGTCGAACACGACGAGCCGGTAGAAGCGGGCTGCGACTTTCATGAGGAGGTCGAACTGGTCGGTGCCGAGGCGTTGGTCGGCAGCGAGGAGTTCGGGGTTGGAGCGGAGCACGTCGTACCGGTCCGCGCCCTGGTGATGCACGTACCGCGTGATATCGGAGACCCCGGTGTTCAGGTTGAGGAGCGTTTCGGCGGCGGGGAGGAGGTCGCGGATGGTGGTGTCGTAAAGGCCGGGTTCGGTGCGCCAGCCGAGGGTGCCACGGGTGTCGTTGTTGTCCCAGGCGAGGACGTTGCCTCCGCCGTGGCGGGCGTAGACGGCGGCGAGCATCGCGGTGGTCATCGTCTTCCCGACGCCGCCTTTCCCGTTGACGACGGCGATGGTCCGGCATCCCGCCCACTGCCGCGACACCTTCCGCTCCCACTCGCTCCGCGCGAGCTCATACGGGGATGGGCCGACGCGCATCCCAATGCGGGCGAGGAACCCGCGCCACCCGGTCGCGGCCGGCGGGGCATCGGTGGCCGGGGTGATGAACGAGACCCGTTCGGCCGGGGCGCGAGAGCTGCGCCGGCTCAACTGCCCACCCACCGTCGCCGTCAGCCCGGCGGCTGAGTCCAGAACGTCGGGAGTCCGGCCCTCCGGGAGTTCCCGAGTCGGAGAGTCCGGAGGTTCGGAAGTGCGTGAGTCCGGAACCTCGAGAGGAGGGTCGTCGAACTCGGCGAGCCCGACCTCGGCCGCTGCCGTCGTGTCCGTGAGCGGTGTGAGGGTGCCGTCCGTTTGGACGAGGAGGTGGTGGCGGCCGTGGTCGCCGCTGGTGACGAGTTCGACGGGGGTTCCGGTGCGGCGGGCGTCGTCGGTGGCGTGTTTGAGGATCGCGATGCGGATGTCGGTGACGTCGTGGACGGTGTGGCGGGTGCCGTCGGCGCCGGTGTAGAGGGCGGTGGGGCCGGTGACGGTCGCGAACGCCCGCGCGTGTGACGAGCTGGGGGTCATGACAGTTCCTTCCAGGAGGTGAGCCACCCGTCCAGCTCCGCGTCGACTCGGTCGGTGGTTTCGCTGGTGGGTGTGGGCCAGAGGGTGTCGAGGTCGGCGGGTGGGGTGGTGTCGGTGTCGCGGTCTGGGGTGGTGAGGGCGTCGTCGGTTTGGAACAGGTCGTACTCCCACTGCGTGGAGGTCGCGAAGCAGTCGACGAGGTACGCGTACTGCCCGACATATGCGAGGAACTCGCCCTTCCGCAGCTGCCTGGCCATGTCGACGTGGGGTGCGGGCATGTTCAGGCGGGTGCGGAGGGCGTGTTGTTCTTGGGTGTTGGAGCGGAAGATGAACTTGTTCTCGATGTCGGCGGCGATCGAGTAGGCGAGGTTGCGTTCTTGGGAGTCGGCGTCGCCGACGGCGTCGAGGTCGCCCATCTTGTGGAGGATGACGATGTTGCTGATCCCGTAATGGCGACTGAGTTTCAGCCACTGCTGGTACATCTGCAGCGACGCGAGCGAGGTCATGTCCCGCCACCCTTCTTCCCGGATGACGTACCGGGTGCGATGCGCGGACCGGTCGGACACCACGGCCTGGATCCACGCGGTCGTGCACACCTGCGTGAGCTGCGCGACCAGATCCCCGCGCGCGAACAACTCGGACGTGTCGACGACGACGATGGGGGCCTGGTCATCGAAGGCGACGGTCGATTCGTCTTCGAACAGGCCGGAGAGGTCGCCGTCGACGAACCGGCGCAGCACGAACCGCGGCTGGACGGCCGCCTCGGCGAGCCGGAAGTCCCCGGTCGCGTCCGCCGCGATCACCCCGAGCTGCTCGTACACGCCGCGCAACGTGGGGTGGTCGCCGGTGGTGGTGATGCACCGGTGGAGGGCTTCGTGGATGACGGCGTGTTCGACGGCGGTGAGGCGGGTGCCGCCGAGGGTCATCTGGACGAGGGAGATGAGGGTGGCGATGCGGCGCTGTTTCACCATCTGCTCGTGTTGCTCGTCGGTGGTGCCGGTGCGGCGGGGGCCGCGGTCGAGGGGGTTGAGGCGGGCGGTGGTGCCGCCGCCGAGACGGATGACGGTGCCGCCGGGGATCGCGTCGGCCACGACCACCCATTCCCCTTTCGCATCGGAAGGCACGACGGCCTGATGTCCGAACGCGAGCGACCGGGTCACGAGCGTCTTCACGGTCGCGGACTTGCCGGACCGGTACGCGCCGAGGACGAGGATGTTGGTGGAGAACGTGCCCCGGTCGGTGGTGTCGGCGTAGGACTCCCAGGGGGAGAAGTGCCAGAGGGCGTCGGCGTTGAGGTCGACGCCGATGATGGGTCCCCGGTGTCCGAGGCCACCGTCGGCGACGAACGGGTAGACCCCCGCCAAATGCTGCGACGTAGCCTGATGCGCCGGCACCCCCACCCTCGCCAGATTCCAATACCCACCGATACTGATCCCGGGACCGAACGGACCGCTCACGGCAGGTTCGGGGAGGGACCGTTCCCGGCGGGTGCCGCGGGGTGTGGTGTCGGTGCGTTCGCCAGAGCGGGTCTGCTGGTGAAGTGCGCGCCGTTGCTTCCGGGAGAGACCTTCGGGTTCGAAGGAGAACGAGGAGCGGCCCATCACCGCATCCCCAACCCGACCGGGAGCGCGTTGACCATGAGCGCTTCGGCTTGCTGGCAGTACAGGATCTGCCCCTCCATCCCGGCCCGGGACAGGGCGTTGCGGGCGCCGGCGATCGCCGCATCCAGCTGCTCTTCGGTGGGGGCGGTGATGGTGAGGTAGCCGCCGTACCGGAACTCGCCGTGACCTTCGACGATCTCCTGCTCCTGCTTCTCCAGCGCGTCCCAGTCCGCCGCGTCCGCCGCCGACCCCTCCGCGCCCCGCTTGGCGCGGAGGTGCTCGTTGCCTCGCCACACCTTCTTCTCATCTCGGATCCGCTTGAGCGCCCGGTTCACCGGCACCGGGGTCAGAACGATGGAGAAGATGTGGGTGACCGCTTCGCCGGTGCCGGGGTGGCGGGCGAACACCAGCGGCGACACGAACCCGACGGGCGCGTCTGACCGTGGCCATTCGTGGATCCACATCGTCGAATGCGCCCCCGAGTCCGTCAGCACGACACCGTTACGGCCCTTCGGCTCCTCGAGGTACATGGGGCCGATCCCGGCGGGATCGACGCCTTCCTGAAGCGCGCCGGTGCGGTTCTGCACGGTCGCCGCGAAGTCGGGGTCGAATGCGACCCGGGCGAGGGCGGCGACCTGCCGCGGGTTGAGCCAGGACCGCACCCGGATGCGGGCGGCGTGGAGCGCGTCGGCAAGGTTGCCGGCTTCGATGGTCGCGAGGGTGATGATCGCGTCGCGCCCGCCGCCGAGGGACTTCAACTGCGCGCCGAGGGCGACCAGGTCGAGGGTGAAGGTGAGGTAGTTGCGGTGCGCGACCGCGAACCGCTCCGACTGATCCATCACCGCCGCATAGTTCGCCGCGACCGGGGAGTCGGCGTCGAGGTGCTGCCGGGTGCGGACGGTGTCGTAGTGGTCACGTGCGGGACGGATCGTGGTCGGCAGGGTCCGCTCCTGCAACGTCACCCGCTTCACTCCGGGTCGTTGCGTGAACGACGCGAGCACCCGCGACCACTGCTGGGCGAGGTCGTACCTTTCCGGGGAGTCGTGCATCAAGAACCCCTGCACCTCGAGCTCCGCCGTCACCGACACCGTCCGGTCCTGCGGGTTGTACACGCAAGCCATCCCACCCGACTCCCACAACTGGATCGACGCCCGCACCCCCGGCAGATTCAACGTCCCCTCCAGACGGGGAGCTTCGGGCCGGAACTTCTGCTCCGTCGCACCCGCCACGTGCCGCAGCTGCTTCATCACCCACAGGCCCGCCATCTTCGGCGCCGATACCCCATGCCATGTCGCGACCGACGCGCCACCCAGCAACAGATAAAGAGGAGCGGCGTAGACGAGGCCGAGGGGCCCGAATCGGTTCACCCCGATCAGCACTGTCGCGGCCGCGGCGGCGAGGAACGCCAGCTGCCACGGGTCCATCCCGAGCACGATCCCCTGCCGAGACCTGCGGGGAAGACGGACCGGACGATGCGGGTCAGAGGCAGTTGTGTTGCTCATGGGGTTCTCCTTCCACCGGGCCGAACCGGCGGGGACGATGTGGGTGCGGATGCCGGGCGTGGTGCGGGTGGTGTCGCACTGCGGGTCGGGTTCGGCGACGGGGTCAGGCCCTGACCGGTCCTCGCGCCCGTTGCGCCCCCGCCGGTCGGAGCCGAACCCGCTGACCGCGCACC
>NZ_JBASZT010000257.1:0-3372 GCF_049661145.1 Microbacterium sp.
GTCGTGGCGACGGCGCCGACCATCGCGGCCGCCGCAACGACGGGATCGGCGCGATCCGCCATCGCGGTCGTGCCGGCGTGGTTGCCCTGACCGCGCACGCGCACCCGCCAGCGCCCGTGGCCGAGGATCGACGACCCCACCCCGATCGGCCGGTCGAGGTCGATGAGCCCGCGGCCCTGCTCAATGTGCAACTCGACGAAGCACCCGATGCGAGCGAGCGCTTCGTCGTCGCGGCCGAGGTGGGTCGGGTCGATGCCGCCGCGCGCGAACACATCCGCGAGGGTATTGCCGTCGGCATCCGTCAGGGTCCTCGCACGGTCGGCGGGGAGCTTGCCGGTCAGCAGCCTGGAGCCGAGGCACGCGAGGCCGAAGCGCGAGCCCTCCTCTTCCGGGAAGACGGCGATGGCGAGCGAGCGCTGCGGATTCGTGCCGCGGGCGCGCAGCGCGTCGACGGCTTCGAGTGCCGCCGCAATGCCCAGCGGGCCGTCGAACGCCCCACCGCCGGGCACCGAGTCGAGGTGGCTGCCGGTGACGACCGAGCCCGCCGCGGGCGTGCCCCACCATGCCCACAGGATGCCGTTGCGGTCTGTCTCGACGTCGAGCCCGCGCTGCTGCGCCTCGCCGACGAACCACGAGCGCAGGTCCAGCTCGGGGGTCGAGAGCACGGGCCGGTAGTAGCCACCGGAGTTCGGGTCGCGGCCGACGGTGCGGATGCTCTCGAGCAGGCGCGTGACGCTCATGTGGCCTCTCCGAGTCGGACGGATGCCGGGCGGATGCCCGTCGTCCCAGGCTACGAGAGCCCACCGCCGGGCGGCCAGACGCCTCACCGACGTGCTGTCCGGTATCCCGGACCCGGCTCACGCGCGCGCCCCGACTCAAGAAGGAACCGACGGCCGGGGCCCCGAGGGGCAGCATCCGACCGTCGGCTCCGTCTCATCTTGCCTCACCGGACGCGCCCGGGCGTCGTCGAGACCGCCGGGGACCGCTCACACCCGCGCGAGCATGCGCGGAGTGCGAGCGGGCGGCCAGTGCAGCGCGCGGCCGAGCGACGCGAGCACCGACTCGTGCATCGCCTCCGACACGGTCGGGTGGGCGAAGATCGTCTCGGCGAGCGATTCGGCCGTCGCCTCCAGATCGTGCGCGATGCCGAAGCCCGCGATGAGCTCGGTGGCCTCCGGGCCGACGATGTGCGCGCCGAGCAGTTCGCCCGTCGTGGCGTCGAAGATCGTCTTGACGAACCCGGTCGCCTCGTCGGCCGCGAGCGCCTTGCCGTTGGCCGACAGGTCGAACGTGCCGACCTGGATCTCCCGTCCCGTCGCGCGCGCCTGCGCCTCGGTGTACCCGAGACTTGCGACCTGCGGCCGGCTGTAGGTGCAGCCCGGCACGAAGTCCCGGTCGAGCGGATGGATGCCGGGGACCCCGACGATCCGGTCGACGCACACGAGCGCCTCGTGGCTCGCCTTGTGCGCGAGGCACGGCGCGCCCGCGACGTCGCCGATCGCGTACAGGCCCGCGACGCCGGTCCGGCACCACTCGTCGGTGACGATGAAGCCGCGCTCGATGCGCACGCCCAGCGCCTCAAGGCCCAGGCCCTCGGAGTTGGCCGCGACGCCGGTCGCGACGAGTACGCGCTCGCTGCGTACGGTGTGCTCGGCGCCGCCGTTGTCGCGGAACACCGTATCGACGCCGTCGGCGTCGGGCGAGACGCCCCCGACCGATGCCCCGGTGAAGACTCGGATGCCGCGCGCCGCGAACTGCTTCTCGACGAACCGCGACGTGTCCTCGTCCTCGACGGGCAGGATCCGCGGCGCTGCTTCGAGGAGCGTCACCTCGGTGCCGAGGTCGCGATACAGACTCGCGAACTCGACCCCGATGGCACCGGAGCCGATCACGACGAGCGAGGCGGGCCGATCGCTCGGCCGGAGGGCATCCGTCGACGTCCACACACGATCGCCGTCGGGCACCGCTCCCGGAATGGCCTGGGGGCGCGCGCCCGTCGCGAGGATCGTGTGGTCGGCGCGCAGTTCGCGGGAGCCGCCCGTCGTCAGGGCGACCGCGACGAGACCTTTGCCCGGGATCGTGGCCGTCCCTCGGACGACCTCGATCCCGTTCGCGGTCATGAGCGACGCGATGCCGCCGGTGAGGCGGGCGACGACACCGCGGCTGTACGCCACCAGCGACGCCATGTCGAACACGACGCCGGCGACATCGAACCCGACACGGCTCGCCTGGGCGATCGCGTGGGCGGTGTCGGCGCCGTGGAGCATCGCCTTCGTCGGGATGCAGCCCCAGTTGGCGCACACCCCGCCGAGCTCCGCCCGCTCGACCAGCGCAACCCGCAGGCCGTGCTGGGCGGCCCGGATCGCGGCGACGTAGCCGCCCGGACCGCCTCCCACCACGACGACGTCGAAGGCGTCCGCCTGCTGCTGCAGGGGAGTTCTCTCGTTCATCGTCGCCTCACACCAGCATCTGCGCGGGCGACTGCAGAATCGCCTTCAGCTCGCCGACGAACGTCGCCGCCAGCGCGCCGTCGATGACGCGGTGGTCGCTCGACAGGCTCACCTCCAGCACGGTGCGCGCCGCGATCTCACCCGAGTCGAGCACGACGGGACGCCGGATGCCGGCGCCGACGGCGAGGATCGCCGCCTGCGGCGGGTTGATGATGGCGTCGAACGCCGTCACCCCCAGCATCCCGAGGTTCGACACCGAGAAGGTGCCGCCCTGGAACTCGTCGGGCGTGAGCCTGCCGGCCTTCGCCCGCGTGATGAGCTCCGACAGCTCGCGCGAGATCTGCGAGATCGGCTTGACGTCGGCGCTGCGGACGATGGGCGTGATGAGCCCGTCGTCGATCGCGACGGCGACCGCGACGTCGGCGTGTGCGAAACGCAACACGCTCTGCGACGCCTCGTCGAACTGCACGTTGACGTCGGGCACCCGCATCAGCGCGGTCGCGACCCCCTTGACGATGAGGTCGTTGACCGAGATCTTCACCCCGGGAACCGAGGCGTTGATCTGCGCCCGCAGCGCCAGCAGGTCGTCGAGCACGATCTCCTGATGCACCCGGAAGTGCGGGGAGGTCTGCACAGACGCCCGCAGGCGCTGGGCGATCGTGCGTCGCATCGAGGTGAACGGCACGACCGTGGGCGCCTCGTCGACGGATGCCGACGGGGTCACGACCGGCGTGGCCCCCGCCGCGGGGGCGGACTGTCCGACGCCGAAGCGGCGCGCCGCCTCTTCGACGTCGAGCCGGCAGATGCGCCCGCGCGTGCCGGTCGAGCGGCAGTCGTGCAGGTTGATGCCGAGCGAGGCCGCCAGTCGGCGCGCGACCGGCGTCGCCGGCACGGCGGAGTCGTCCCGCGTGGAGCGGGCGGG
>NZ_JBASZT010000258.1:0-7156 GCF_049661145.1 Microbacterium sp.
ACGCCGCCTGTGGATGCCGTGACCGTGTGCATCTCGCGCGGGGTCGGCAACGCGGCATCCGGGTCGCCGTCCTGCGCGCGGATCATCTCGCGCCACGTGTCCATCGCCCGGCCGTCCCGCAGGGCGCCTTCGACATCGGCGTCCGGGTGACCTGCGAGCGCGAGCATCTCCCGGGCGAGCGCGAGGGTCAGCTCGACGACGTCGGCGGGGCCGCTGCCGGCGAGGACCTCGACCGCTTCGCGCACTTCGTTGGCGTTGCCGATGGCGAAGCCCAGCGGCGTGTTCATGTCGGTGAGCAGCGCCGTCGTCGCCACGCCCGAATCGGTGCCGAGCGCGACCATCGTGCGGGCGAGCTCGCGGGCTCTGTCGACGTCCTGCATGAAGGCGCCCGAACCGAACTTGACGTCGAGCACGAGTGCGTCGGTGCCCTCAGCGATCTTCTTCGACATGATGCTCGAGGCGATCAGCGGAATCGCCTCGACCGTCCCGGTGACGTCACGGAGCGCGTACAGCCGTTTGTCGGCGGGCGCGAGGCCGGAACCGGCGGCGCAGACCACGGCACCGACCCCGCGCAGCTGCGCGGCGATCTCATCGTTCGTCAGGGCGGCACGCCAGCCGGGGATCGACTCGAGCTTGTCGAGCGTTCCCCCGGTGTGCCCGAGGCCCCGGCCGGACAGCTGCGGCACGGCGACGCCGAACGAGGCGACGAGCGGCGCAAGCGGCAGGGTGATCTTGTCGCCGACGCCGCCCGTGGAGTGCTTGTCGACGGTGCCCTTGCCGAGGTCCGCGAAGCTCATCCGCTCGCCCGACGCGATCATCGCGTCGGTCATGACGCGGATCTCGTCGCGGCTCATTCCGTTCAGCAGCACCGCCATCGCGAAGGCGGCCATCTGCGCGTCGGCGACGTACTCGCGCGTGTACGCGTCGATCATCCAGCGGAGGGCGGCCTCGGGCACCTCGCCCCTGTCGCGCTTGATGCGGATCACGTCGACGGCGTCGTACGCTTCGACGCGGTCGGCATCGCCCGGCGCAGGCGCTTCGACGGCGGATGCCGTGGCCACGGCATCCGTCATCGTGCCGCACCCCCTGAGACATGCTCGAGGTCGCGGGGCCCGAACGCGTCGGGCAGAACTTCGTCGATCGTGCGGATGCCCGAGACCGTCTCCAGCAGCATGCCCGGCAGAGCGAACTCGTTCAGCAGCTGCCGGCATCGCCCGCACGGCATGATCGTCTCGCCGTCGTTGTTGACGCACACGAACGCCACGAGCTCGCCACCGCCGGACATCTGCAGGTCGCCGACGAGCGCGCACTCGGCGCACAGCCCGACGCCGTACGACGCGTTCTCGACATTGCAGCCCGACACGATCCGCCCGTCGGACACCAGGGCGGCGGCCCCCACGCGGTAGCGCGAGTACGGCGCGTACGCGTGCCGCATCGCGTCGGTCGCGACGGCGCGCAACTCGTCCCAGTCGATGTCGGTCATCCGGTCGTCACCCCTTGATATACGGCTTGCCGTCGGCGGCGGGCGCGCGGGACTTCCCGACGACACCGGCCACGACGAAGATCGTCACGACGTAGGGCAGCATCAGCATGAATTCGCTCGGCACCGGGGATCCGATGATGCTGAGCGTGTTCTGCAGGCTCGAGGCGAAGCCGAACAGCAGCGCGGCGAGGGTCGCCTTGATCGGGTCCCACTGACCGAAGATCACGGCCGCGAGGGCGATGAAGCCGGCGCCGGCGGTCATCTCCTTGTTGAACGGGATGCCGTTGCCGATCGTGAAGATCGTGCCGCCGAGCCCGGCGATCGCGCCGGCGAGGAGAACGTTCCAGAACCGCGTCGCGTTGACCCGGATGCCGACGGTGTCAGCCGCCTTGGGATGCTCGCCGACTGCCCGCAGTCGCAGGCCCCAGCGGGTGTGGAACATCCCCACGTAGACGAGAGCGACGGCCAGGTACATGACGTACACGAGGATCGTCTGCCGGAACAGCACCGGCCCGAGCACGGGGATGTCCGACAGCAGCGGGATCTGGATCCGGTCGAACCGCACGGGGCTGTTCAGGGTCGTCGCGTCCGGCTGGAGCACCTGCGAGAACAGGAACGAGGTGAGTCCGATCACGAGGACGTTGAGTACGACACCGACGATGACCTGGTCGACGAAGTAGGTGATGGCGAACGTCGCCAGCACCGCCGCGACCAGCGCTCCCGCGATCATCGCGCCGACGAGGCCGATCAGGGGCTGCCGCGTGACGGACGACAGAACCGCGGCGGTGAAGGCACCGGCCAGCAACTGGCCCTCGATCGCGATGTTCACGACGCCCGCGCGCTCTCCGATGACACCGCCGAGCGCACCGTAGATGAGGGGGACGGCCAGTGCGACGGCGCCCGCGAGCAGACCCACGACCGGGATGGTCGCACCGGCCGCCGCCCACGCGAGGAAGCCCACGATGGCGAAGAGTATGTAGACCGACACGATCCACAGCGGCGAGCGTCCCTGCGCCCGCACGAAGTACAGGGCGGCCGCGGTCAGCGCCAGCATGAACGCGACGCACACCCAGCCGGTGGCCGTGACCGGCAGCAGCAGGGGCGGCAACTGGATCGCGTCGGAGTCGCCTGACAACCGGAGCGTGGCCGCCCCCTCGCGGGGCGCGAGCAGCATCAGCAGCGCGAAAAGGGCGGTGAAGGCGCCCAGCGCGATCGGCACCTTGAACGAACGCACGACCGTCGTCGACGGGACGTCGGGCATGAGCCCGGCCGTGGAGACCTGTGGTGCGCTCATTCGGCCACTCCCTCGAGCCGCTTGCCGGCGGCGGCTTTCAGAGCCTTCTCGTGCGCGCGCTCGGCCTTCTTGCGGTCGCGCTCGGGCGAGGGCAGGAAGAAGATCGCCCGCACGAGAGGCGGCGCTGCGATGAACAGCACGATGAGTGACTGCACCACCACGACGATCTCGACCGGTACGCCCTGGGCCGCCTGCATCGAGAAACCGCCGGCCTTGAACGCGCCGAACAGGATGCCGGCGGCGAGCGTCCCCCACGGGGTCGAGCGCCCGAGGAGTGCGACGGTGATCGCATCGAAGCCGATGCCGGCGTCGATGTCGACCGTGAAGCCGGTCGTGATCGTGCCGAGCACCTGGCTGGACCCGGCGAGGCCGATCAGGGCGCCGGAGATCAGCATCCCGTACACATACATCCGTTTGACGTCGATTCCCGCCACACGCGCGGCGTTCGGGTTCTCGCCGACGGCGCGGAACTTGAAGCCGAGTGCGGACCGATCGAGGATCCACCACACCAGGACAGTGGCGAGCAGGACCAGGATCAGACCGAAGTGCAGGTTGAACTGCGCCCCCAGCAGCTCAGGGAACACGGCCGTGGGCTTTGCCGGGGGCGAGATCGGGTTGCTCTGGCCCGGCGCTTGCAGCAGCCCCGGCCGGCGCAGCATGAACAGCACCAGATAGACGGCGATGTAGTTGAGCATGATCGTGACGATCACTTCGTGGGCCCCGGTGGTAGCCTTCAGCAGCCCCGCGATGCCAGCCCAGAGCGCCCCGGCGACGATGCCGGCGAGCACTGCGACGATCATGTGCACGCCCCACGGAAGCTCGAACGAACCCGCGACCCAGCCGGCGCCGGCGGCGGCCACGAGCATCTGTCCGCGGCCACCGATGTTGAACATGCCGATTCGGAAGGCCAGCGCGACACCGAGACCGGCCGCGATGAGCGGGGTGGCGAAGGTCAGGGTCTCGGTCAGTGGCCGGATCGCCCGTGCGAACGTGGGTGCGCCAGGGTTGAACACAGCCCCGCGGAAGAACGCGGCGTAGGCGCCGGCCACGGCGTTCCAGATTGCCGCGATTGTGTCGCCCGGCCGCGCGAAGAAGTAGCCGGCGGCCTCCTGCACCTGGTCATCGGTCACCGCTATGAGCAGACCGCCCACGATGACGGCGAGGACTATCGCCAGCACCGAGACGAGCCACCCCTTCTGCGTAATCCGCAGGAACGCGTCATGCCACTTCGACGCCGGAGGCGCGGCGGTGTCGACGACGCTCACGCCGCCGCCCCTTCCGGCATCTCGCCGGCCATCATGAGGCCGATCAGGTCGCGCGGCGCGTTGCCCGGGACGATGCCGACGATGCGTCCGCGGTACATGACCATGATGCGGTCGGCGAGGGCCGTGACCTCGTCGAGCTCGGTCGAGACGACGATGACGGGCACGCCGCTGTCGCGCGTCGCGACGATGCGCTTGTGGATGAACTCGATCGACCCGACGTCCACGCCGCGCGTCGGCTGGGCCGCGACGAACAGCGCGAGCTCACGGCTGAGCTCCCGTGCCAGCACGACCTTCTGCTGGTTGCCGCCGGACATGCGCGCGACGGGCGTGTCGATCCCCTGCGCGCGGACGTCGAACTCTGCGAACTTCTCCGTCGCGAACCTCTCCAGATAGCCGCGCTGGACCGCACCGCCCTTCACGAACGGCGGACCCTCGGCGCGGTCGAGCATGAGGTTCTCCGCGATGGAGAAGGCGCCGACGAGGCCGTCCTCGTTGCGATCCTCCGGGATGAAGCCGACCCCGGCATCGAGCACGTGGCGCACGCTGTGCCCCGCGAGTTCCCGACCTTCCAGGGTGATCGAGCCGCGCACCTGCGGCTGCAGGCCGAGGATCGCCTCGGTGAGTTCGGTCTGCCCGTTGCCCTGAACGCCCGCGATGGCGAGGATCTCGCCGCCGCGCACGGAGAAGGAGAGGTCATCGACGACGACATGCCCGCTCGGGTCGATGACGCTCAGCCCCGCCACGACCAGTCCGCCCTCGCGCAGCTGCGGCGGATCCTTGTGGACCGTGAGGTCGACGGCCCGACCGACCATCATCGAGGCCAGTTCGACGTTCGAGGACTGCGGCGATGCCTCGCCGACGACCTTGCCGAGCCGGATGACCGTGATACGGTCGGCGACCTCGCGCACCTCTCGCAGCTTGTGGGTGATGAACACGATGGCCGCGCCGGACTCCTTGAGCTGGCGCATGATGTCCATCAGCTCGTCCGTCTCCTGCGGGGTCAGCACGGCGGTGGGCTCGTCGAAGACGAGCACGCGCGCATCGCGGGAGAGCGCTTTGATGATCTCGACCCGCTGCTGCACGCCCACCGGAAGGTCCTCCACGACGGCATCCGGGTCGACGTGGAACCCGAATCGCGCAGAGATCTCGCGCACGCGAGCGCGGGCGGCGTTGAGATCGAGGATGCCGCCGGCCTTGGTCGACTCGTGACCGAGCATGACGTTCTCGGCGACGGTGAAGACGGGTACCAGCATGAAGTGCTGGTGCACCATGCCGATGCCGGCGCGCATGGCGTCGCCCGGGCCGCGGAAAGCCTGCACTCGATCGTCGAGGAGGATCGTGCCCTCGTCGGCGGTGTACAGCCCGTAGAGGACATTCATGAGCGTCGACTTGCCCGCCCCGTTCTCGCCCAGGAGACAGTGGATCTCGCCCTGTTCGACCACGAGATCGATGTGGTCGTTGGCCACCAGGCTGCCGAAGCGCTTCGTGATGCCACGGAGTTCGAGCTTCATGTCTCCCGATCCTATTCAAGCGGTATGCGTGCGCGCACGGGCGCATCGATGCGGAGAGGAACGGCGGTGGGGAGGCCGGTACGTGACCAGCCTCCCCACCGCCTGTGCCTGGGCCTCAGCCTGCGAGGTAGGACTTCACCGGGATCGAGCCGTCGATGATGCCTGCGGTGATCTCGTCGAGCTCGCCCTGCAGATCCGGCGAGACCTTGCTGTCGAAGTCATGGAACGGAGCCAGCCCCACGCCCTTGTTCTCGAGCGTGCCGACGAACGGGGTCGCGTCGAACTCGCCGTGGCCGGCCGAGACGATCGTCTCCTTGACGCCCACGTCGATGACCTTGAGGATCGAGGTCAACAGCAGGTCGCCGACGCTCGGGTCGGTCTCGAACACGTCGGCATCGACGCCGAGCAGCGCGATCTCACGACCGGAGTCGCGGATGACCGACGCGGCGCTCTGGTAGATGCCGCCGCCGACCGGGAGCAACACGTCGACGCCCTGGTCGACGAGGCCCTGCGCGGCGTTGGTCGCCGGCTGACCGGGCGAGAAGGCGTCGGCGAACACGCCGTTCTCGCCGTCCCAGCCGAGCACCTCGACGCTGTCGCTCTTCTGCTCGTTCCAGTACTCGACGCCCTGCTTGAAGCCGTCCATGAAGATCGTGACGGTCGGGAACGGCTTGCCGCCGAACGTGCCGACCTTCTTGGCCGTCGAGTACGAGGCTGATGCGTAGCCGGCGAGGAACGCCGCCTGCGCAGTGTCGAAGATGATCGGCTTGATGTTCGGGAAGTCGGTCTCGCCGTCGAAATCCTGGTCTACGACGTCGTCGATCGACACGAACTGCACGTCCGGGTTGGCCTCAGCCGCCTCAGCCGCAGCCGCGGCCAGATCGAAGCCGACCGTAACGACCATCGTGCAGTTCTGGTCGAGCACGCTCTGGATGTTCGGGGCGAAGTCCGAGCTGGTGCTCGATGCCACCGCGACGCCCTCGACGTCGAGTTCCGCGAGCGCCTCGTCGAAGCCCTTCTTGCCGAGCTCATTGAACGAGCGGTCTTCCCAGCCGCCGGTGCCGGAGACGATGCACGGCTTGAAGCCGTCGATGACGCTGCCGCCGGCGTCGCCGCTCTCGGTCGAGGTCGCGTCGGGGGCCGATCCGCAGCCGGCAAGAGCGATGATGAGCCCGGCAGCGGCGATGATGCCGGCGAGCTTCTTGGTAGTCGAGATGGTCAATGCAGCCTCCACATTGATGGGCACGCGGATCTCGCGAGCGCACGAGTCGAAGTTACCGAGTGTGACGCGGCAGTTGCACCCACGGGGCAAGGGTGGGCGCCAATGGTTACAAAGACGCAATGATCCCGACATGGCGGCGATGGTCCCGCTACCGTCGGCGATCGAGGAGCCCGCGCGCTGCGGGGAATCCGGCCGCATGCACGCGCAGGTCGGGCAGCCCTCCGCATCCCGCGAGGATCTCCGTACGCGACGCGCGCAGGTGTCCACGGGCGCGGCACCTAGGCTGGAGCGCATGGCCGAGAGCGACACCAGCAGGCGCGAGTTTCTGCGTCGCACCGGGATCGGGGTCGCGGGCCTCGCCGTCGGCGGGGCGGTCGGGGC
>NZ_JBASZT010000259.1:0-13378 GCF_049661145.1 Microbacterium sp.
GCGCGCTCGCGCTCGCCATGATCGGTCCCCCGCGGGTCACGGCGACGCCCGCCGGAGTGACGCTGTCGACATGCACGGCGTAGGCGGCGACGGGGCGTGCGCCGCCGGCATCCAGCACTCCCTCGTCGATCATCAGTCGGCCACCGGCGAAGCCCTCTTCGCCAGGCTGGAACATGAACACGACGGTGCCGGGCACCTCGTCGCGCCGGGCGGCCAGCAGTCGCGCCGCCCCGACCAGGCCTGCCATGTGCAGATCGTGGCCGCACGCGTGCATCGCGCCGTTGGTCGACGCGAACGGCAGCCCCGTCGCCTCGACGATCGGCAGCGCGTCCATGTCGGCGCGCAACAGCACGACGGGACCGGGCCTGCCGCCGCGCAGAACGGCGGTGATCGAACTGAGCTCGCGCCCGGTCTCGACCTCGAGGCCCAGACCGTCGATGGCGGACAGAAGCCGCGCCTGCGTGCGCGGCAGGTCGAGCCCCACTTCGGGATCGGCGTGCAGGGCGCGCCGCAGCATCACGAGATCGGCGAGCAGCTCAGGCACGAGCAGCCGTCCGCTCGCCGAGGCGGGCAAGCGGCCCGGCCGCCTTCACGCTGACCTTCACCGTCGGACGGTCGGTGTATGTCACGGGCGTCTCGAGAACGTCGACGACCGCGACCTCGAGCGGGTCGGCGCCCGCTTGAATCGCTCGCGCGATCGCGGTCTCGGAGGCAGCCGCGATCGCCTGCTCGCGTTCACCGAGCACCGCGAGCTGGTCGGCGCGTCCTCCGGCCAGCGCGATCGCGGCACCGACGGCGTTGGCCACGTCGCCGTGCCCGGGTCGGATGACCTCGCTCACTCCGGGCAGTTCCTCGGGCACGAGGAACCCGCCACCGCCGACGACGATCAGTGGCAGGTCGACGCGGCCGAGAGAGAGCCGCTCGACGGCCTCCTCCAGGCGTCCGTGCGCGACCTGGAGGGCCTCCCGTAGCGTGTCCTGGGTCTTCGGCGGCTGTGACGGCAGCCGGCGACCGGCGATCACCGTGTCCGCGAGAGCCGCGGCATCCGTCAGAGTAGGAGTGGCTCCGCCGAACAGCAGCCCTTCCGTGCCGATGCGGTAGCCGACCGAATCGGGTCCGACGGCACCGGTGGACGGGTCGACGATCGTGCCGCCGCCGATGCCGAGGCTGAGGATGTCGGGCATGCGGAAGTTCGTGCGTACGCCGCCGATCTCCCGCGGGAGGGTGGACTCGCGTGGAAAGCCGTGGACGACGACGCCGAGGTCGGACGTGGTTCCGCCCACGTCGATGACGATGGCGTCCTCGGTTCCGGAGAGGTAGGCGGCGCCGCGGATCGAGTTCGCCGGACCGGATCCGATCGTGAGCACGGGATACTGCGCTGCGTACTCGAGCGACATGAGGGTGCCGTCGTTCTGCGCGAAGAAGGTGACCGCATCGAGGCCCTCCTCCGCGACGACGGTCACGAGCGCCTCGGTCACCGTGCGTGCGACCGAGTAGAGCGCCGCGTTGAGCACTGTCGCGTTCTCGCGCTCCAGCAGCCCGATCGGGCCGATGTCCTGACTGAGGAACACGCGCGTGTCGGCGCCGCGCTCTGCCCGGATGAGCTCGGCCACCTCCTGCTCCTGGTCGGGGGTCGACGGGCTGAAAATGCCTGCGACGGCGACCGCGTCAAAGCCGTCCAGACCGTCGAGGAAGCGCAGGATGCCGTCGCGGTCCAGCGCCGCGATCGGGGTGCCGTCGACCATGTGACCGCCGCGGATCATCGCCGAGCCCGCGAGCACGAGAGAAGACAGCTCGTCCGGCCACCCCAGCAGCGGCGGGAACTCGGTCGCGGCCGGTGCGCCCAGGCGCACCATGGCGACCCGATCGAGTCCCCGACGGGCGACGATCGCGTTGGTCGCGTGGGTGGTGCCGAGCATGACGCGGGAGACGCGATGCCGCTTTCCGGCGATCTCGGCGAGCACCTGCGCGATGCCGGACCGAATTCCCCCGGTCACGTCCTCGGTCGTCGCCTGTTTGGTGTGTGCGAGCACCCGGCCCGTGCCGTCGAGCACGACGGCGTCGGTGTTGGTGCCTCCGACGTCGACGCCGATCGAGAGATCGCGTTCGGTGCGGGTCTCGCTGCGTGCCGTCACAGAGCCCTCCGCGCGGTCGTGGGATCGAACGGGACGTACTCGAGGTCGTAGCCGAAGGCGCGCGGGCCGGCGAGCTCGAGACCCCGGGGGCTGCGCCAGAGCGGGTCGCACGCCCAGGCGAGCACGGCGACGCGCTGGCCGTAACGCAGCGACTCGGTCGTGATCGCCTGGCCCGTCTCGGCGTCGATGATCGTGATGTTGTCGGGCACGCTCGCGAGCACCTCGCCGTCTTCGAGCACGATGAGGTTCTCGTTCTGCAGTTCGAGCCGCTGCAGCCGCCCCCGGTCCGCTCCCGTACCCGCGATCGTGACCGACCCGCGAGCGAACCCGGCTTCGGTGCGGCGGTCCAGGTCGGTGATCTTGCCGCGGAGCAGGATGACGCCGCCGACCGCCTGGGCGACGGCATCCACGGGCTCGGGGGCCTCCAGCAGGGCGCGACCGACGCGCGCCGCCGCGCTGACCGTTCCCTCGATGACGGCTCCCTTGGCGGTCTCGGCCGTCAGCGGGTAGTGCACGCCGAGGCAGATCGAACCGCTCGCGACCGTCAGAGCCCGGGCCAGGCGTTCCATCCAGTGCAGATCCACGGTCTTGATGACGGAGACGTTGCCGACGACATCACTCATGACGGCGAAGTCGCAGGGCACGCCGGCGACGTTCATCGCGACCATCGCCGCGTCCGGGAAGGCGCGCCCCATCCCGTCGCCGTCGAGCATCTTCAGACCCAGCCGGGCCGCCCAGCCGATCGGTCCGATGCCGTTGCTCCCGCCGATCTCGGCGGGCATCAGCGTCGTGATCGGCCGCCCGGCGGCCCGTTCGCCTTCGCGCATCAGGCTGTGGATCTGATGGTTCGCCGACAGCATCTCGATGCCGACGGTCGGTGCCCCGATGCCCGACATCGAGATGACCAGGTCGTCGGCGCCGAGCTCGCCGACGGTCACGACGTCGACGGGGCCGTGTTCGACGAGTGACAGCTCCGCGGCGATCTGGGCGTTGTAGACCGCCCCGCCGCCGCCGGTGCCGAAGATCGCGGTGCCCGCGGCGAGAGCGGCGACGTCGGACGCCGCAATCGACGTCAAACGAGGGGGCGCGTCGATGGGGGGTAGGGCCATGGCTTCCACCATATGGGCGCACCTGTGGTGCGCCTATGGTTCTGCAAGTCAGAGAAACGCGACATACTGTGCCCATGGCACAGCTGACGATCTCGGATCTCGTCGATCAGTCCAGGCGGTTGGGTATCCGGCACGACGCCGGCCCTTCGGGTGCCGCCGTCATCGATCGCGTCGACGTGGTTGTGTTGGGGCGCCTGAGCAGCGTCCCGCGCTCGACCCTCGTGATCGTTCCCGGCGACGAGACGCCCGCGCCGTACCGGCTCGACATCGCGTTGCGGCAGGCCAGCGCCCGGGGGCTGGCAGGACTGGTGTTCACGACCGATCTGGCCATGCCCGAGACCGCAGCCACACTCGCCGACCGCGGCGGGGTGCCGGTGTTCGCCGCCCCCGGAGTTCCCGCGGCCGACCTCGCGATGTCGGTCGATCGGCTGCTCGCCGGTGGCGCGTCGGAGGCGATGATGCGTGCCGCCGACACGATCGCATCGGCGACAGCCGCTGCCGGGGCGCCGGACGCGACAGTCGAGGCGGTGCTCGAGGCGGCGGGAGTGACGCTCGGGGCGCGGCTCGAGGTCGTCGACGACCCGACGCTCAGCTGGTTCGACAGTGACGCGGTCTGCATCGGCGAAGTGCCGGTGGGCCGGCTCGTCGCGCCTGACGGGGATGCCGCGGCATCCGTCGCCCTGCCCGTCATCGCCTCGCTGCTGTCGCGCACCGCGCAGCGTCGGATGCGGGATCGGTATGCCGGCAGCCAGTCGCGCGCAGACCTGCTCGTGGAGCTCGTGCTCGCCGAGTCGAGCCGCGTCGAGGCGTTCATGGGGCAGGCGGCTCGCCTCGGCTTTCCGCTGCATCAGTCGCACGTCGTGGCCTGGCTTCGGCCCTCCCACGCCACCGACCCGGGAGCCGCCGCGCCCCGCAGCGTGCAACCGGCGCTGGAGCTGTTCGCGCTGCAGCTCGTCGACGGTCGCGACGAGACCTGGCACGTCGCCTTCCTGCAGGACGACCTCATCCTGGTGAGCACCGAGGAGCACGGCGCTGCGGACCATCAGCGACGACTGCGCGAAGTCGGCACGCGCATCCAGGAGCATGCGCGCACCCTCGCCGGTGCCGGGTGGCAGTACACGCTCGGGCTCGGTACTCCGCAGATCGGGGCGGTGGGGCTGCGGCTCTCGGCTGCGGAGGCGCGGATCGCCGCCGAGTCCGCGATCGCGTCCGGCCGACCCGGCGGTGTCGAGCTCACCGATGTGACGGGGTTGCGGCGGGTGCTGCTGGACTTCTTCGCGTCGCCGATCAGTCGCAAGCTGCTCGCCGACATCCTGCAACCGCTCGACGCCCTCGGGCAGGAGCGCGCCACGACTGCGGTGAAGACCCTGCTCGCGTACCTGTCGCACAACAACTCGCTCGTCCATGCCGGACGCGAGCTCCATCTGCACGCCAACGCGGTCGGCTATCGGCTCAAGCGCATTCGCGAGGCACTGCAGCTCGACCTCGACGACCCGGACACCCGCTTCGCCGTCGAGCTCGCGTGCCGGGTGCGGATGCTCGGCGCGGTGGCGCGCTGAGCGTGGGGCGCATTCAGCCGGTTCGGGCCGCGCCCGGTGGGGTCAGCGGCGCACGTCGCGCATGCGGGCCGCCAGCTGCGGGTTCTCATACGGGCCGGGAGCTTCAAGGGCCGCGACGATCCGCTCGACCACCGGCGTCGGCTTGTCCTGGCTCAGCTTCTCCTTCGTGAGGGCGCGGGTGACGCGCATGCGGAACCCCACGGTGCCGTGCACGATGCGCTCCGCATACTCCGCGTTCTCGAGGGTGCCCCGCATGAGGAACGGGTTCGGCAGCGGGGCCTCGAAGCGGGCGACGAGAGCGTCGAGGACCTCGAGGTTCTCCGCGTCGGAGAGGATCTCGGGCACACCGTACAGGTGGGCGGTCGCGAAGTTCCAGGTCGGCACGGCGACCGGCACCTCGTACCAGCTCGGCGAGATGTAGCCGTTCGGGCCGTACACCACGACGCACAGCTCCTGCTCGCCGAGTCGGTGCAGGCGCTCGTCGGGACGGCCCACGTGCGACACGATGACGAGATCGTCCGCGGCGTCCCCGCCGACGGTGAGCGACTCCACCAGGAACGGGTAGTGCGACACGACGGGACCTGCGCCCCCGGCGCCGTTCGAGACCATGGTCGCCCACGGGTGGGCGCGGAGCAGGTCGGCCGCCCACGCCAGTCCACCGCCGGCGTACTGCGGGTTCTCACGCATGACTCGGGTCGTCCTCCCCGCCGTCGACGGCGTCCGCGGCCGCGGCACGGTCGGCCACGCGCACGAACGCGCGCACGAAGTCCGGCCACAGCTCGCGCGGCACGTCGTGGCCCATCTCCGGGTACAGCTGCAATTCGGCGGCCGGCAGGATCTCCGCGAGCGTCGCCGCCGCGTACGGCAGCAGTACGGGGTCCTGCAGACCGTGGATGACGATGGCCGGCGCGGTGACGGCGCCGAGCGCCTCCCGCCGCTCGAGGGGTCCGCGCAGGAGCGCGTTCCACTGTCGCGCGACGCCGTCGGGGCGGAAGCTGCGCTTGTAGTACCGCGCACCGAGCGCGGCGGACTCCTTCGCGTCGAACGCGAAGCCGGGCGAGGCCAGCTGGCGCTGACCGGCGACGAACATCGCGATGTAGGCGGCACGACCGAACAGCCGCGGCACCTTCTCGACCGGCTTGCCGTCTCCCGGCGCCGAGGCGAGGAACTCGGGAGCGCTGGATGCCGAGGTGGACATCAGCGCGAGGCTCGCCACCCGATCGGGGTGCGAGATCGCCACGAGCTGGATGATGTAGCCGCCCATCGACATGCCGGCGAGGTGTGCCCGGGCGATACCCAGCTCATCGAGCAGCGCGACGACGTCCTCCGCCATGTCGGAGAGGTCATAGGTGGCCGTGAGATCGCGGCGCTCGGCCGTCATCTGGCTGAGACCCACGTCGCGGTTGTCGGGGCGCACGACGTAGAACCCCGCATCGACCAGCTGAGCGACGAACTCGTCGTCCCACCCGATGAGCTGTGCCCCGCTGCCGTGGACGAGTACGAGAGGCCGGTCCGATGGGTCACCGTTCGTCTCGTAGTAGATCTCGACGCCGGTCTGTGTCGTGAACGCGGGCATCAGCCCTCCAGGGTGGTGTGGGTGAAGCGACCGCCGAGCAGCGTCGCGGCGACGGGGAACGTACGCAACGTGGCGCCGTCCGCGGCGCCCGACGCGAGCGGATCGGACTCCAGCACGATCAGGTCCGCGACTTCGCCGGCCACCACCGCGCGGCGCCCGCGCGAAGAAGCGGCGAGCGCGTCCCCGACGTCGAGTCGTTGCTCCGGATGCCAGGGGGGACGGCCCCCTCGCGTGCGCGAGACCGCCGCGGCGATCGAGATCCACGGGTCCAACGGTGCGACCGGGGCATCGGAGCCGAGCGCGAGGGTCGCGCCGGCGTCGAGCAGCGAACGGAAGGCGAACGCACGGTCCGTCCGGCCCCGCCAGTGGCGCCCGGCGACGTCCCGGTCGTCCACGGCGTGCTCGGGTTGCACGCTCGCGGTCAGACGGAGCCGCCCGAACCGCGCGAGATCGCTCGTGGTCACCAGTTGTGCGTGCTCGATCGTGCCGGCGATGCCGAGGCGCTCGAACACGTCGATGACCTCGGTGTTCCCGCGATCGCCGATCGCGTGGACGGCGGGCAGGATGCCCGCGGCGTGAGCGCGCGCGACGATGCGCTCCAGCTCGGCGGGGGCGACGGATTCGATGCCGAACGGATGCCGATGGTCGGCCGGGATGTCGGGATACCGATCCCAGCAGAAGGCGGTCCGGGTGTTGAGCGACCCGTCGGCGACGATCTTGAGCCGGCCCATCGTCGCGAGCCCCGAAGCCTCGAGCCGGTCTCCCGTGCGCAGCCCCCGTGCGATGACCTGCTCGAGCCGGTCGGGCCACACGCTCGCTTCGACGCGCAGCGTCGTCACCCCCGCGGCGACGCGCTCGGGCCACAACCGCGGATTGTCGGCGTTCTCGAACTCGACGATGCCGACCAAGCCCCGCGCCGCCGCCGCGGCGGCCGCGTCGCGGTAGTGCTCGAGGCGTGGCTGGGTCTGCGCGTCCAGGCGATCGAGGGTCCCGATCCACTCCGCCTCCCGCAGCACCCCGTCCGCGGGCAGTGCCGCTCCGAGCAGGCGCGCGGCGGCGCTGTTGAGCCAGCCGCAGTGCAGATCGCCGGAGACGAGCACGACCGGGCGCCGGGGAGCGACGGCGTCGAGCGCGTCGCGAGTCGGTGCGTCCGGCCACAATCCGTCGCGGAAGCCGTACCCGACGACGACCTCCTCCGTGCGGCCGGGGAGTGTTCTGCGCACGAGGTCCACGGTCTCGGCGGCGCTCGAGGCGGACGCGAGGTCGACGCGCGCCCGGGCGATCACCCACTGCGTGAAATGGACGTGGCTGTCCCAGAGTCCGGGGCGCAGGAAGCGCCCGTCGAGATCGACGACGCGTGCCGCGGGCTCCCGGATGCGCGATGCGACCCTGGTGACGCGGTCCCCGGAGACGAGCACGTCGACGGGAGCGGAGCGGCCGGGTATGCGGGCGGCGCGCAGCAGGAGGGTCATGCCGACCCGTCCAGAGCGAGATCGAGCGGCTCGCCCATCACGGGGATGGATCGCAGCAGCTCGCGTGTATAGGGGTCGGCGGGCTCGGCCAGCACCGACGCGGTCGCGCCGTGCTCGACGATGCGTCCGTGGCGCATGACGCTGACTTCGTCGGCGACGTAGCGCACGACGGCGAGGTTGTGCGAGATGAACAGCATCGTCAGCTCGAGGTCGGACTGCAACTCGCGCAGCAGGTTGAGGACGACCCCCTGCACGCTCACATCGAGCGCCGAGGTGATCTCGTCCGCGATGAGCACGCTCGGCTCCGCCGCGAGGGCACGGGCGATCGTGATGCGCTGTCGCTGCCCGCCGGAGAACGCCGCCGGCGGGTCGCCGGCGCGCGCAGGATCGATGTGTACCCGCTCGAGCAGTTCCCAGACCCGGGTGCGCAGCTGAGCACGGGGGTATTCCCGCCCGGTCGCGACCGTGCCCTCGGCGATGGAGGCACCCACCGGCATCCTCGGGTCGAGAGCGGCCAGCGGGTCCTGGAACACCATCTGCACCTGTCTGCGCGCGCGTCTGGCGGCGCGGTCGCGCGAGGCGATGTCGACGCCGTCGAGCAGGATGCTGCCGCCGCTCATCGGGGCGAGTCCCACCGCGATGCGCGCCATGGTGGACTTTCCCGAGCCCGATTCGCCCACCAGCCCATGCGTCGTGCCGGGACGCACGACGAGATCGACGGCGTCCACGGCGACCATGGCGGCCGCGCCGTGGCCGTACCGCACGCTGACACCACGGAACTCGAGTCCGCTCATCTGCGGGCCTCCGATCCTTCGTCGGCCGGCACCGTCGCGATCGACCCGGTGGGGGTCTCCGCCTCGATGACCGGGAGGGGGCGCGACCGGTCGGTCGTCATATCGGGCACGCACGCGATGAGAGCACGCGTGTACCAGTGCTGCGCCTCGTCGAGTCGGTTCACCGGGAGCTGCTCGACGACCTCCCCGCCTCGCATGACGACGATGCGGTCGCAGAAGCCGCTCACCAGTGCGATGTCGTGAGAGATGAGCACGATGGCGGCCCCGGTGGTGGTCTGCGCGTCGCGTAGCGCCGAGAGCACGCTTCGTTGCACTGTCACGTCGAGCGCGGTCGTCGGCTCGTCGGCGATGATCAGCCGTGGCGTGCCCATGAGGCCCATCGCGATCATCGCGCGTTGCCGCATGCCGCCGGACAGCTCGTGCGGCAACTGCGCGAGTCGTCGCGCGGGGTCGGGGATCCGCACGAGCGTCAGGGCCGCGAGGGCCCGCCGGATCGCCTGCGTCCTCGGCATCCGCGCGTGCACCTCGCTCGCCTCGCGCAACTGGTGCCCGATCGTGAGCGCCGGATTGAGCGAGCTCAGCGGATCCTGGAAGATCATCGCCTGCTCGAGACCCAGCCGACGGCGCTCGGCGGCATTGGGCACGGCCGTCATGTCGACGCCACGGAACACGAGGCGCTCGCTCGTGACCGCCGCCTCGGGCCCGAGCAGTCCGGCGAGCGCCATCGCGGTGACCGACTTGCCGGACCCGGACTCGCCGACGATGCCGATCGTCTCGCCCGGCTGCACGGTGAGATCCACGCCGCGGACCCGCTCGACGAGGCCGCCGGCGCCGTCGTCGAAGGCGACGCGGAGCCCGCGCACTTCTGCGACCGGGTCGGTGTCGTCGGGCTCGGCGACGCGCTCGTCCGAGCGGCGGCGGCGCAGCACCTCACGAACGCGATGCACCCGCCCCGACTCGCTGAGCACTTCGCCGAGCAGGGAGAAGACGATGCCGGTGAGAACGATCGCGATGCCGGGGCCGATCGCCGCCATCGGGTCGACGTAGATGCGGCGGGCGCCCTCGTTCAGCAGACGCCCCCAGTCGTACTCCGGCGCCTGGACGCCGAGACCGAGGAAGGACAGTGCGGCGAACGAGAGCAGGGTGACCGAGGCATGGGCGGCGGTGTTGACCACCAGGGGCGGGAGGATGTTCGGCAGCACGTGACGAGTGGCGGTGCGCCACGGTGAGACGCCGAGGATGCCGGCGGCGTGCACGTAGTCGCTCGAGGCGACCGAGGAGGCGAGCGTGGTCACGAGCCGGGCGAAGACGGGGATTCCGGCGAAACCGATCGCGAGCATGGCGCCCGTGGCGGTCGCGCCCCAGATGACGGAGAAGAACAGCGCGAGCAGCAACCACGGGAACGACAGCAGGATGTCGATGAACCCCGACGCCAGTCGTCGTAGCCGCACCGGCAGCACCGCCGCGACCACGCCCAGCACGATCCCGCCCGCGAGGGAGATGGCGGTGCCGCCGAGCGTGAGCAGGACCGACAGCCGGGTCGCGACGACGACGCGTGCGAACAGGTCGCGCCCCAGCTCGTCGGTGCCGAACGGGTGTGCGAGGCTCGCCCCCAGCTGCCGGTTCGGGATGTCTCGAGTGGTTGCGGCATCGCCGAAGGCGAGGTCGCCGAACAGCGTCGCCAGCAGCACGAGCACGACCCCTGCGAGCACCGCGATGCCTTGGGGAGTCGCGACGAGGCGGCGCAGATCTATGGTCATGGATCAGGCCTCCGCGATCGTCGAGCGCGGGTCGACCACGGCGAGTGCGAGATCGATCAGCAGATTGGCGCCGAGCACGAGGCAGGCGTAGACGAGCACCACGCCCTGGATCAGCGGGTAGTCCTTGAGGGTGATGGCGCTGACGATCGTCGAGCCGATGCCGGGGATCGTGAACACGGTCTCGATGAGCACGGTGCCGGCGACGAGGCCGACGAGGACCACGCCGCCCGCGGTGAGCACGGCCGTGACGATGTTGGGCAGGGCGTGCCGGACGTAGACGTCGCGTGGCGGCAGCCGTTTGCTGCGGGCGGTCGTGATGTAGGGCTCGTCGAGGACGCGCAGCATCTCGACGTGTACGATCCGGGCGAGGTAGGCCAGCGGGCCGATCGCGAGCGCGGCCACGGGAAGCACGACCTGGTCGGGGGAGCCCCAGCCGGCGGGCGGGAACCACTGCAGGCCGATGCTGAACACCGCGATCAGCAGCACGGCGATGAGGAAGTTGGGCACCGCGATCATGAGGCCGAGCAGGCCGGAGACCCCCAGATCCGCCATGCGGTGCCGTCCGCCGCGCGCCGACACCGCGGTGGCGACCCCGATCGGGAACGCGCCGACGGCGGCGATGAGGAAGGATGCGACGGCGAGGAACAGCGTGGTCGGCAAGCGCTCGGCGAGGATCGTGCCGACCGGGCGTCGGGAGCTGATCGAGGTGCCGAGGTCTCCCGTGAACAGCCCCTGGACGTAGCGGACGAACTGCTCGCCGAGAGGCAGATCGAGACCGAGAGCGTGGCGCAACTCCTCGACGCTCGTCGGCGGTGCCGTCGTTCCGAGCGCCGCGCGCACCGGGTCGCCGGGCACGAGTTGGACCATGAAGAACGCGGCGACGAGCACGATCGCCAGGGAGATGATCGCGCGGCCGAGCCGACGGGCCACGAACGCGAGCCGGGGGGAGGAGGCGAATGCGCGCACCCGGCTCTCTCCCGCGCCGGCCGCCGCGGTGGGCGCGGGGGCGGCGGCCGGGGCAGGGGAGAGCGTCATGCGGGTGTCCTCCAGCGGGGCGATCAGCCCAGCATCCGGATCGTCAGCGGCTGGATGGAGCCCGGGAGCTCCGCTGTGGCGCCGCTGAAGTACACCGGGATGTCGGCCTGTGCGAGCGGGAACGACTCGACGTCGTCCACGAGCACCTTCTCGGCAGACTGCCACAGGTCGCACGCCGTGTCGGCATCCGGCGCCTGGAACGCCTCGCCCGCGAGCTCCTTGTACGCGGCGTTGTCGGAGCCCTGGAAGTTGTAGCCGCCGTTCTCGGCGAAGTCGCCGAAATAGAACAGACTCAGGACGACGGGGGTCGACGGGTTGATCTGGATGAAGCCGGTGTCCCAGTTGTACACGGTCCAGATGTCCTGGGCCCAGCCGGCGGGGTCTTCCGCGACGAGCTCCGTGGTCACGCCGATCTCGTTCCACTCCGCCTGCACCTCCTCGGCGGCCGCGCCGTGACTGGGGGTGCCTGCGTCGTACAGGAAGCGGATGGTCAGCGGCTTGCCGTCACGCTCGCGCTTGCCGTCGGCGCCGAGCTCCCAGCCCGCGTCGTCGAGGATCGTGGCCGCCTGATCGACGTCGACGTCCGGCAGCGTCCACTTCGGTCCGCCTGCGGTGCACAGGTAGGGCGACTGGAAGATGAGCGAGGTGGACTCCTGGTACTTTCCGTCGGTGACCAGCTCGCCGATGGTCTCCCGGTCGAGGGCGAGCCTGAGCGCCTTGCGAACGGCGAGCTCCGAACTTGCCCGATCGGGTCGCATGTTGAAGAGCATCTGGCCGATCGGGTTCGGGACGCCCTTGGAGGCGAGTCCGGCGGCATCCAGTCTCGTCGCGTCCGTGCCAGCGATCGAGGCCGCGTTCAGGTCGCCCGAGAGCAGCAGGTTCGCCGCGGTCGACTCGTCTGCGACGACCTTTCCGACGATCGTGTCGGGCAGCCCCACGGTGTCGCTCGTGATGTCCTCGGGGCCCCACGTGTAGTCGTCGCGCTTGGTGTACTCGTACTCACTGCCCGGCGAGGCCGAGGTGAGGGCGAACAGCCCCGTGCCGTCGGTGGCATCGGCGAGCGAGTCGGGATCATCGAGCCCGGACTGGCAGACCATCTCGACGGCGCCGGTGGAGGAGAGCATGAACGGATTGTTCGTGTCGCTCGTGATCGTGACGGTGTCGCCGTCGGCTGTCGCCGACATTCCCGGGGTGATGTTGGACCCGTGCCAGAACGTCCCGTTTTCGGCGCCCGCCTGGTAGGCGATGTTGTTCGCGACCGTCTCCGCGGTGAACGGGGAGCCGTCCGCGCAGGTGATGCCGTCCTTGATCGTGTAGGTGATGGAGGTGGCTGTCTCCTCCCAGCTCTCGGCGAGCCACGGGACGAACTCGCCGTCCTCCGTCGTGAACGCGAGCGACTCGTAGGCGTACGGCACGAGCGCACGTTGCACGAGCGAGGATCCGGTCAGCGGCGAGAGGTTACCGGGATCGTCGTTGAGCGCGACCGTGAAGGTGCCGCCGGAGACGTAGTCGGCGGGATCGGCGGAGTCCCCGGTGTCGGGGCTTCCGGTGCCGCACGCGGTGAGCGCCACCGCGGCGAGAGCGCCGGTGGCCATCATGGCGGCGCCCCTGAGGTGTGTGCTGGTCATGCTGTCGTCCTTCGGGTCGGTGAGTGCGTGGAGTGGGGCAGGTCGTGGTGCGCGGGACCCGGCGGATCGCGACGCCGACGGGCGCGACGCCGCGTAGCGGGGCCATGGTTCGAGGTTAGGAACCTGCTCGGGGGCGCGACAATGTGCGCACAGCGCTAAGAATCGCGCCGCACTGTGCCGAGGACACAGGAGAGTGCAGCGTGGCCGCCCGCAGGATCTTCGTCGATCACGCACCTGTGTCCGGCCACTGGTCCGTCGTCACCCGCGGCGGTTGGGGAGGCGCTGCGAGGTGCGGAGCTTTCTCCGGCCG